>CAYGJQ010000153.1:0-2522 GCA_964350285.1 uncultured Candidatus Peribacteria bacterium | reverse complement strand
CGTTCAAAACGACTAGTAATTTCCCCCATCAAACCACGCTGAATCGCATCTGGTTTAACCAAAACAAGAGTTTTCTCTTTCACACCTTCAAAATCCATAATTTGATTAGTTAAAATATAGGCATAAATATTAAACACGGCCAACCCAGAAACACAAGGGCTAAACATATCCCCCCACAAGAACAACAACCACTCTACCCAGAAATCAAACCTTCGAAATGACTTTCATCATCATACGGCCCAATCACCGCCAACTTCAAACGATCACGTTGAAATAATTCCGCCGCCGCTTGATTAACATCTTCCACTGTCACTTTTTCAAGCTGTTTAAAAATCTCATCCGGCGTCCGCACTTTTCCATAAAGCAATTCAAATTTCCCCATCAAATGCGCAAACTCTTCTGAATCTTCCAGCCGCAACACCATCTTCCCTTTCAAAAAGTTCTTGGCTTTCATTAATTCCTCTTCCGTCAAATCCCCAGCAGCAATCCGATCATATTCACCAACAATCGCTTTCACCGCATCATCAATTTTATTCAACGCCACACCGGCATTAGTAGAAATCGCTCCCACATCAGTGTAGTCATCAGTTGAAGAATGGATGTAATAACAAAGTCCTTGCGCTTCCCGCACCGACAAAAACATCCGTGAACTCATATTCCCCCCAAGAATAATCGACAGTAATTTCTGTACATACGTCTGCTCCGAAGACTCAGCAAAACCAAGACCACCCACAATCAAATGCGCTTGCTCAGTTTCTTTTCTTTTCAAATGAACTTTCTTCGGTTCAGTCACTGGCTTATACGGCTCATAATCATAAGCTTTCTTCGTCCCATCAAAAGTAAAATAAGATTCAATCTCACCCACAATCTCTTCATGATCCACATTCCCGGCTACACTAATCACAATATTATCCGGCGTATAAAGTTCAGATTTATATTTCACAAACTGTTCATGAGTCACCGATTGAATCAACTCTTTCGTTCCAATCTGATCACGCCCCAACGGCTGATCACCAAACATCAACTTCTCAAAATTCCAACCGATCTGATACATCGGCGTATCTTGATACATATTATATTCCTCCAAAATCACCCCTCGCTCTTTTTCAATTTCCTCAGTTGCAAACTTCGAATGCACCAACATATCTGCCAGCACATCCATTGCTAAAGAACGATGCTCAGCAGCAACTTTCACATAATATCCTGCATACTCTTTTCCAGTGAAAGCATTGAAATCCCCACCAACAGCATCAATCGCTTCCGAAACTGCACGAGCATTCTCATACTTTTTCGCCCCTTTAAAGAACATATGTTCCAAAAAATGCGAAATCCCATTTATCTCCAAAGTTTCATATCTAGAACCGGCCCCGGCTAAAATCAAAACCGTCACGGCTTTAGTGTTTTCCAGTTTCTTGGTCACCACCCGCAGACCATTTTCCAAAGTTGTTTTTCGATGCATACAATCGTTTAAATCGGATGGATGGTAGCACACGAGCCAATCAAAGACAACCAAGCACCTTTTTGTTATAATTGGCTCCCGCCCGTAAAAACTCGATATGAATCGCCGCAGAGTAAAAAAAATCGACAACAGTTACAAAACATCATTTCTAGTTGGAATTACTGGCTTCGCCGCCTTACTAATTCTCAGTCGACTATTTTATCTCCAAGTAATTCAACACCAATACTTCCAAGAACAAGCCGACAAAGATCATCAAGCCTACACTGAGCTCCCTGCCCGCCGCGGCGAAATCTTCATTAAGGACTATCACTCCGGTGAAAAATTCCGAGTTGCCACCAACACCACCCTCAACCTCCTCTTCGCCGATCCAACCTTAATTAAAAACAAACAACTCGTCGCCGATACGATTTCCGAACTGATCTACAACCCAGAAGAACTCCGCGCCATCGAAGACGAACGGATCAAAGAATTAGCTAAAAAACTCAAACCCGAAGCCACTGAAGAAGAACTCGCCAAACTCAATCCCCGCAGCGACGAAGAATTAAAACAAGAATTCAAACAAAATCTCCTCAACAGCATTTCCACTGAAAAACGCCCACAAATCCTCCTTTCAGACACTTTACCGGAAGTCGCCCTCCAAGAAATCACCGCCCTCAACATCACCGGTGTCGAAGTCGAGAACAAAAACCTCAAAGCCTATCCCCCAAAAATCACCGACTACCGTGAAGCCGCCACCTTACTTAGCCCCTACCTCGACATTCCCATCGCCCGTCTCGAAAGAATCCTCCTCGGAAAAAATCGCTACGTTGTTTTGGCTAAAAAACTAAAACCTGAGATCGCCGAACAAATCAGCCAAATCAAAACTGAAGACACCAATAAAGACTATCTCGGCATCAACATGAAAGAAGAATATTACCGCTACTACCCAGAAGAAACCCTCGCCGCCAACCTCCTCGGCTTCGTCGATCATAACAGCAACGGTCAATACGGCATTGAAAGCAAATTCAACACCGAACTCCAAGGGAAAAAGGGATTATTCCACACTCAAATCGACAGTACTGGC
>CAYGJQ010000152.1:2169-2576 GCA_964350285.1 uncultured Candidatus Peribacteria bacterium | reverse complement strand
GTTATTGGTTTTCTGGCAAGGTTGATGCTAACTGCTACTCCGGTTGCGGCTTATGTTGAAGAGGCTATATTTGTAGACTCGCTGGAACTGAAGGTAGCTGAAGAAGCTTTTAATCATGCCGTTAATGAAGCTGAAACTAAGGAAGAGCTTTGTATGGCTGAACGTCATTTGGCCTGGGTGAAGCTCAATGAGCATACAGAAGGCCGTTTAGAGCTGGAATCAAATGATTTGGCGCGTTTGGGAGGTAAGCAGAGTCAGGAGTGCGTAAAGAAGGATGAGGGGCCTCAATTTACTAATAAGTCTTATTATCGAAAAATTACTGCGGGAGATGATCAGAATACAAATGTACGGATTGCTTCTCAAATTTCGAACAATAATTTAGATTTTATTCTTACTTTGGAGCAAGA
>CAYGJQ010000152.1:0-2159 GCA_964350285.1 uncultured Candidatus Peribacteria bacterium | reverse complement strand
TGGTTACAATCGTAATGGAACTACAGATCATGGCTTTTGCGGTTTAAATTCTGCTTATCATTCGAATTATATTGGTACGGAGAATTTTTATAATCCATGGCATCAGATGGAATACTGTTATAGTATTTTCCAAAGAAATCCTGGTCGGTTTTATGGTTATTTTAAGCGTCATAAGCACCGGAAAAAGTTTGTATTGGTGACTGATTAATATGTGCTGGGGAGGCTTTAATTGTGTTTTGTCTCCCCTACCATAATTTCTACTTTCTTCTCTGCTATTTTTTTTGCTAAAAGTGGATGATCCTCTAGTTGAGGATCTTTTTTTATCAATTGTTCAGCTGCCTTACGAGCTTTTGCAATAGTAATTGAGTCTGTCAAGCTAGCCATCTTCAAATCAGGGATTCCGGACTGTCTGAGGCCGTATATCTCCCCTGGTCCGCGGAGTTCTAAATCGATTTCTGCCAGTTTAAAACCGGATGTATGCTTCACCATCGCGGTTAACCGGGCCTTGGTTTCGTCGGACCAAGAGTTGGTGAACAGGAAGCAGTAGGATTGGTGGACTCCCCTACCGACTCTCCCCCGGAACTGGTGGAGTTGGGATAGTCCAAAGCGCTCGGAGCCCTCTATTAAGATGATACTGGAGTTTGGAACGTCGATTCCGACCTCGATCACTGAGGTTGACACAAGTATGTCATGGTCCCCTGCTTTGAATTTCTCCATTATTGAGTCTTTTTCTTCGTTTTTGAGTTTTCCGTGAAGGAAGGTAACGTTGAGATCAGGGAAGATATCTTTTTCGAGGCGATCGAACTCTTCGATTACTGACTTAACTTCTAAGTTTTCGGATTCTTCGATCAATGGGCAGATTACATAGACTTGTCTCCCCTTTTTTACTTGGTCTTCGATCCAGCGATAGGCGTCGAGGCGTTTGTTTTCTGGGACGATGCGGGTGATGATTGGTTTTCGTCCGGCGGGCATTTCGTCGATGATTGAGAGGCCTTGGTCGCCGTAGAGGGTCATGGCGAGGGTTCGAGGGATGGGTGTTGCCGAAAGCGCCAACAGGTGTGGACTGTCGAAACTTTTGAGCATTTCGCGTTGTTTAACTCCGAAGCGGTGTTGTTCATCGATAATGGCGAGGCCGAGTTTATTGAAACCAATTCCTTTTTGGATGATGGCGTGGGTGCCGATGATTAGATCGAGAGTGCCGTTTTTCATTTGTTGAGTGATTTCACGTTTTTCTTTGGCGCCAACACTGCCTGCGAGGAATTGAATGTTGAAACCGTATTCTTTAAGGAAGCCGTAAATAGTTTGGTAATGCTGACGGGCAAGGATTTCGGTTGGAGCCATGAGGGCAACTTGATAGCCGGATTTAATTACATGCAAAATAGCCGCGGCGGCTACAACAGTTTTACCAGAACCAACATCTCCTTGGAGTAAGCGGGACATGGGGTAAGGATTTTGGAGGTCGTTGATGATTTCGTCGAGGGAACGTTGCTGGGCGCCGGTGAGTTCGAAAGGGAGGGTTTCGAGGAACTGTTGATGGAGTTTGGGGTCGATATCAATTTGTTTTTTTTCTTTAGCGGCGATTTGTTGCCATTGCCATTTGCGTTGAAGAGCTTGGAATTGGAGGATGAAAAGTTCATCGAAGGCGAGGCGTTCTTTGGCGGTTTTGAGACGTTCGGGGGTTTCAGGAAAATGGGCTTGAGTGACGGCTTGGCGGTAGTCCATTAGGCGGTTTTCGCGGCGAATTTCTTCGGGCATATATTCGAAAAGATGACGGCTCCATTCGTTGATCATGGGTTTTAGCTTTTCGCGCATCCATTTTGAGGTGATGCCTTCGGTTTCATGGTAGATGGGAACGATACCGCCCGCGTGGAGTTGTTCTCCTTCAGAACTGAGTTTTTCGTAAACTGGGCTTTGTAAGGAGGTTTTTCCCATGGCGAATTTAGCTTTACCAGAAAGAACTACTTCGTCTCCTGCTTTGAGAATGCGCATTACGAATGGTTGGCCAAACCAAACAACCTCGATCGAACCAGTGCTATCCGTAAAAAGGGCTTTGATCATCATCCGACCGTTGCGGGTGCGGCGACTTTGGAAATTGGAAATGATTCCTTTTAGATTGTTTGTCTGATCGGTGCGAATTTCAGCGACAGTGGTGAATGTGC
>CAYGJQ010000151.1:0-2589 GCA_964350285.1 uncultured Candidatus Peribacteria bacterium | reverse complement strand
CAAAGAAAAGTTCCGCAAGGTAATTGAAGAAAAAGAGGTCCTTATGGATCGTGGTGCGCCCAAGGAAATTACCGATTTCGAGATCGCTCTCAAGAATATTGAAAAAATTAAGAAAGAAGGACTAGTCGGAAAAATCCACGCCCTTCTCAACCAGCAAAACGATCTCGATGACTTCCCCGAGCAGAAAAAAGAACAGCTTGATCAACTTGAAGCTCTCAATCAAACCATCAATAATCTTCCCGGAGTCCAAAATCTTTTTGCTACCCGTTACAAAATTGATGATCTCAAAAAACTGATCGCCAGCGGCAAGACTCCATCCGAAGATCATCTTCATAGTCTTCAAGACACCTATAACAATCTCCGTAAAGACGTCAACAACACCAAAGAAATCGTCGACACCTACAAACACGGTTTTGAAAAAGTAAACCGCTATTACGAATCACTTAAGTCTCATATTGATAGCGGCAAAGGTGCCCAAGCTCAGACTAGCGTCCGTTGGCTTACTCCTTACGATATCAAACAAATGTGGGACACTTTCTTTGAGTGGAGTAAACGTCGTTATAAGCGTGCCAGTGATGAACGTACTGGTGACGTCGGTGAGGTTTTATTCAAGAATATCCCGATGTGTGAAACTCTTGCCTACGAGTTTGGTCTCCAAAAAGAACAAGCCGAAATGGGGGAGGTTAATAAACTAAAGGAAAACTTTGATAGTCGTGATGCCTGGGCTCTTTGGGATTTGATGGAAAAAGTGCAAGAAAAGGATCACCTCCGGGCACTCATCACGTCGCTTGCTGATAAAGGTCGTTTCGACATCGATAATCCCATTCTCTGGAAAGCCTTAGCCCGAGTGAGTGGTGGCGCCGTCTCTTTCAATTACAACAACGTCCACTCCGAAACTAACGATATGGTGGTATTGAAAGAAAAACTCAATCGCGCCTTCATGGCTATTTGGGGTGATAATGCCCTGTTCCGTGAGATGTACCATAAGCATAAAAGTGCTTACAAGAGTGAGCTTGATAACTATAAGGATGACGCCAAAACTTTGGGTTCTACTGCTACCGATATCGCTCCATCATGTTCCCGCATGCTCCAGGAGTGGATCCAAGCCATGGAAGCGGGAACTGGCCCACCAGAAGGTTTCGAACCGCATCGTTATGAAGGTTATGTCCGCTATGCAACTGAAGCCGGTAAAATGGCCCCAGAGGCCAAAATTTACTATGTGATTCAGGGAGTGCGTTGGGGCATCCTTTCCCGCGATCGTCTCGGTGAATTTAGTGGTGATTATACCGGTGATTACCCTGTGATGGAGTTCTTTGATCGTTCACCTCCAATCAGTATGAGCGAAATTGAAGAATGGTGTAAAATAGATGGACCTCCAGCTTCATATGGTCCAGGTATCAAATTTAAATCATGGTTCCACAATTACCTCCTCACCGAACCAATGATCAACGAGCGTGTAAACCAACGTTTCGATAAAGGGCAATTCCTCGATCATGATGATACTTCTGCCTTCATCACCATCGCCCGTGCCAACTCAATCCAAACATTATTGCGCTGGCGTGGTAGTGGTGGGGGATTCGAATCTTCCGGTCGTCAAAATATCGCTGCCTCCATGCTTTTCGGTCTTCAATGTCGTGCGATTCGCATGAATAAAGACCCCGAAAAAGCTCCACAGGATTTTACCGAGTTCCTTAATTCTTGGATGCGTTTCTATTCAATTAGCACCAGTCTCATCCACAAAAATAGTAAAGATTACGTTAAACTTGGTGAGGAAATGCTCGATGCTCCACCGCGTGTCGGCGGAGCTTACGCCACCAATCTCGGTTCCACTAGAAATTTTCTGAATTACGTTAAAGACAAGATCATCATGGTTGACCCCGTACTTTTCGGTGCCGTTTTCAACCGCGACATCAAATTCAAAGAGCGCTTTGATAAAATCCGTGAACGTCTCAACAGCCCAAAATATTCCCACGGATCTACTCAAGACGTCTTCGAATCTATCCGCGGCGATAGAGAGCTCCCCACCAACGACGAACAACTCCACGAACAGTTCATGGGTGATCTCATCGAAATTGCAATTAAAAATAATAGTGAGCCAGGTGGAACAGTCGATAGAATGCTTCAGGGAATCCAAGATTTCGTTAAGAATGAAGGGGGCGCAGACATTCTAAAAGCCATCGCCGATCCTCAGCCAATGCCTACGCGCCGTGGTGATCGCCGGGTGATCGTGCCACCGTTTTAGATCTTTATTTCAAGATCTTCAATTCTCTTCTCATGACGATCTAGTCGGGCTTTTGAAGCAGCATGTTCATCATCATGGTCTTTTACTCTCCCTGCAAAGTTATCAAGATTAGTCATTATAGTATCAACTTTTTCCATCATCACTCTTATCATTACTTTCAAATTTCCCATTTCTTCCTTCAGCATAAATACATCAGCCTTTAATTCTTTAACATCTGCTTTAAGCTGCTTCACATCACCTTTAAGCTGCCTCACATCACCTTTAAGCTGCCTCACATCACCTTTAAGCTGCCTCACATCACCTTTAAGCTGCCTCACATCACCTTTAAGCTGCCTCACATCACCTTT
>CAYGJQ010000150.1:0-2715 GCA_964350285.1 uncultured Candidatus Peribacteria bacterium | reverse complement strand
TTGAAGTTTTGAAGCCTACTGGAAGGGTGGTGCTTTTTACTTGTGCAATTGAAGAATCGGCGCGGCGGATTTATGGTGATGAAAATCGTCCTTCATTGACTGGTGGGAAATCAGCGGTGGAAGAGTTGGCAGAGGTATGGGATGAGAGAAAAGCGAAATATCGGGAAGTAGCGGATATTATTTACGCGACGGATAATGGAAAGTTGATTGCAGAGCAAGTTGAGGAATTGATCGCAATGATTGATTAGGTGTTGCTATCATCGGTGGGTTGAATTAGTGTAATTTTGACCTTAACTGATGTTAATGGAAAATTGGAACTTTATTGTAATTGGCTCGGGAATTGCGGGGTTGAATTTTGCGTTGAATGCGGCGGAGAAAGGGAAAGTATTGGTGATTACGAAGAAACATGTGGCCGAGAGTAGTACGAATTATGCTCAAGGTGGTATTTCAGCGGTTTTGGATCAGGCAGATAGTTTTGAGCGGCATGTTGAAGATACGCTGAAGGCTGGTTCGTATCATAACGATCGTGATGCGGTGGAGTTTGTGGTGAAAAATGGACCGGCGGCAATTAAGCGCTTGATTGAATTTGGGGTGGAGTTTGATGAAGAAGAGGGGCATATCGATTTGCGACTTGAAGGTGGGCACTCGGCCAAGCGGGTGGTGCATGTAGGTGATTATACTGGGAAAGCAATTGAGGAGGCTTTGGTGAATCGAGTGAAAGAGCATGCAGATATTGAAGTTTGGGAGGATGCGTTTGCGGCGGATTTGTTGGTGAAGAATCAGATTTGTTACGGGGTGCAGATTATTCGAAATCAAGGTGTGGAAAATATTTTTGCTGATGCAACTATTTTAGCAACTGGTGGCTTGGGACAGATTTATAAGTTTACTAGCAATCCAGTAATTTCTACTGGGGATGGTTTTGGGATGGCGAAGCGAGCTGGTTGTGATTTTCGGGATATGGAATTTATGCAGTTTCATCCAACAGCTTTTGCTTGGCAGGGGCGGGCAAGATTTTTATTGACTGAATCTTTGCGTGGCGAGGGAGCATTTTTGTGTCGGGAAGATGGTACGCCGTTTATGCGAGAATATGATCAGCGGGGAGATTTAGCGCCGCGTGATGTGGTAGCACGGTGTGTTTATGCGGAATCGAAGAGGGGTAAAGTCTATTTGAAGTTTCCTGAAGAAGATAAGGATTTGGCGGAAGTGAAATTTCCGTATGTTTCAAGGATGTTGAAAGATTATGGTTTTGATTTAGGCAGCGATTTGATACCGGTGATGCCAGCAGCACATTTTATTTGTGGCGGAGTGAAGACTGATTTAAAGGGGCGAACTGGGATTAGAAATTTGTTTGCCTTTGGAGAGGTGGCTGGGACTGGTGTGCATGGAGCGAATCGTTTGGGTAGTAATTCGTTGTTGGAGGCGTTGGTGTTTAGTGGTGAGATTGTGGGGCAGCTAAAGCAGCATGATCAGATTAATTCTCCGATTTTTGATTTGCCGGAATATTGTAATCAGCAAGGTGATGAAATTGAATCTTGGCAGCTGAAAATTCGTCAGGTGATGTGGGATTTGGTTGGTATTGTGCGGACAGGAGAGGCCTTAGAGTCTGGGAGGCAGGAGTTGGAAGGTTTGCAGGTCTTGATTGAGCAGGAAATTAAAAAAGGGGTGAATGAGGACTTGGTGGTGACTTTGAATATGGTGAATGCGGGATTGTTAATCGTCAAAGCAGCAATCGAGAGGAAAGAGAGTCTCGGTGGGCATTTTGTGGATTAGTCGAGGGTGACCTTTGTGGTCACTCTTGTTCGGCGGTGAGTTTTTGGGCTTGGTCTTCGAGGGTAAGGCTTTCAACGATGTCTTGGATGTTGCCATCCATGATCCCTGGGAGGTTGTTCCAGCTTTTTTTGATGCGGTGGTCGGTAACACGGTCTTGAGGGAAATTGTAGGTGCGGATTTTTTCTGAACGATCACCAGTACCGATTTGAGCTAAGCGTTGCTCCCCAAGTTCTTTTTGTTGTTTTTCGAGTTCGAGGGCGAAAAGGCGTGATTTAAGGACAGACATCGCTTTGTCACGGTTTTTATGTTGGGATTTTTCATCCTGACAGGTGACAACAAGTCCGGTTGGTTCATGGGTGATGCGAACGGCTGAATCAGTAGTATTGACACTTTGACCGCCACAGCCGCTGGCGCGGAAAACGTCGATGCGGATGTCTTCGTCCTTGATTTTGATGTCGACATCGTCGGCTTCAGGTAAAACTGCGCAAGTCACTGCTGATGTATGAATGCGACCTTGGCTTTCAGTAGCGGGAATTCTTTGGACGCGATGGACGCCACTTTCGTATTTCATTTTGCCGTAACTCCCCTCCCCTTTCACTTTGAAAATAATTTCTTTGATGCCGCCGGAGTCACTTTCGTTTTTTGTGTTCGATGTTTTCTGCGTAACGGAAGTACATACGGGCTAATTCAGCAGCGAATAATCCGGCTTCGTCGCCGCCAGTTCCAGCGCGGATTTCTACGATACAGTTTTTGAAATCGTTGGGGTCTTTGGGGATTAGTTCAACTTTGAGTTCCTCTTCAAGCTTTTCTTTATCTTTTTTGGCGGTATGTAGCTGCTCTTTTGCTAACTCTTGCATTTCCAGGTCTTTTTCAGTTTTGAGCATTTCTTCCGCTTCTTCGATCTCGTTAGTTGCTTTTTTTAGGCTACGATAAAGCTCTACCGCT
>CAYGJQ010000149.1:0-2744 GCA_964350285.1 uncultured Candidatus Peribacteria bacterium | reverse complement strand
CATTCAACTACTATTTGATGTCCACTTTACCTGGAGAACGAAATTTAGCTTGCGTAATTGGTGGCTCACTAACTACAAAAAACATTTTCTTCAGCTCAATGATCAGCATCCTCACTGGAATTTTAGTGGCCGGTATGGTCAAACTTTTTGCTCAAAAAAAAGCCGAATCTAAAGCCAAACTCGGCTCACTCTCTGGAATCAGTGTTATCGCTGGAACCCTTACGATGTTCTGCACATTTTGCACCCTACCCGTAATTTCCGTTTTTGGAATTTCCGTGGGACTCAGTTTCATCACTTTTTACGAAACACCATTCCAACTCACCAGCATTGCTTTGATGATCATGGCCTTAAACATCCTCAACAAACAACTCGCTGGCGATTGCAAAGTCTGCAAATCTTAAAACTATTGATTCAATTGCGGATCAAGCATTTGTTCGATCTCCTGACAGCCCACCGGCAAACCAGATCCATCATCGAAACCAGAACCACAACTACTTTTAAACATAAATAGTTTTTCTGTGATCGCCACCGGATACATTGATCCACCAGCTCCACAGAAATCAAAATTTTCTTTCAACTGCACCAAAGAAGTAAACCCTAAAAGATTTGGCACCACTGTCACCGTATAATTCATCGGTTCTTGCCCGCGACCATCATATCTAAAATCGTAAATAGTAGCTGGCACCTCTCCATAGCCACTCATCAAGTCCTTAAAATACTCTTCACTACCTCCGTGTCCGCATTCCTGAGCATTCGCATACAAATTCCGTGGATCAAAAACTTCCACCACCGGCTTTTCAGTTTCAGTCATCTCATACTTCACACCATTTTTCCCACTTGCCTCAAAAGTAATCTGCTTCCCAACTTTTCTCCGCAAATCCTGATGTGGCTTAAACAAATTACATCCACTTACTAAAACCAAACTCGCTAATAAAGTGACGGCTACGAAACTTCGACGCATGCCAAAAATTTAAAATACAATACCTCCATTCTAAAATTAATCTGCAAAAAAGCAACCACCAAATGACAAAAAAAAGACGAAACCAAAAAACATCTTTTGATCATGCGAAAAAAAGATCATCGATTACATTTGCCTGACAAAACCAAAACTCAAAACTTCCAAAATAATTCCACTCACAGCTTTCGCCATCTCTCCCAACAAATGCAATAAAAAATCCATTAACACTACAAACCAACTCAGCTATTAATTTAACAGTCATCCCTTAAACAATCCCCATGCAACAATATCTCGATCTCGTACGCGAAGTTCTAGAAAACGGCCAAGAAAAATCGGACCGCACTGGCACCGGCACCATTTCCATTTTCGGTGCTCAAAGAAAATACGACCTCCGGGAAGGATTCCCATTAGTTACTACCAAAAAAGTTCGTTTCGACGCCATCATCCGCGAACTACTTTGGTTTTTACGCGGCTCAACCAATATCAATGACGAACTCACTCAACACACCCCAATCTGGAATGCCTGGGCCGACGAAAATGGCGAACTCGGGCCAGTATACGGATACCAATGGCGCAAATGGGAAAAATTCACCTGGGACAAAGATCACAACACCTATCAAAAAAGTCACATCGACCAAATCCAAAACGCTTTGGACATGATCAAACACAATCCACAATCGCGACGCATCATCGTCACCGCCTGGAATCCTGCTGACCTTGAAAACATGGCCCTCCCACCATGCCACGCTTTCTTCCAATTTTATGTCATCGACAATTATCTCGACTGCCAACTCTACCAACGCAGCGCCGACATTGCTCTTGGCGTACCATACAATATCGCCAGCTACTCGGCGTTACTTCACATGGTCGCCCAAGAATGCAATCTCACTCCACGCTATTTTGTCCACACTCTCGGCGACGCCCATATCTATTCAAATCACATCGAAGGCTTAAAAGAACAACTCACCCGTACCCCGAAAAAACTCCCAACCCTAAAACTCAACAAAAAACCTTTCTGGGAAATCCAATTTGAAGACTTCCAACTAGAAAACTACAACCACGACCCCTTCATCAAATTCCCAGTAGCCGTCTAAACTACAAAACATCAGCTATCAGAAAAACCCTAAAGAGGCCAAAGGCCACCCTAACACCTAACACCTAATCCCTAACACCTAATCCCTACCCCCTAAAATGCCCCACCCCATCTACCTCATCGCCGCCGTCGACCAAAACTTCGGCATTGGTAAAAACAGCGACCTCCCGTGGCGGATCAAAGACGACATGCTCTTTTTCCAAAACACCACTTCTAAAACGAAAAATCCCGATAAACAAAACATCGTAATCATGGGCCGCCGCACTTGGGAATCAATCCCCGAAAAACACCGCCCACTTTCCAACCGTAAAAACATCATCCTCACTCGCCAAACAGACTACCAAGCCACAGGCGCCACCATAGCCAACTCATTCGAAGCAGCATTAAACCTCGCCGACGATTCTATCGAGTCGATCTTCGTCATGGGCGGCGGCAAGATCTACCACGAAACCATCAGCCACCCGAAAATCACCGGCGTTTACCTCACTCACATCGAATCAGCATATGACTGCGACACTTTCTTTCCTCAACTTCCAGAACACTTCAACTACCAAGAAGAAGTAGGGGAGGGCGAAGAAGGAGGCGTACACTTCAAATACGTACTCCACCAGAAAACTCCCGCATCAATCAGCTGAATTCCTCAAATGCTCAACCAACCGCTCAAAATCACGCCCCTTAAAAAAAACATGGTGG
>CAYGJQ010000148.1:0-2791 GCA_964350285.1 uncultured Candidatus Peribacteria bacterium | reverse complement strand
GACAATGAGGCTTGGAATTAGGTGAGAACGAAGCGTGGTCTTCGAAAGATGTCGTATAAAGGTGAAGGCCGGAAAGGGAGGAGCCAAAGGGACTGATAGACTGGAGGGAAGCGGTGATTCGCTTTTTTGGCCCCTATCAGGCCTGTCTTTACTAATACCCAAAAATTTTTCTCTTGAGCTTACTAAAAACATTGGTATGATGGCCCTATCTTTTTAGTATTAAGCTTTTAAAATGGGCGATCGGAACGATGATATCATTGAGATTTTGGAGGACCTAGCAGAACGTTGCGAGGGGATTTTAGAGACTTTGGAAAATTCGGATTTGCCGGAAAAATTGTTTAAGGCAGCGGAAAAGTATCAAAGCTGGGTTGAACGGATGAAAAATGAATATGATATGAATAGTGGCGAAATTGATGATGACCAAATGATTGGAGCCTTGGATGAATTTGAAGAAAAGCTCTCTGACTTTGAGGAAATGGTATCAGCCCAAAGTTTGGCAGCTGGGTTTGATGATGATGATGGAGAGGAAATGGCGTTTGAGATGGAAGAAACTAGTTTTGAAGAAGATAATGATGACCTGGGATTTGTTGATTTTGAGGAGGAAGAGTTCTAGTGTAGGTGGGCTATGAAAAAAGGAGATATCTTAGAATGTGAAATTTCGAACTTGGCTTTTGGTGGCGCTGGGGTGGCGAGAGTAATTGAGCCGCCGCATGACGGATTACCAGAACGGGAGTTTGTGGTGTTTGTGAATGGCGGTGTTCCGGGAGATGTGGCCAAGGTAGAGGTATTCAAGCGGAAACGGAAATTTGCCGAGGCGCGGATATTGGAATTGGTGAGAGAGTCTGATCTGCGGACTAAACCGCGATGTAAGTATTTTGGAAAATGCGGGGGCTGCAAGCTGCAGTCAGTTGATTACCAGCAACAATTGAAATTTAAACAACAGCAAGTACAAGATGCGATTCAGCGAATTGGCGGTTTTCAAGATTTTGAAGTGGAAGAAATCATTGGCTGTGATCAGCCGTGGTTTTATCGGAATAAGATGGAGTTTAGTTTTGCCTGGGACGATGATCCGCGGAAAGGCGGTGCTGTGGAGCTTTCATTAGGGTTGCATCCGGCGGGGCGACGGTATGAATCGTTGGATATTGAAGAGTGTTTTTTGCAATCGGAATGGACGGTAGATTTTCTCAATCGAGTGAGAAAATATGCCCGTGATAATCAGTGGAGACCGTTTCATTTTAAAACTGGTGAAGGTTTTGCGCGGTCGCTTTTTGTGCGGGAAGGAAAATGGACGGGGGAAGTGATGGTGAATTTGGTGAGTAATCAGGAACTAGGAACAAGGGAGGAGGATGTTGGGAAGTTTTTTGATTGGTTGGCGAGTGAGTTTCCGAAGGTTAGTTCGGCTTATTGGACGACAGTGAAGGCGAAACGGGGGCAGAAGACTGAGATGAAAGAACGACTGATGTTTGGGAAGGAGACTTTGAGAGATGAAATTCGAGTAGACGAGAGTAGTTTGAAATTTGATATTCTGCCGCAGGCTTTTTTCCAGCCGAATACGAAGCAAGCCGGAATCCTCTACTCCCAAATTTTCAAATACGCCGATCTGAATCAGGACTCAACTGTGTTTGATTTATTTTGTGGAACGGGGACGATAGCTTTGTTTTGTGCACAGAAAGTGGGGCAGGTCTATGGAATTGAACTGAATGCCAGTGCGATTGAAAATGCGAAGGCTAATGCGCAATTGAATGATTTGGAGAATGTGGAATTCGTGGTGGGAGATGTGGGGGAAATGGTAACGGGACTTGATGCCAAACCCGATGTGATTGTGATGGATCCGCCACGAGCTGGGGTAGGAGAAAAGACTTTGGAGAAAGTGTTGGGCTTTGGGGCGAAGGAGATTGTTTATGTTTCTTGTAACCCGTCTACGTTGGCGCGGGATTTGCTGTATCTGTGTAAAAACGGCTACGAACTAAAAAATGTCCAGCCGGTGGATATGTTTCCGCAGACTGGACATTTTGAGTGTGTGGGGTATTTGAGGGGTTAGGTGTTAGGGATTAGGGATTAAAGGGGAGGTGTTGGCTCGGTGGGTTTGTTTAGTTTGGTGGGGTGGTAGATTTGGCCTGAAGCTTGGACGGAGTCGAATACTTCACGGACTAGATCTTCGGGGGCTTCTGCTAAGCCTAGATCGGCAAAGGCTTCATCAGGTAATGAGTTTCGGACGAATCTGGTGAGGGCGGCGATGATGTTTTCGTTTCTAGGATCGATCTCTAATGCACTAATTAAATCTTCAGTTGGAACGAGTAATTTTTTGTCTTCTGATTCGATGGTTTGTAGAAGACCTGTATCGATGAGATTCTTCAATGTCGATGGAAGTTTATGAGCAAGTCCTTGCACTCTCAGCTGAAGATTAAAATCTTTATCCCCGGTCTTCCGATAATGTTCAAGCATTACCGGAACTAAAATCTTGGGGGCCTCTTCTTCTAAACTATTAGAATCTCCATCCGCCAGCCATTGATCAGTAAGTTGGAAAATCTCTGGCTGAGTGATTTGTGAATCTAAACCTAGAAATTGTCTAACTAGATCATTCTGATCTAAACCTTTCCAATAATCAGCTTCAACTGAAGCATCGATTACTGGCTCTAGTACTGCCATAGCATCTGCTGCTTTCCGTGTAAGTTCACGATCAGGCAATTGGTCCAAAGGCTCGATTTTACCTAGTGCAGTTTTGATGTGGTAGGTTGTTAGGACCGCTCTTACTTCGGCAGGTGTATAGGGCCAGCTGACTTCGATGGCG
>CAYGJQ010000147.1:0-2801 GCA_964350285.1 uncultured Candidatus Peribacteria bacterium | reverse complement strand
GGAATCAGGTTAGTACGAAGCGTGGCCTTCGAAGTGTGTCGTATAAAGGTGAAGGCTGAGATGGGTGGTGTGGAAAGGGGCTGAATGATAGTTAGGAAGCGGTGATTCGTTTTTTTACTACATCAGGCCTGACTTTACCCCTGTCTTAGTTTCAAAATATTTTCTTTTAAAATTTTATTCTCCGGTTCCAGCTTCAACCCTTCTTCAAAATAATCGATTGCTTTTTCTGTTTCTCCTAGGCTGCCATAAATAACTCCGTAAGTAGAATAAGTATCAATATTCTTTTCAGCATATTGGAGTTTTTCAAGTGCATTGTCTGGTTGGCCGTTGAGAAAATATGCCCGTGCCAGGTATAAAAATATCTCCCTAAATTCTGGGTTGTGCTTGAAAAAAGCATAATGTTGAAGTTTTTCACGATAGCTGAGATTGTCTAATTCTCCATCTTGTTTCCAGTAGTTAGGTGAGAATGAAAGAAGGTGTTCTAATTTTTCGATTGCTTCGAGGTGGTTTCCTGATTTGAATGAACTGATTCCCCATTGGCGCCAAGTAAAAGGAGAATAGGGGAAGAGATTTGTTGCCTTGGTGAATGACTCATTACTCAAATTGGTGTCGTTGTTTTGGGAATGACATGCGCCTTTTAGAGCGTGGAGGTCGGCGTAAGTAGGATTTTTACTGATTTCCTGGGTGCTCAAATTAAGACATTTTTCAATTTTATTTTTATTGAGGTATTCGTTGATAAGAAAGGGGCTGTAGTGTGTTTGGGGAGTTATTTTGTGGGCTGTTTCCAGTAATTCAATTTGATCGGTTTGTTTTTGCCATTGCTTGAAGAGGACGTCGGCGTGGGCGATTTGGGAATTGTAGTAGGCTTGAGATCCGATTCCGATTAGGAGGATGACAATCAATATTGGTCGGAAGTGTTTTGGTATTTTTAATGTTTGAGTTTGTTTTTTGAAGAGGAGGATGAAGCCTAAGAGTAGAAAGAAGAAAACGTAGGAAGTGGTGGTTTGAAAGTTTAAGAGGTTGAATATAAAACCAGCTGCGAGAATATTGAAAATTGTCGAAGCTTCAAGTGGGTGTTTTTTGCTTTTACGTTCTTTGAAGGCAATAAAGGTGGTCCAAAAATAAATCGCGTACCAAGTGATTAGTCCAAGAAAGCCAGTGGTTATTAAAAGGTCGAGTGGTTCTGAGTGAATACGGTCTGGGAGGCTATGGTAGGATTCAAGTTTAAGCAGTTCAGGTGTGACATATTGTTGCATAGTGGTGGCTGTTGTTTCGGGTCCGTTTCCGATGATGGGGGCATCGGCGATGGCTTTGATTGCTGCTGACCAGACGATTGATCTTACAGATAGTGATTGGGTAGTGGTGGCGTAGTTTGTGGTTGGTTGAGTTAGTATTAGTCTTTGGAGAGTTGGGATGTTTTGGGAGAGGGGATTGCTGGGGAAAATATTAAGGAGGGCGATTGAAGCTATTGAAAAAGTGACTAGTCCGAGAGCAATCTGTTTGAAGATTTTTTGTTTATAAGTTGAACTGAGTTGGAAAAGAATGATTAAGGTAAGCACTCCGAGAGCAATGAGGCCGGATCTGCTGCCAGTGAGGATTAATGAAAAAATTTGAAGTCCGATGGTGACACTCATTATGTTGCGCCAGGTTTTATTTTCGGTGAGGGCAATGAATAAGGAAAATGGTAGTGCAATGAGGATGAACTGGGCAAAGAAATTAGGATGGCCAAATGAACTAAAGATGCGATCGATGAAAAAAGTTTGGATGAGGCCAATAATTGAAGTGAAGATTGAGGTGATGCTGATTGTTTTGGCGATTACGGGGAAGTCTTCTTTTTTAAATAGGTTGATGACTGAGATGAGCCAGACGATGTAGTAGGTAATGGTGGTAAGGCCTTGTTGTCGTTGGAAGGATCCCCAGAGGCTGTTTGTGGGGGAAGTTGAGAGGAGAGTGGCGGCAATGTTTACTCCTAAAAAACTGAGAATGAGGATGATGACTTTATTTTTGGGGATGATGATTTTTTTATCACGGTGGATGTTGAAGAAGGTGATAAACAGCATGCTGATTACCATCGTTTGTTTAAAGAGTAGGTTTTTGGCGAGTTCAAATTCGAGACTGAAAAATGGCATCCAAAAGAGAGGAAGGATGGCGAGAAGGATATAAAGGAAGACAGTTGCGGCTTGCATAGTGCGAAATTTAAAAGGGCTCATATTATAATGAGCCCTTTTAGTTTAATTTGTTTTTCTCGAATTAGCGAGACTTCAAGTATTGGTAGATTGCTACGGCGATTTCAGTACGAGTGAGTGTTCTTCCTGGTTCGAGGTAGTTTGGATTGCGGTCTGGGAAGAGGTTGTATTGATAAGCAATCCCAGCGTATTGAGTGAACCAAGCGTTGCTTGGTACGTCGTCGTATCCATGAAGGGCGCCGAGTGGAATGTCGAATGCTAGAGTAAGCATTTTAATGAATTCAGCAGTGTTTACAGTGTCAGCAGGGCGGAAAGTTCCATCAGGATGACCTGCTATTACTCCGAGGTTCGCAGCGCGAACAACATATTTGGTGTACCATTCGCCGTCGAGAACATCGCGGAATTGTCCGTTGTTTGAGGTGTCGGCTACGTCGCCATAGCGTGCGAGTAGTAAGAATTTAGCGGCTTCGGCACGGTTTACTTTGCGGTTGCCTTTGAATTCTCCGTCGGGGTATCCGCCGAGTACGCCGCGGCGATATAGTTCAGCGGCAGCTTGGCCTCCAATGTATCCAATGTTTGTGTCTGGGAAGGGATTATTGTAGAGGTCAAAGGTAG
>CAYGJQ010000146.1:0-2849 GCA_964350285.1 uncultured Candidatus Peribacteria bacterium | reverse complement strand
GGCATCTCCCCCACCCCTGCATAAGCTAAAATCATCAACTTCGTAACTTGAGCACGATTCACCAAAAGATCACCCGCAAATCGCCCTTCACTCACTCCATTTACAATTCCTCGATAATAAAGATCAGTAATCGCTTTACCTTCCCAAGTATTAAAATCAATATCTGTAAACGGATTTACCGTATCCAACAAATCCTCCTCATCAATAATTGGCGTTAACATCACTCTTTTACTAGATTTATACTCTGCCCCTTGATCATCAAAACCAAGTGACACCCCACAATCATAAATTGCCCTTGGATCTACCATTTCAACTTCGAAATTCATCTCCTCAGCAGATCTCTTAATAGTCTCTGCACCGCCACCTGAGTACGGAAAACAATTCAAAACAAAAAGCTCTCCCTTCCCTAAAACATATGGCGACACCTTCACTTCGATCACAGTAGATTCGCTCCTCCTTATCATCGCTTCAATTCGCTCCGGATTTTCAAAATTCACCGCATTATTTTGTTCTGTCTCAAAACTTCCATCATGCGGAATAAACGGAATTCGATTGGCCTGCGCCACCAATGGCAGCATTAAAAACGCACAGAAAACTGCTAAGACAATCCTTTTCATAAAGATTGATTTTAAAAAATAAACCAAAATTCACTTTACCATGAAATCACATCCTGCACACGAGCCCTCCCCGCTATCCTCACTGCCGCCACAAGATCTCCCGCCATCACCAATTCTGCATAAAGATGAGAAGGTTTTCCCATAAAATCTCCTTGTTCAAACAACATCGGTTCTTTACCCGGTGCAACCAATCCCTGCTGAACTAATGCCGCTGCCAAAGCTCCCGTCGAAGTCCCAGTAGCAGCCTCTTCATCAATCCCCGCTGCCGGCGCAAAATTCCTACTCATCGCCACCGCCGCCTCGTTTCTAGTTTCAGTAGTGAAAATATGCACCCCCTCCACCCCCAACAATCTCGAATAATCAGCCAAAAGCTGCACCCTCGGATTAATCGCCGCCAATTCAACCGCTCCCCTTACGCCCACCATAATGTCCCAAACACCAGTAGAAACAATACTTGGCTGGAAATCAACATCGGCGATCCATTCCACCGGCACATCAAGAATCGTCGCTAAATCTTCAACACTCACCGCTTCCCGAAACATCGGCGGTGCCTGATCCATCATCACCAAACCATCTTCAGAAACCTTCACCTCCAATTCGCCAGCCTGACAATTCATCCTCTGCCATCCCGGCTGAATCAAACCAACATCAAGCAAAAAAGCAAAACTCGCAATTGTCGCATGACCACATAGCTCAATCTCCTTAGTGGGAGTAAAAAAACGCACATCCCAACTATTTTTCTTTTGGGGAACTGGCGAAACAAACGCAGTCTCCGAAAAACCAACTTTCTCCGCCTGAGCCTGCATCCAATCATCAGGCATCTTGCCACAAACAGTCACCCCAGCTGGATTACCGCCACCTTCAGGGGCAACAAATGCATCAACCTGATAAATTTTTGAACTTTCAACCGACATACATTCACCTTAGAATAGGCACACAATATTCCACATCTCTTGCTCTTAACAAAACACTTTCTATGGAACCTACTCAAGAAGCTGCCAATCGACTGATCAAAGTATTCACCGCCGACCACGACACCATCGAATTCATCGACGAACGCGGCGACGGCCATCACTTCCTGCTGAAGGTAGTTTCCGATGTTTTCAAAGGCCGCTCCCAAATCGAACGCCAACGTATCATCTACGATTCCGTCTCCGACCTAATCCAATCCAACGCCATCCACGCCCTCCGGATGGAACTAAAAACCCACGCCGAAGCCGGCGACCTCAACGACGAAACCCAAACCGCCCAACAAACCCAAACCGACACCGACCACCCACTCTACGCATTGATCACCAAAAAACCAATCATGGTCTTCATGAAAGGCGACCGCTTTCTCCCCCAATGTGGCTTCTCCGCTCAAATCATCGACATCCTCGACCAATACGGCAATATCATCTACGAAACCTTCGACATCCTCGAAGACGAAGACGTCCGCCAAGACCTCAAAGAATACTCCCAATGGCCCACCTACCCCCAACTCTACATCAACGGCCAATTAATTGGCGGCTTGGACATCACCAAGGAAATGCACGAAAAAGGTGAACTAGAAAAAATCTTAGACCAAGTGAAGAAAGACGCTTACTAAGCGGTTAATATTTGACAATTCACCCAATTTGACCAAATAATAACCCCCTCTTTCCACTCGAGAGAGGCGCTCTTTGACTTGTCAGAAGTTTTTCAACCGCCGTAGTGGCGTTCGCCGAAATTGGCATCAACCTTACACCATAGGAAAAACCGTTCGCCGAAATTGGTCCAACCTCCATGCTACTGAGGAGCCCTGCTACTTCATTCCGCAACGATTCACACCCAAACTGATGTCCTGCGCACAGCAGGCACGCAAGAGGTAACACTCAATGACGAAAAGAGTTGGATGGCAAGAAAGTGTTCTCAAGATCGACAACAAAGTTCCTTTGATTCTGATTGGGCTGATCGTAGGAGCAATCCTCTTCACGAGCAGCGAACAAGCTGGGTTTCATTGGCAACACCTGTTCCATCACAAAACAACCCACTTTGTTTCCAACCATCTGCTTATGTGGATCTTCTTTGCCTATCTTGGCATTGAGATCACCATCAAGAGTATCCGTAGAGCGGGAAAATTCATCGGCCTCTCCGCCATTGGCGGCATGCTGATTCCCCCCGTTTTCTGCTGGCTCTTGATTCGATGGTTCCAACCTGCAATCAGCCCAATCGTAGCGTTTTACGTAGCCATCGGTGCAGCCGCCACAGATG
>CAYGJQ010000145.1:0-2942 GCA_964350285.1 uncultured Candidatus Peribacteria bacterium | reverse complement strand
GGTGGGGCGGAGAATCAGATGCTGACTTTGGCGCGGTTTTTGGATAAGGCGAAGTATGAAATTGTTTTAGCTTGCTCGAATTATCATTCACTTGATCCATGGGTGCGGGAATGGGGGCTGGAAGGTTTTAAACATTATGTTTTGCGGGTGGCGCATAAACACGATCCGCGGCATTTTACGCAGTTGAAGAGATTGTTGAAATGGGAGCAGCCGGATTTGTTGCATGTGCATTTGTGGAATCCGGGGGCTTGTCGGTATGCGTTTCGGGCAGCGAAGGCGTTGAAGATTCCAGTGGTGACCACTGAACATGATCCTTTTGCTTTGAAGGGGGTGAAGCTGAGAATGAAGAGGCAGGCTTTGAAGTTGACGAGGGAGACGATTGCGATTTCGGAGGCCAATAAAAAAATGATTTCCGAAGTTTACCCGGAAACGAAGAGGCATTTGAATGTAGTGCACAATGGGATTGATACGACTTGGTTTTTTTCGCAGTACTTGGCGTTTACGGATGAGGATGTAAGGAAAATGCGGAAGGAATATTTTGGGGCGAATGATGAAGATAAGGTGGTGTTGAGTTTGGCGACGTTGCATCCGCGGAAGGGGTTGAAGTACTTAATTGAGGTGGCGAAGATGTATGGCGATTCTTTTGTGAAGTTTGTAATTGCGGGAGAGGGGCCGCAGCAGGCGGAATTGAAGGCGTTGATTCGGAAGTATAAATTGAAAGAAAGAGTGATTATGTTGGACCGGAAAAAAAGTGTGCCGCGGCTGTTGAAGGCGGCGGATATCTTTGTGCTCCCCTCTTTGAAGGAGGCTTTTGGTTTGGTTTATGTGGAAGCGATGACTGCTGGGTTGCCGATAGTGGGGACGAATGCTGGTGGGGTGCCGGAGATTATTGAAGATGGTAAAACAGGATTGTTGGTGGAGCCGAAGGACGCATTGGCTTTGAAGCAAGCTATTGAACGGTTTGTGGTGGATGAGAAGTTGGCGGAGAAATGTGGTGAGGCGGGGTTGGAGAGGGTGAAGGAGTTGTTTGATGCGAAGGTGATGGCGGAGCGGACGGCAGCGGTTTATGAGAAGGTGGTTGCGTAGATGTTGTCGAAGGTTGGTCGACGGGAAATTTGTAGTGTTTTTGGCTTATTGATCGGGTTTTTGTGGGTGAGGTGGTTTTAAGGCTTGTTTTTTAGGGGTATGCTCCCCCATGTCGGGTGGGTGGCATGGAGGTGGGACATATGAGGGGAGGAAAATTTTTTGTTTGCTTTTTTGAAGGGATTTATTAAAGTGGTGAGTGTACCCTTACCTGCGAATTATGAAACTAAAAACCGTCTACGTTTGTGAAAAATGTACGCACCAATCGAAGAAATGGCTGGGGCGATGTCCTGGTTGTGGGGAGTGGAATACTTTTCATGAGGATGTGATTTCGGAGCAGAAGGAAAAGGTGGTGAAGAAAGCGGTGTCGGCGAAGCCGAAGCCTTTGAGTCATGTTTTGAAGGAAGATGTGGAGCGGGTTGATACTGGAATTAGGGAATGGGATCGAGTAGTAGGAGGTGGAATTGTGCCGGGGGCTTTGATGCTGATTGGCGGTGAGCCGGGAATTGGGAAATCAACTTTGATGTTGCAGGTCTGTAAGCGGTTGGGTGATGCGGGCAAGAAAATTCTCTATGTTTCTGGTGAGGAATCGATGAGTCAGGTGAGTATGCGTGGTAAACGGCTGGGGGCGTTGTCGGAGAATATTCGGTTGGTGCCGGTGGTGCAGTTGGAGTCGGTGTTGGCGACGATCGATAATGAGGCTCCGGATTTTGTGATTATTGATTCGATCCAGGTTTTGGCTTCGGATTCGTTGCCAGGTGGAGCGGGGACGGTGAGTCAGATTCGATATTGTACGGAGACTTTGATGCACGTGGCAAAGTCGAAAAATGTGCCGATTTTGATTGTGGGACATGTGACGAAGGAAGGTTCGATTGCGGGGCCGAAGGTTTTAGAACATCTGGTGGATACGGTTTTGTATATTGAGGGTGATCGTTATCAGAATGTGCGCCTTTTGCGCTGTGTGAAGAATCGTTTTGGGTCGACGAATGAGGTTGGAGTTTTTGAGATGGACTCGGGCGGACTGTTGCCGGTTTCGAATCCAGCGGAGTTTTTCTTGGAAGGGCGTGGCGAAAATGTTTGTGGGGCGACGGTGACGATGACCTTGGAAGGGAGTCGGCCGTTTTTGGTGGAGGTTCAGGGGCTCACAAATACAACTTCGTTTGGTTATCCGAAGAGAACGTCAGCTGGTTTTGATTTGAATCGATTGCAGTTATTGATTGCGATTCTTGGTAAGCACGCTGGGATAAATTTGCAGAATCAAGATGTGTTTGTGAATGTGACTGGGGGATTTAAGCTTTCGGAGCCGGCTTGTGATCTTGGGGTGGCGATGGCGATTACATCTTCGTTTTATAAAAAGCCACTGCCGACGAATGCAGTGTTTCTTGGTGAGCTTGGTTTAACTGGAGAATTGCGTTCAGTGTCTCAGCTTGAACGGCGTTTGAAGGAGGCTAAACAGTTGGGGTTTGAAAAAGTTTATGTGCCGAAGATGAAGAAGAAATTAAAAATTGCCGGATTAGAAATCGTTGAATGTGGGGATGTTCAACAGGTTGTTCAAGGAGTTTTTCAGGATTAGTCTAAGAGTTTGTTTCCGATTTTGTGGAAGTCATCAACAAATTGTTTGATGCGGGTTTCGAGGTGTTCGTCGGGAGTTCCTGCTTCGGTGAAATCTTTTTTGGTGCAGTAGACGGCGCGTGGTAGTGGGATCATGCGCCATTCTTTCATACAAGCTTGGACTAGATTCATGATTGAGAGGTATGATTTCTCACCGCCGGCGGCAGCGACGATGCCGAAGAGTTTGTGTTCACGGCCGGGGAAGGAGGTGTCGAGCATTGCTTTGAGCGAATCGCGGATTGAGCAGT
>CAYGJQ010000144.1:0-3004 GCA_964350285.1 uncultured Candidatus Peribacteria bacterium | reverse complement strand
ATTGAGATTTTGAGCACCGTAATTTATCTGGCCGAGAGCAATTTTATTCCCTTTCTGATCTTCGATGTGAATGATATCGCCTCGAATAAAACGGCCTACAACTTCAATGATTCCTGACGGCAATAAACTCTTCTTTCCTTTGGTAATCGCTTTTTTAGCACCGTCATCGATAATAATATGAGCATCGTCTTTTACCATGTGTCGAAGCCAGTTTTTGCGACTTTCGAGTTTTGATACATTTGTTGGGAAATAGGTCCCCTCTACTTTTTCCTTAAGGATGATTTTTTCAAGAATGTTCTCATTAGCACCATTAGCTATAGCTACGGGAATACCGCTTTGAGTGGCAAACTCAGCGGCTTTAAGCTTGGTAATCATTCCCCCAGTTGAAAATTTTGATCCGGCACCTTGGGCGAATTCGTGTACTGCCTCATCTACTTTTTCGACAACGGGGATAAACTTTGCATCAGGATCTTTGCCTGGTACACCAGTATAAAGACCGTTCACAGTAGTAAGAATAATCAGAAGGTCCGCGCTAAGCATTGAGGCCAGCTGAGCTGAAAGCATATCATTTTCGCCGATGGCAAATTCTTTTACTGATGTAACGTCGTTTTCGTTGATGATAGGTAAAACATTGAGTCGTAATAATAACTCAAGAGTATTGCGGATATTGATATAATGATATCTGCTCTTGAAGTCTTGATTGGTCAATAAAGCCTGAGCTACGACGATATCAAAATTCACAAAGGCCTTTTTATAGGTATGAATAAGCAGGCTCTGACCTACAGCGGCGAGGGCCTGCTTAAACGGAATGTTCTTGTTTTCTTTGCCAGTCTGAATTTTTGAGCGACCGGCGGTGGTGGCCCCAGATGAGACAAGGATTACGTCGTATCCTTTCTTTTTAACGTTAACGATCTGCTGGGCGATGTGGTCGATAAATTCGACATTGAGAGTATTATCATCACGGGTGAGAAGATTGGTACCGATCTTAATTACGATACGTGGTGGCTCTTCAGCCCCCTGCCCAATAGTGATCTTTGTGTGAGGTGTTTCCGCCACCGTGATGAGAATTTAAAGATGATTACTTATAACGAGGCTTGCTGGTATAAGGGATGAGCGCCATTTGGCGAGCACGCTTGATAGCAGAGGCAAGCTTCTTCTGGTTATTAAGAGTAACACCAGAATAGTATTTTGGAACAATTTTTCCGTGCTTACTGATGAAGCGGAGGAGAAGTTTGATGTTCTTGTAATCGATATAGTCCAGATTCAACTCAGTGATTGGACATTTTCGGTTGTATTTATTCTTAGCCATTTTAATTGAAGTTTAGAGTCTATATAAAAGAAGAGTGAGATTAAATGTCCATAATGTCTGGATCATCGATGATGCTCTGAAGCTTTTCATCAATTTTCTCGAGTTTCTCTTTGCCACTTTCCTTTTTATCTTCTTTAGCTGCTTCTTTCTTTGGTGTTGCTTCTTTTTTAGCTTCAGCTTTTGGAGCTTCTTTTTTTTCTTCTTTCTTTTCTACTTCTTCTTTTTTCTTGGCGACTTTCTTTGGCGCTCTTTTAGCTGGTCTTGCCTCTGGTTTTTCCTCTTTTGGTGAAACGTCGAAATCTTCGAGGTCGAAATCTGCTAGAGATTTGATTTCGTAGTTTGCTGGAAGTTTAACCACCAAATGACGAAGAGTATTACTTTCAAGACGGATGTTTTTGCTGATTTCTTTTAGCTCATTACCGTCAATTTCGAAGTAAAAAATAGCGTAATAGCCGCTAGTGTGCTTTTTAATAGGATAGGCTAAAGCACGCATGCCCCAGAGGTCTTCGTGATAGATTTCCCCTTTTTGAGCTTTAATGAAACCGCGGAGAGCTTCGAGCTCAGCTTCGGTTTGCTTTTGAGTGAGATCTGGTCGAACAATAACCATCATCTCGTACTTTTGATTTGCCATCTTTCTATGGGTTAAGAATTACTTAAGCTTGCCTTAATAAAGGTTTAAAGGAAGCAGAAAGTGGTGTACGAGGACACTATCAGAGTATTTTGTGGTTTGCAAGCTGTCTAATTTAAAAAACTTACTATAGATACGTCAATTGCAATACCTTGTTAATCAATACTGAGTTGGATATCGTGATGTGAATTAGCTAGAAAATCCGATCAAAATAAATTGATTTGAAAAGATTGAATGATCTGATAGAATGCCTCTAGCTAAAAAAATTATATGGGCGCCGTCTGCCCCATTTGCCTTTCTAGCCACGCGCTAATATCCGACTGCAACAGAGTGGAAAAGGACAAATGGTAAATATGGAGGACACACTATAGATACTTCTACTGCTACCGACATCACAGTTAATCGTCTGGCGCGCAAAGCGCGTCAAAGCAGAGTATTTAGTCGCTCTAAAAGACTAAAACACCGATTCGGACGTTTCGCGTCTGCATTAAATTGGTTGTCCAATAATAAAGTTTCTGCTGAAGATGCCTTGGCCCTTAAACCTCAGCAGGTATTAAAAAAATCTATCGCCGTTGCTACTGTTATGCTCTCTGTTACTTCTGTAAGTGCTCAGAGCAGTTTTTATGATGAGTCTTATTCTGCAGCTTTTTTAGCAAATTCAATTGCTGCCGATAGCTTGATCATTAGTGACAACGACGGGTATCTAACCAAAATCAATCCACAAACTGGCGACTCTAATCGCGAAGGAATGACCGATAAAGCGACTCATATTGTAGCCGCTGGTGAAACACTCGGCGGAATTGCAGTGAAATACGGAATTAGTGAACAGACAATTATGTGGGAAAACAGTTTAAGTAGCCGCCACACTCTCCGAACAGGACAATCCCTGTCAATCCCACCGGTTGATGGCGTGACACATAAAGTAAAGAAAGGCCAAACCTTGGCCAAAGTGGCAACACTATATGGAGTAGAAGAAGCATTGATCACAAAACAAAACCGTCTCGATGGCGCATACCTATTCCCAGGCCAGGAACTAATTATCCCTGGCGGAAAACTAATTGTACCGG
>CAYGJQ010000143.1:0-3025 GCA_964350285.1 uncultured Candidatus Peribacteria bacterium | reverse complement strand
CCGATACATCTCTTCCTCAGTTTCTCCCACCGCCAATCCACCTATCGCCACCCCAGGCAGATCCAATCCTGCCATAAATTTCGCCGATTCCACTCTCAAATCATCATAAACAGCCCCCTGAACAATCGGAAACAACGCCTGCATCTCCAAACTCGGCTTCCCAGAACAATGTAAAATCTTCGCCTGCGCCTCCTGACATTCCACCACCCACCGATGAGTCCGCTCCATCGCTTCTCGCGCATAACTCTCCGAACAAGTAGCCGGCGCACATTCATCAAAAGCCATAATAATATCTGCACCCAAGGCCGCCTGAATCTCCATTACTTTCCGCGGACTAAAAAAATGTTTCGATCCATCAATAAAAGAACGAAACTCTACGCCTTTATCAGTAATCTTCGTCAATTTCTCCCCATCCCCTTTACCAAGACCCAATGAAAAAACCTGAAAACCACCTGAATCGGTAAGGATCGGCCTTTTCCACTGCATGAACTCATGTAAACCTCCAAATTTTTTAATCAATTCATCTCCAGGCCGCAAATAAAGATGGTAAGTGTTTCCCAAAATAATATCTGCGCCCATATCTTCCACATCCGATGGCATCAATGTTTTCACCGTCGCAGCTGTCCCCACTGGCATATAAGCTGGAGTTTGAATCTCACCATGTGGAGTCGAAAAAATACCGTTTCGTGCTTCAGTCTCAGCATCTTCAGCAATAATTTGGAATTGAAAGGAATCAGACATTAAGTTTTGGAGTAATAAATACTTTGAGCTTCTTGATAGAGATAATCCGCTAGTTTTCCGCAACCAATCTTACGAGCAATCCCTGAGACAATCAACAAATCATTCCAAGCTCCCTCAATCCATCCCGATTCAGCCCACATCAGAGCCCGATCAATCAAAAAGCCCATCTCCGCAAACACCTTCTCATCTTCATCTTCCAAACTACTAATAAAACCATAAGCATCAGCCAACAGCATCCCCTCCAAGATTTGAGGCCTTTCACCTCGCTGATAAAATTCCAAAACACTCTGCCTCAAACCATCATAACCAACAAAGGGTCGAAACCCCAAAATTGCTGGAACAGCACTCAACTCCATCACTTCCACATTTTCAAACATCTGCTCAATATCTTGATCTGAAAATCTCCCTAAATGCTCTTCAAACCTCCGCATACAACAATCACTTAAAATCAAAAAACTCTGTCATCGGCTGCTTTCTCAATTCATGCCGCTTCAGAAGTTCATTCAAAAAATAAGTTGCTAACTCCTCAAACCCTTGGCGTTTCGCCTCATACATCGTCAAATACAAATCACGCAAAAAAACATCATCTCTCCCGACATCTCGCCAAATCAAAGCTTTATCAACCATCGCTCCAATCCTCGCCAAACTCTCTTCGATCTCATCATTAAACTTCAAACAGATTTCCTCACATTTTGCCAAAATTAATTCCCCCATCGAGCTCATATTCTCACCAGCCCTCAAACCTGCAACAACCATTTCTCTCATTGCCACATACTCCTGATCCGGATAAAAACCTAAAAAAACCGGCAGACCCTCAACTTCAACTGAATCCAAATCCTCCAATAAATCAGCTATACAGCTTACCTCATTTAAATTTTGCATCGCCTCAACGCTTAAAAACAGGATCCGAATCTAGACCTTACGCTCCAAAAAGTCAATTATCCGCTCCCCATTCTCTGGATGATGCTGAAACCCAATAATCGGACTCGTCACATTAATCTCGGTGATCTTCCCTCCAATCACATCCAATCCAACTAACCATAAACCATTTTCAACCAAAAAAGGCTTCAACGCATTCACCATTCCCAATTCATCATCAGTAATTTCTGCTAAATGACTACTAGCTCCCGCAGAAACATTACCCCGAAAATCATCTTCTTTCGGCACTCGCACAAAAGCACTGATCGCCTCACCATTCAAAATCACAATCCGCTTATCACCTTGATCAATCGCCGGCAAAAACTCCTGCGCCACCACATATTGCTCACCGCCTTGAGTCATCACTTCCATTAGCTGATTTTTATTCACATCATCAGCCTTTAAGCGAAATATCCCTTCACCACCTTTTCCATCAAGAGGCTTTAAAACTAAACCATTTTCTTGATGCTTCTCCAAAAACCGCCGCACATCATCAATTCTTCGTGTCACCACCGTATCAGGAATGAACTCCGGAAAATTCAAAGCATAAAACTTCTCATTCGCTGAACGCACCCCTTTCGGATCATTCAACACCAACACCTCATCCTTCACCAAATCCAAAATATAACTCAGATAAATATAGTTCATATCAAACGGCGGATCCTTCCGGTTTAAAATCACATCAAACTCCTTCAAATCATACAGTCGCTCATTTTTAAGGCTCAAATTCACCAACTTATCATCTTCATAATCCAAAACCGGCACCGAACCATGACATCTCGCCTCGCCCTCCTCCACAAATATATTCCCAACCTCCACAAACACCACCTCATGACCTCTCTTCTGCGCCACATTCATCAAAAAACAAGAAGTATCCTTATACAATTCCAGCTGCTCAGCTGGATCCATTACAAAAGCAATTTTCATATCAATACAATTAAGAATTAGCTTCTACTATCTCATAACCTGCAGCCACACTCGCTATCTGGGCCAACATCTTATAAATTCGCGCCAAGCACTCAAGATCACATTCACCTTTATACTCATTGGAATAACCCAACATTTCATGAAAGCAAAGCTTCGAAAACCTCATCCCCTTACTATTCAAATTCCCTTTATCAGTAGCCTGCTCATTCAAACGGAAAAAACCACCTGAAGGCTGATTGCCTACTAAATAAACCACCGGCTCAGCAACTAGCCCCTTAAACCGATCAATCGTGGGCACACCTTCCTGCACAATCACATTCCCCACATGCACATTACCTTTCCCAACATTCATCTTATTCCGCTTTTTTCGATTCAATTCCAATAACTCATCTCCAGAAAACGCATGCGTCACTGCCATCCCATAAGTACCAGCATCATT
>CAYGJQ010000142.1:0-3054 GCA_964350285.1 uncultured Candidatus Peribacteria bacterium | reverse complement strand
AAGGTCATAGATTTTTGCTCGCAAGGAGCTAAAACCACTACTTCCAACGAAATAGCTCAACCATCTTATCAGCGAAAATATAAAAGTCAAACGTTTTTTCAGACTTTTTTTATAGTAGGTAAATCCAGTTCTACTATGGCTTTAAACCCCGTAAAATGCTACAATATATAGATCTAACTATAGATATGGCTAATAATTTGAACAGGAAAATTCTAAAGATCTGTGAACTGGTGAGCGCTTCACCATTTCTCATTGCTAAATTACCTATGGAGTTAGGCCGATTTAAGAAGGCGCTTTTTCTGCTTCCTGAAGAAGAAGTGGATAAGATTTTAGCGAGCGCTGTAGCTTCTACTATTAATATGAATACTGATGAATGAGAGTCCTGCAAGACATGAGAGTGGTTTAGATACTGCAGCTGATTCAATATCTGGTGCTGTTAATTCTCTTGGTGAATTAATGGAAAACATCGCTGAATCACTTGAGAGCTCGTTTGAGAGTTTGGCAGCGAGTGTGCAGTCTGCTCTTGATTCACTTCAGTCTAGCGAGGCTTGAATTGATTTATTCGGAGAGCCTACTGCAGGGAACGTTGACCATGTATCAGCAAGTGTTACTGCCGGTGCCATTGATCATTTTCATGAGAATCCACCTGAGGGCGAAAGGGCTCGAACTGTTTACAATCATTTATTTGATAATCTGCAAGAAAGATTTAGAGTTGTTGATGGAGGTTTTGAAAGGCAGATCTATTCGATCGATTGCTTGGGAAATACTCACGATCATCATGTTGGAGGCAGTGAACATTCGCACAGTGATCCTGGTGATGATGAAAGAGTTATGAGAAACTTGGAACTTTTTGAGACAGAACTTGGGGTGACCGATATTATTGGGCTTCATGGACAAGATTATCTTTCGCCCTTAGTAGATGATTACAACGAAGAGACTACGGGTAGAGGTATTAACTATCACAGGTTTAGACTGAGTAACTTTAGCGAAAGAGACTCTATAGATGAAAGGGATGATACGCTTCAACGTAATATCGAGTTATTCAGGACTGCTCACAGACTTGCTCATAACGCTGAAGGGAACGTAATGACCCATTGTAGGCATGGTCGGCATAGGGCTAGAACAGTTTGGCTAGTTGTTAGCGTGCTTGATAACCCTCCTAGCTTTTCATTCTTAAGTTCTTATGATGGGGTTCCTCATTATAATGAGCTTAACGATGTTGATAGGGAGCAAGTTGATGCGTATATAGTTGAACGCATGGAAGCTATTGGGATTCCTGCAGAAGAAATTGGCTACTTAAGAGAGGCAGGTGATCTACGAGGGCAAGTTGGTGATATTGCTCTGAACGATCAATATCGTCATAATGTACTCTCTTACTAATCAGTACAACATATCGGCAATATAGCTATCAGAGAACTGATGGCTTTTTGGTATAATCCCAATATCTGAAATCTAATTAATAAAAATGCAACCTATAACTAGCCACAGTGGCGGAACATTTGATCCTGTTACAAACACTATTCTGACTCCAACTGTAATTGAAAAATCTCATGAAGGAGAACGTGCTTATGATATTTATTCGAGATTACTTAAAGATAGGATTATTATTCTCGGGTCTGGAGTAAATGATCAAGTAGCTAATAGTATTGTTTCTCAGCTTCTGTTCCTTGAGAAGGAAAATCCAAAGAAAGACATTATAATGTATATACAAAGCCCGGGTGGTCACGTAACTGCTGGTCTTGCTATCTACGATACGATGCAACTTATTAAACCTGATGTTGTAACTGTATGTATGGGTATGGCTGCTTCTATGGGAGCCGTTCTATTATGTGGAGGTGCTAAAGGCAAAAGATACTGCCTGCCAAATTCTGAAGTTATGATTCATCAGCCACTAGGTGGAACTGAAGGCCAAGCTTCTGACATTAGCATTCATGCAAACCACATTCTTAAGACTAAAGATAGGTTAAATGGAATCATTGCCAAGCACACAGGTAAGAAGATCAAAGATGTTGAGAAAGATACCGATAGAGATAATTTCTTAGATGCAGAGGCTGCTGTTGAGTATGGACTTGTTGATATGGTGATTGAATCTGCATCAGATTTGTAGTTAGTAATTGGTAATAGTTATTGATAATATGAAAAGAATTTTTATTTCGCTGTTAGTAGGGTCAACTTTGATTTTAGGTGGATGTTTTGGTGGTGGATCTTCTGATACAGGTGGGGTTGAGGTTTTATCTCCTGAAAATTTTGCAACTTTTGATAATAAAACAGTGTCGGTTCAGTACCCTGTTAACTGGAAGCTAGTTTCTGGGAGTCAAGTACCGACTGATAAGCAAGGAGCTATCATTGCCTATATGACTAGTAACTTTAAGGACCCGTTCTTCACTCCAACGATTACAATTTCGCAAAGTGCAGTTTCTGAAGGCACTGGTGTTATAGCTTTTGCTGAATCAAACATAGCAACTAATCAAACTGAACTTGTGAGCTATGAAGAGCTTGAGCGTAAAGATCTAACTACATATATAGGTGCAAATGTTGTGAATACAAAGTTGGTGAGATTTAGAGGTAAAGATGGATTAGATGGTCAATTAATAGAATTCATTCAGACTTACTTAGTAGATGACGGCGTAGGCTATACTGCTACAGCTGCGTATAGTCCAGACGATGAAGATAGCGAAGCTGTGAAGATCGTTCAGTCGCTAAATACATTTCGTTTAAAATAGTTGTTGCTCTTTTTACTGGTTCTTTGTAAACTTGCGTTTGTCTGTGTTTGCCGGGATGGCGGAATTGGTAGACGCGCGGGACTTAAAATCCCGTTCTAGCAATAGAGTCCGGGTTCGATTCCCGGTCCCGGCACCACTGATAGCTAATAGCGCAGGCTAATAGCTACTGGAATGTTCATTTAAAATAAGGCGGCGTGGCCAAGTGGTAAGGCAGAGGTTTGCAAAACCTTTATTCGTGAGTTCGATTCTCACCGCCGCCTCCAAAGCGAAATTATTTTAGAATTTTAGTTCACACGGAAGAGTGCGAACATAAAATTTAAAATAATTTCTT
>CAYGJQ010000141.1:0-3104 GCA_964350285.1 uncultured Candidatus Peribacteria bacterium | reverse complement strand
GACTTCCAAGTCCAGTATTCTGGGGAACTTTAATGGCTCTCTTTGCTCTCATCCCATTCCTCGGCACATTCATTGTCTGGCTACCAGCCTCAATTTATCTATTACTAGTAGGGAAAGTTGCCTCTGCTATTTTCCTTTTCCTTTGGGGACTTCTAGTCGTCAGCACCGTCGATAATTTCCTCCGCCCGTACTTCATCCACGGTCGCGCTCGTACTTATCCTTTACTAATCTTCCTCTCAATTCTCGGTGGTCTCTCTGCCTACGGATTGGTAGGAATAATCATTGGTCCACTAATCCTTGCGCTTTGTTTTGTCTTCATCAATATCTACGAAATCGAATACCATGGCGTATTGCATTTAAAAGACCGCACTGACCAACAAAAAAAATCTCTCGTTGCCCGCATCCTTAAAACTGTAATTCCCAAAAAATGAAAACCCAAAAAATCTTAATCGCCACATTAATATCGTCTTTATTGATTCCATCAATTGCTCTCGCAGCGGAAAAACAACTTGATGAACTAATCCTCGCCTGTGATTTTCCACGAACGGTAGCCGCCGAAGAAAAAGTGAAAATCTGCGTCATCGGTCGCGCCGACGAAAACTCCATCAGCCGCGACATCAAAACTGTCGATGGTTTAGAAATAACTCCCAAAATCATCATTGGCTCCGGAAATGTTTCATTAGCTGACGACACTTATCAAGGCTTCGACTACATCACTTTCACCGCGCCAGACGTAGAAACTTTGGTCACCATCGAAATCACTGGTGAATTCAACGGCGTAACCAAACAAATCTACACCAATCTCTACATCGATTCTGAAAAAAAACCTTCAACACCTAGCGAATCAACCAACGAAGAAAAGAAACAGACTCAACCAGAACTACCACCATTCCCAGACGTCTCCGAAACACACCCTCAAGCCACACCGATCAATTATCTTCGCAACGAAAAAATCATCGAAGGTTATCCCGACGGATTCTTCCGCCCAGAACAAGGTGTAAACCGCGCAGAATTACTAAAAATCATTGTCGAAGGATTAAATATTGATGTCGACAGTAACAATTACAAGAACTGTTTCCCCGACGTTAAAGACGAATGGTTCGCTAAATATGTTTGCTACGCAAAAGAACAAAATTGGGTTGAAGGCTACCCCAACGACAACAAGCCCAAAGACGAATGGTTGTTTATCCCCGACATCACTGTTAATAAAGTAGAAGCTCTAAAAATTGCTCTCGGCGCCTTCGAAATTTCCACTGAACTCGGAGCAGACACCACCGTTCCCTTCAACGACACTGTAAAAAATGCTTGGTACGAAAAATACATCGCCACCTCTCTCTTCCGAAAAATCATCGAGAATCAATCAACTTCATTCAAGCCAGATCAATCAATGACTCGCGGATCAATCAGTGACATCATTTACCGCCTAGCAGTAATGAAACGCTTCAACTCAGAAGTATTCAACCAAAACCTATTAGAATCACCGGAAAACACTTCTGAATTTTTCTAAGCCCCAAAGCTTCACACCTCCAAAAGTTATTATTACCAACAACATCCCCCAGAGTCCCCAATCAAAGCCTTCTTCACTACTAGACCTCACAACCTCAATTTCCCTCAACGACTGTAGCTCCAAGCCGCGGTCGTTTTTATATCCTTCAATCTCAACCACCGCCCCCTTCACCAACAAAACATTAGCCAAAGCAAAAGGAAGCACCGATTCTCGAAAGAAAACCTCAGTTTCTCCCTCCGCTGAATCAATCAAAAAAGAATACTCTCCAGATTGCAAATCCGCCACAACCCTACCAGATTCAATCACCAATCTCTGATTAGAGGCACCCGGTGTCATTGCCTTCATCCACTCCCAAACCTCCTCGCCGCCCTCAGATTCAATCCGATTAAAACTCTGCCCCTCCAATGCTTTCTCATACTTTACAGACGAAATCCTGTTTCCCTCAAAATCACTCAAAACCAACTCACCACCAGAGTTCCCTAAGCTAAAACCCAAATCACTAATCAAATAAACCTCGCCAACACTCAACCTCACCTGATCAGCAAAAACATACTCCCGCTCATTCTTCCCATTGTCATACTTCAAACGCCAATTACCCAGCCCTACATCTTTTTCGCCAGCATTCACAATCTCCACCCATTCCTGGCCGCCATCCGTCCCAAGCGGATTAGGTAGCAACTCAGTAATTTGAATACCTGTGGACAAATCGCCATCCTGAAAACTTTTCACCTCTGACTTCAGCTTTGAAGTTTTTTTTCCCACCTCCTCAACAACCAATAGTTCATTCTCCTCACCAGGAGTAGGAGAGACAATCATCCAATCGCCAACTTCATCACTATCATTAAAATTCATCCTCCCAATCACCATTTTCGTTTTCACCTGACCACTTTCAATACAAGCTCCACTCCACCCATTAGAATCAATAAGTTGTTCAACATCATTGGCTTCAGAAGAGGTCTCAGCCCCATTACTCCAACAAACCGCATCCAAAATATTTCCAACTGAATCCTTTAAAACCACCTGCTCAGTCGTCCCTACAAGCCCCTTCTTTTTCACCTTCAACACTGGAAACTGGTCCGCTTCCCCAGAATTAAATTCAACCCAAAAATAATCACCAGTTTTAACAAAAAAATCATCAATCTCCTTAAAAGCCCGATCATCCCACAACGAAAAACCTTTCAGATTTACTCCATCGCCACCAAATCCATCATCAAGTACATAGAGTTCCACCCAATCCCCATCAGAATCCTTAAAACTAACCTCATTGATCAACAACCTTCCAGCAAATCCGGAGACCTCAACATCAGGCGTTCCCGGCAGTTCCACAGCCCCCACTAAACCAACACCCCAGAAAAAAACACCCAAAAAAACGAAACAAAAACGAATTAATAGTCGCATAAATTAAATTTTAGAGCCTAAAAGCAACTAAAATCCTAGCAACCAAAAATGAAATTTTTCGAAAATTTTTATGAAAAAAGATGAAATGCCGTCGCTTTCCCAGGCTCTACCGCTCCCCATCTTCCTCCGGAAGCTAGTACGCTATCGATCCTTGCCGTTCCTCTTCCCCAAAAAATGCTGCGCATTTCCCGGGGGCCCC
>CAYGJQ010000140.1:0-3111 GCA_964350285.1 uncultured Candidatus Peribacteria bacterium | reverse complement strand
TCGTATCAATCAAATCCAACCATTCATGCTTTACCTTTGAAACACTACTCAATGTAAAATCAACATGATCGCCATCCTTCAACCGCCGCGACAAAAAAGTCTCACGCCCATTCGCAGAAACTTTTTCAACATGAACTGCCTCATCTCCCAAAAAGAAAAATGACGCATCCAAAATTGTACAAATCTTCGGCAATAACAAAAGCTTATCCTTAGGACCATATACTGCGATCGAATGCGCGAGAATATCATTTTGTAAGCCTTCCCAAAACACCGAACTCCGCTCCGTATTATCAGAAGTCACCTGCTCAATCCGCTCCATCCAAGGAATAACCATCCGCTGACGCTGATCCGGCATAAAACAATAACGCGCAATCCCCGACTGGGCATTTAAATACATCTCACGAGTCAAAACTTTAAACTTCACCTGCGCTCCATCTTTCATCACTATCGTTGTATGCAACGCCTGATATCCATTAATTGCGGAAGTATTAATATAATCCTGAAAAGACCCTTTTTCCCGGTGCCCTAATTTATGCAAATAATACAAAACCTCATAACAAGCAGTCTCACTAGGCACAATCAAATAATAACGATGCGGCAGCACCTCCATCAACTCACGATTTAAATGAACATCCTCTAAATACAAATCAAAAAGCGTATATGGATCGTGCTTAAAAGTAGACTTATTATGAATAACTCCAAATTCATCAAACTTAGTCTTCAATTCTCCCATCAACCGATCACCCACCGCCACATGCTCCTCACTCACCTGCGAAAGCAATTCAAAACTTTCCCGATCAAAATATTTCAAAGCCAAATCCTCCAGCTGCCGCCTCCAGGTCCGCAATCCCAAACGATCAGCAATTTTCACATGTACATCCAATGTCTGCTTCGCAATTGCCCGTTGTTTTTCATCATTAGAATGACCGCTCAGAGTCTGCATATTATGCAAACGATCAGCAATTTTCATCACGGCTACCCGCACATCCTTCTGCACAACCTGCAACCATTTTCGCAAAGATTCGATCTTATAATCTAATGTCTGCGGGCGACCTAAATTAGAACTACTAAACTTCGTTACCCCATCCACGAGCAAAGCAACTCCCTGCCCAAAGTTATCCCGAATATCATCCAAAGTCACCTCGGTATCTTCAACCGAATCATGCAAAAGCGCCGCAATCACCGTTTCCTTATCAGCATTAATTTCTGAAAGCAAAGTAGCAACTGCCAAAACATGACTGAAGAAAGGGCTTCCATCTTTACGAAACTGCCCTTCATGAGCTTTTCTAGCAAACAAAAAAGCCTTTGCAACATCCGTCAAATCCTCATGCAAATAATCCTTGAGATTCCCTCTCAAAGAAGACGTGTCGAATTTGTAATCAACGTGTGACATTTGTTGACTATTAAACTCCCCAAATATAGCAGAAACATAACATTTCTCAAAGATTTGTCACATTTTTAGTGTCGAATATTTTTCGACAAATTTCCCTACAATAAAATATCCGCAAATGACTTCGAATTTTCTCCAGCCAAATCAAGCAAAGCGTTCTGCAAAGCCAACAATCCTAACACCGCGCATTTACCTCTCCGCGCAGTAATATGAATCCCCAACATCTCATAAACATCTTCCTTCTCCAATTCCATAATCTCCGCCACATCCATCCCCACAACTTCATCAAACAATATCGAAGCCCCAGCCTGACTAATCGCACATCCTTCACCGCGAAAAGCGACATCTTTCAACTTCCCCGATTCCACCTTCACATCAACATCCACCACATCTCCACAAAGCTTATTCGCCTCATGCCTAGTTTTAGAAAGATCATCCAAAACCCCCGAATGACGCGGACTTTTATAATGATCCATGATGTTTGCTGCGTAGATATCCATAAACTTAATTAAAGAAGGAATGACATTCTTCCATAGCAGACACCATTCGATCAACCTCTTCCAAAGTATTATAAAAATACAAAGAAGCTCTAGCTGTAGCCGCTAAATCAAAACGCTCCATCAAAGGCTGTGTGCAATGATGCCCTGCCCGAATACAAATAGCCTTACTATTAAAGAACTCTGCAATATCATGCGGATGAACTCCATCGATCTCAAAAGACAAAATCCCCAATCGATTACTCACATCCTTCGGCCCAATTACTCTCACAAAATTCAAATCATTCACCCTCCCCATCATATAATCAGTTAATTTTCGCTCATGCTGGTGAATATTTTCCCAACCAAGACCATCCAAGTAATCAATCGCCGCACCTAAACCGATCGCCCCCTGAACATTTGGCGTCCCTGCATCATACTTTTCCGGCAAATCAGCTAACGTATAACCATCCTCAGTCACTTCACCAATCATGCCTCCACCTCCTAAAAAGGCCGGCATCGCTTCCAGCAACTCACGCTTCCCATAAAGCACCCCCACCCCCATCGGACCACACATTTTATGCGCCGAAAAAGCCAAAAAATCACACCCCAAAGCCTGCACATCCAACTGCATATGCGGCGCCGACTGACAAGCATCCAAGATCACCTTAGCCCCAATCTCATGGGCTTTTTCAACAATATCTTCAACCGGGTTTGTTACTCCCAAAGTGTTAGACACATGCACCACCGAAACCAATTTCGTCTTCTCCGACAACTTCGCCACAAAATCATCCATATCCAACTCCCCTTCATCATTAACCTTCACAAATTTCAATGACAAACCTTTCTCCGCCGCTAACATTTGCCACGGTACAATATTGCTATGGTGCTCCATTTGAGTTAACAAAACCTCATCCCCCCGCTGCAAATTCGCCCGACCATAAGTAAAAGCTACCAAATTCAACGATTCCGTAGCATTACGAGTAAAGACAATTTCTTGCACATACTCAGCATTCAAAAATTTCTGCACCTTTCTCCGAGCCTCTAGATACAAGCCATCGGCTCGATCAGCCAAAAAATGAATTCCCCGATGCACATTAGCATTTTGCGTATGATAAAAATCAATCAAAGCATTCAAAACCGGCAACGGCCGCTGGGAAGTTGCCCCGTTATCTAAATAAGCTACCGGCAAATCATTGAATTTCTCCGCCAAAATAGGAAAATCCGCTCTAATCTTTGCTAAAG
>CAYGJQ010000139.1:0-3155 GCA_964350285.1 uncultured Candidatus Peribacteria bacterium | reverse complement strand
AAATCGAGTCTCACCGTTCACGTTGGCATAAACATTAGGAACCATTGTTTGATCCGCCGGCGCAACTAATTCAATCCCCTCATCTTCAAGTCCCCCAGCAAAAGCCACACTCAACGAAAAAGAACTAACGACTAATGCCGCTAAAAGAATTCTAAAAATTTTCATAACAAAAAATTACATTACTAAATCACACCAATTGTGCGGCAATGCAAAACAGTCAAAATCAAAGGAACCAGCCATTCATTTGATTCTTCCTATCACATTCATTACCACCCAAATTCTCAAAGAACGCCCCCCCTTTATAAGGGAGAATACGCCAAAGTCAAGAATTCAACTACTTATCCGCAGCTTTCAAACTCTCAATCGCCGCCAACGGATCATCAGATTTGTAAATGTAAGAACCAGCTACCAAAACATTGGCACCAGCAGCCACCACCTGTTTCGCCGTTTCCGCATTCACTCCACCATCCACTCCAATTTCTAAATCTGGAGCCATTTCACGCAATTTGCGCACTTTCTCTACTGCCTGCGGAATAAATTTCTGTCCACCAAATCCCGGATTCACACTCATGATCAACACATAATCAATCTCATCAAGCATATCTTCCAAAACACTCACCGGAGTTGCTGGATTCAAAGCCACACCAGCTTTCATCCCAGCATCATGAATTTGCTGCACCACTCGATGCAAATGCGGACATGCTTCATGATGAACCGTCATCATCCCTGCTCCCGCTTCTTTAAAAGCCTCCACATAATTTCCCGGATTCTCCACCATTAGATGCACATCCATAAAAAGATTCGTTTTAATCTTCTTTGCCACTGGCGCCCCAAACGTTAAATTAGGCACAAAATGACCATCCATCACATCAACATGCACCCAATCAACATGCGGCTCTACCAGAGCCACCTGAGCATTTAAATCTCCAAAATCACTAGAAAGAATCGATGGGGCAATTTTAATAGCCATAAGAAAAAAGTTAACAACTCATATCATTCATCTTCTCCACCCGGCGACCATGACGTTCTTCAGTCGAAAATTCCGTCGCCAAAAATTTATCAACCATTTTTTTGATTGTTTCCAAATCAGTAGTCCGTGCACCAAAAGCAATAATATTCGCGTTATTGTGCTGACGACACATCTCGGCCATTTCCTCAGTCATACAAAGCGCACAACGAATATCGCGCATCTTATTTGCCGCAATTGAAATCCCAATGCCGGTGCCACAAAGCAAAATTCCTTTCGCTTGATCGTTTTCACGCACCTTTTCCCCTACTTCACGCGCCACATCAGGGTAATCGATCGATTCCTCAGAAAAAGCCCCGAGATCAATAAACTCGACTCCTTTGGATTCCAAGTGCTTCTTAATCTCTTCTTTAAATTGATACCCAGCATGATCAGACCCGATATACACCCGACTAGTAATTTCCGACATTAGAAATAAATTTATTGTTTAAAATTGAAAACATCTGTGACCGAACGGTCTTCATAAACATTTCTTATTATTTTAGCTAAAACTGGCGCAACTGACAACTCCACTAGCCCCTTAAATTGCTTTTTCTGCGGCAATGGAATCGAATCAGTCACCACCACCTCCTTAAAGCCAGCATCAGTCAAACGCTCAATCGCCGGACCTGAGAACACCGCGTGAGTAGCCGCCAAATACATTTCATCATCAGCGCCATGACTCAATAGTGCTTTACGCGCATTACACACCGATCCTGCTGTATCCACCATATCATCAAAGAGCAAACACTTTTTCCCTTCAACTTCACCCACCACATGCGTCACCTCCGATTCATTCTTCGCCGGTCGTGCCTTATGAATAATCGCTAGCGGCACACCGAGACGATCCGCCATTTTCACCGCATCCTTCGCCCCACCAGCATCCGGTGAAACAACTACCAAATCTTTCAAATTCTTCGCTTTAAAATGCTCATAAAACAAATTCTTTGAATCCAAATTATCTACTGGAAAATCAAAGAAACCCTGTTCTTGGTCGGAATGAAGTTTCATTGTAATCAAATGATCAGCTCCAGCGGCAGAGATCAAATCCGCCATCAATTTTGCCGAAATCGGCTCCCGCGGACTCGCCACCCGATCTTGTCGTGAATAACCAAAATGAGGCATCACCACGTGAATTTTCCCCGCAAACGATCTCTTCAAAGAATCCAAAATAATAAACAGCTCCATCAAATCTTCATTCACTTGATCAGTACAAGTCTGAATCACATAAACATCATCACCACGCACAGTTTCCAGTGGCTTCGCATAAATCTCCTGACAAGCAAAACGTGAAATCTCCATCGGCGTCAGCTTCACTCCCAGTTCTTTCGAAATCTTCTCTGCTAATTCAGGATGAGAAGAACCAGCCACCACCTTGAGCAAACATTCACCGCCTTTAGACATTTTTGAATTTTGTAAAAGATTAACTGATAAAAAGGTATCAGCAATCAACGCGGCAATCAATGGAGGAAAGCACTAAAACATTGCCCGAAAACATTGATCAAGTTCAGAATGCTGAAAAAGATGTAGCTGCAAGGCGCTAGGAAAATTTTAACCGCAGCCCCGCAGGCATCAGCCGGTTGCGGGGTAAAAATTGAAATTTTTCTGGCAACGCCGCAGATGCACTTTTAAATCATTCTTACGATGAAGCCTTATGCACATTACGCACAAACTCACCAATTCCGTCGACGTCTAAATGCCACTTCCCATAAAGTTCTTCCCGCGTCCCCGATTCTCCAAAACTCTCCTCCACTCCCAAACGATTCACCTTCCGCGGAATTTCATTCTGATTCAAAATCTCCATCACAATCGATCCCAAGCCACCAATAGTACTATGATCTTCTACCACCACCACACTTTGACAATGTGTCGCATAATGAATAATCGTTTTCTCATCCACTGGCACCAAACTAGACATATGCACCACCGCCACCGAAACTCCGGCATCCGCCAGTTTATCAGCCACTTGCAAGCAACTATCCACCATATCGCCAACCGTAAACAACACTACATCCTTCCCTTCCTTCACTCGCTGTGAAGACCCAAAAATAAACGGCTTTTTCAACTTCTCCCCCGGCTCCAATTCCACATCACTCAACCGCAAATAAGTTGGTCCAAAATCATTTGCAATCGTAAGACACATCGCCTT
>CAYGJQ010000138.1:0-3188 GCA_964350285.1 uncultured Candidatus Peribacteria bacterium | reverse complement strand
GAGCCATTCCGTCTGATCTAATGAAATCAATTCAAATTGAAAACTTGATGAGCAGAACCCCGCCAGGAACTCCAGAATATACACACCTCTATAACAGTTTTGCTCGAATGAAGGGGATTGACCTTCCTAAGGCGGCTCCAGCGGCACCTGCTCCAGGTGGTGCGTCGGCAGTTCAAGCAGAAGGTGGCAACGAAGTAACGCCAACTCCTTCACAAACTCAAAGGGTGCTTCCACAAATGACTGGGAATGAGCTAGAACCTGTATAAAAAAGTTAGACAAATATGAAAGATGCGCTTATCTTAAAACTAAGGAAATATTTTGCCCTAGCACAAAGGGAAACCGTCATCAAAAAGAAAGATTTACTGGCCAACACTGAATCCCTAAAAGCGTTCGGAAAACTATGGTCAGACAATAATCCGGACATGATGACAATGCTTGCAGCAATCGAATATGAGTATATATCTGAACATCACTACACTAAGGATCAGATAAAGACATTAAAGACAGTACTAGGAAAAGTAGCTTTATTCTTTCGGGGCTGCTCAGATGAATGGAAAGAGTTCGAGGCAGAACAGGCCAAACGAGAGAAACAATAATTGAAAACTAGCAACCCGCGTCAAAATAAGGGGCTTATTGGCCCAAAAACATGACGCGGGTTTTTGGGCTTATAAGACCTTTATAGGTTTTATTAGTTCTTTAAAACATCACTATGGGAGATCGTAATACACACGAGGATTTTGATCCTAAGGACACCGGCGACAACGCTGCTGATCCCAACGACACTGTCCAACCTGATGATGCGACACCTGCGGACACCGGCGATGACAATACGCCGACTGATCCTAAGAAAGCGGATGCGCAAGCTAAGCGCAATGAGCAAGCTGACTCATGGGCTGAAAAGATCAAAGACGGCAAAAGCAGTCTCGATGAAATGCCCGAAAACCTTCAGTGGCTAAAACCTGATGTTGAGAAGCGTCTCAATAAAAAGGAAGAAGCACCAAAGGATGACGAAGTCGAACTCAGAATCCGTAAAGCTCTCAAAGAAGAGAGGGCCGCAGAAGATTTCAATTATCTAGTTGAAGATCTGAAAGAATCAGGAATTGATTCTGAAACTGGAGGAAGACTCCAGGAAGCCTACGAAGGCTTGATCTCAGAGTTTCCTAACCCAACAGCTTCACAGAAATTGAAAATGTTGCTCGCAGCTCGCCAAATAGTAGGGCTTAAAGATAGTGAAACCACAATTAGAGACCGAAGACGCAAAGGTATGTCTTTGCCTCCAATGGGAACTAAGCGACGAAATACAGTCATTAAGAACGATGAAATGACTGCCGTCGAAAAAAGACTTAGCGGTGACTTGCCGCCAAGTTTCAAAGTGTAAAACATAACTTTATCTATCATGGATTTCAAAGTAATTAGTGAAGAGGATTACGGAACAGTTATTGTTACGATTGCCTCAGCCACTGTTATTGAAGCCGGTGATGTTTGTGAGCTAAGCTCAGGCCTTCCTATCAAAGGGACTGCAACTGGTGCAAAGCTGGCTTTCTCACCATTCGCTTGTGCAAACGGTGAAACTCAAATTGAGCTTTCAGTTGGCAACAACTTCGTGCTTGAAGGGACTGCTGATGCAAACTTTGCAGTAACAAACAAAGGTGCTGAAGTTGATCTCGTAGTGAACTCAGGTGCTCAAGAAATTGACCTTGGTGCTAGCTCAACAGATGTATTCGTTGTGGATATCTCTGAAAACGCTGGAACTGTAGGCGCTGCAACCAACGTTCGCGTAAAAATCAATAAACCGCTATTCTAGTCGGCTTTTTCCCGCGTCACAAATACTAATTAATTGTGACATATTATGAATTCTGCTTATTACGAAGCTACGCAGGCAGTCAAAGGGATTAAGAAATCATTTGATAACGCTCTGCGCAACAAAATTAAGGAGTATATGGGAATGGGTTTCATCAATTTCTATAATACTTCTGAAGTTTCGGAAATCTTTAGTTCAACTGAAGGTCTTGATGGATCTAAGGAACTTGGAGAACTCGAAACTCCGCCATCTCTCGCTCTCGACGAAGGGTACAAAGTAACTATCACTGAAAAACGTTTCGGTGGTGCTATCGTTGTTCCTGAAAAAGTGTACCGACGTGATGGCCAAGATCGCACTTGGAAAGTTGATCAATACCTAAAACGTCAAAGAAATCAGCTTCTTCTCGATAGCGTGAATCTTCTTTGTACTCGTGCTCACTTGATGCTTAACGAAGCTCACAGTAGCTCATCAGACTATCTTGCACCTGATGGTGTTGAAGTTTGTGGTGCCCACACTTGGAATAGCGGAGGAACCTTCGACAATTCTACAACTGGCCTACTTACTTCTAGTGCTGTTGATACTGCTGAAGAGTATGCAGGTGACTTTGTTGATCCTGCTGGTAAGCCAATGCCACTTAACTTTAGTCACATTATTGTTAAGAAAGGTACTGCAAACCATCGTGAAGCGATTCGTCTGTTTGCCAAAGAAATTAAGCCAACAGCTGTTGCTGATATCAACATCTACGAGGGCATGTACACAATCGTAGAAACTCCATATATCACCACTGCTAATAAGAACTATTGGTTCATGGCTGATTTGAGAACTCAAACTAGCCCATTGGCTGTAGGAATTGGAGAGTACCCAACTCTACGCGAACCAATCAAAGAACGTGATGAATCTATCCGCTCAAACTGTACCGGATTCTGGAAACAAGGTGTGATCAACATGCCTTACCAGTATTACGGTGGAGACGGCACCTAGACGACAATTTATTCAACCTAAGAATTCAAAACGGACAGCGGGGGCGAAATTCCCCCGCCAAACTAATTAAATAACCTAAAGGACATGTTTGAAAAAAGATTAGTCCACAAACACAATGCCGAACTTGTCTCTACTGGTAAGCCAGGGTCAAGTAGTGGTGGTTTTTCTGTTTTAAATGATGGAGTAAAAAACCAGATCATTGGACAAACTGGAACAGTTAAGGGGAGCCATGTGGTTGAAGCTATTGTTGAGACAAGCTCACTTGACAGCCTGGATTCTGGAAAATTATTCTTTCTAGAATCTGCATCGGAAATTGTGGTCACTCTTCCAGTTCCCCAAGAAGGGTTAAACTACAAATTTTTTGTAGCAGTTGCTCCTTCAGGGGTTAATTATTCCATTGTTTCTA
>CAYGJQ010000137.1:0-3325 GCA_964350285.1 uncultured Candidatus Peribacteria bacterium | reverse complement strand
GCCGTCAAAGAGGAGAGCAGACTTGTTCCATTTGGGGGCGTTTTCTGCACAGTTGGGAGCAAGAGCACCATTGTTTACACCGTTAGCATCGGTAGTGTTACAACCGCTGTTTTCGCTGAATGACCAGTGTGAAACTAGTTTTTGTTGTGGCTGTTGTTCTTCGACGCAGTCCGCGATGCCGTTGGAATTTGCATCGGCTGCCGGCCATGGAGATTGGAGGCGACGAGTGTTTGGATCTGGAGAACCGTTGTCGTCGTCGAAGTAGTTGCCGGCACAGGTTTGATCGTCGAATTGAGATTCTGCGTTGAGTTTGATGTTTTCCTTACGGTTGTTGAGGAAGTTGTTGTAGTAAATCTTGGTGTCTGTTGCTTCACCAACGATACCGAATCCGGTCCAGCCTGATTCGTTGTTGTTGTCTTTGAAAGTATTACGGATGATGGTGTTGTCGCGAGTATTTTCACCGCGGATTTCGATGGCGGCGTAGACAGCGTTTTGCAGTGTGGAATTTTCGATGAGGTTTTCTGAACTTTGCCATACTTGATAGTTGCGATGGAAGCCGTCGATTGTAAGATTGCGAACGGTGGTATGGCTGACACCATTGAGGAAAATACCGCGACCTTCAGTGTGATCAATGCCTTTCAAAGTTTTACCTTTACCGTCGAGGGTGACATTGGAACGGAGAGCGAGATGAACCTGGCTACAAAGCTCAACGTCTTTGGTGAATTCGTAAGTATTGTTTCCTGTATAGGTGATACCGAGTTCAGAAATATCTTCAGGGGTGGTTTCGCCACCTTCACGGAGAGTGATGTTTTCGCTGTAGCATTTTGGTGTTTCTGGCTCGGGTTCTGGTTCGGTACAAGCGCCACAAACACCGCCACAATCGATCTCTTCTTCAGCCTGATTTTGGATGTTGTCGTTACAAGTCTCTGGAACCACGATATCGTATTCCACTACGAGACGGGGGTGACTTTGGGGATTGGTGTTTTCCTTAGTGGCAAAGTAAGCAGGCTGACCACTGGAGCGAATAATGAAACCATGATTGGTTTCGGGAGCGTCGAACCAGCCTTGAATTAGTTCGGTTGGCAGAGTGAATTCATAGCGTTGGTTGGCGGAGATTGTTTCTTTGATTGAAGCAGTGGCTTGTTGCTTAAAGTCTGTATTTGAACGATTCGCGCCGTTTCTACCGGCCCAGTTTGTTTGGGTGAGGAAGTCGCGATGACTCCAGGTTGGTTCGTTGGAAATTGCTGGAGCTCCGATCTTAGTTCCCTCTTGCCAATCTTTGTTGGCGGGGAGGATTTCGTGGATATTGATTTGGTTAACTCCTTTGCGGTCAGCAGTTGAGTAAAGTGAAAATTTAGCTGATTTGATGACAGCATTTTCGGGGAGGCTGCTTAGATCAAAGCGAATGAGACCGCGACCTTGATTGTTGATGAGCATACTTTCGCTAGCACCGTAGTTGTGGTCTGGCTTTTGGGAATAGAGATAAGTGTCGTCGGTGGGAGCAATGCCGAGCAATGGAGGGCAGGAGCCACAGACGCCGCCACAGTCGATACCAAGTTCGTCTTGGTTGAGAATGTTGTCTTCACAGGTTTCTTTCGGTTCGATGTTACAAGTGTTGGAACAGCCGTCACCATCTTCGAGATTGCCGTCGTCGCATTGTTCGAAACCTTCGTAGAGATAGTTGTCACCACAAACTGCAGTGGCACAATTGGCAAGACAGGCTTTGGTGTTGCCGTTGTTTTCGCCGGCATCACATTGTTCGCCTGCTTCGATTTCGCCGTTTCCGCAGACTGGAACTTGAGGGACAGGTTCGGATGGATCTTGAGGAACGGTTTGGTTGTAATAATTTTTGAGTTCAGTGGCGGTGAATTCACGATCGTAAATGATTAGCTCGTCGATTGTTCCTTGAGCGAAACGGTTATTGCGGATTTGCCCCCAGGTGCCGGTTTGCAATTGGTTGAGAGTTTCAGGGAATTTAACGGAACGAGTATCGGTGGCTTCGAGGAGGCCATCAATATAAAGAAGCCGCTCAGTTTCGGATTTGTAAACAGCGGCGATGTGATGCCATTTACCATCGTTGATTGCAGTCTTGCTGGCTTTGGTGCGATTTGAAGTGTTGCGTGCAGACATCACGACTTTCGCCTTGTTGGCGTTGGAAAGGTGAAGGCCGAAGTATTTATTTTTAACGCTATTATCAGAAATGTTTACTAATGGATGTTCGCTCTTCGGAGTGTCGGTTTTGTACCAAACGCTGAAAGTGAATGGGTAACCAGAAATTGCCGCGTGATCAGTAGTAATGGTGTCGTCTTGGCCGTCGAGGAGAAGGGCTTTGCCACTGACACCAGTTGTGAATGTAGGTGCGCCGGTGATGGTGCCGTGGTAGTTGTTGCCGGATTTATCGGTGGCTAATTTTTGAGTGTCTTCATCGAAAGACCAGTTGACCACGGGAAGCTCTTTGTTGACTTCGGTAGAACTGCTAAATGCACCGAGGAAGACGAGGGTGTCGGGGAGAAATTTTTCGTCGAGGATAGCCCAATTGAAATCTTCGTCATTATGGTTGTAGGCGATGTAGGTGGATTGGTAGACGCCGTTGGTGAAAGTGAGGGCTGGAGATTTGGTCACTTTATCGGTGAGGTTGATGGCACCTACTTTGCTGCCAGTAATTGGATCGCCGGAGAAGGTGTAATTCTTTTCCGGACCATTGGCGATAAATACTGGTCCAGGCGAATTAGTCTGAGCAGCGTCGCCGGAGAAGAAAATGGTTTTGCTATTTGGAATGGTGATGGCGTTTTCAACTTCAGCAATAGTTTTGAAGGCTGACGGCAGAAGAATGGTTAAGCGAGCTGGAGACTCGTTGCCACGAGCTGCTTCGACGAGCCAAAGATCGTAATTTTGAACGCCATCGATACCGTTTACTTGAGCTGGTTGATCTTGGGCGGTAATGACACCGATTGGTGGGCCGCCGACCTCTGGTTTGATTTCTGCTTCTGGTTCTTCTGGCTCTTCTTCCTCTTTGGGTGCTTCGACCGGAGGTTTTGGATAGGCGGCGAATTTTGATTGAGCTTGTTCGTCGGTGGTGACTGCTGGTGAAATTACAACTTCATCGATAAGACCTTGGAAGGAAGATTGGGCCTCTGGTGCAGTGACACCGAAATAGACATCGCCAGCGCTAGCAATGAGTCCGCCTTTGTAACTTGTCTTGGAGTCAAGCTGACCATTGATGTAGAGACGCATTTGTTGGCCATCATAAGTACCAATAACATGTGTCCACTCGCCAACTTGAAGTTCTGATTTACTGCGAAGACGTTTAGTTGATTTACCATTG
>CAYGJQ010000136.1:0-3328 GCA_964350285.1 uncultured Candidatus Peribacteria bacterium | reverse complement strand
TTTACTTCGAAGAGCTGGAAATAAACAAAAACAAAAACCAAAGCCCCCACTACAAAATCCAACTGATCAAAAATCGGCCACTTCTCACCACTTTTTATTCCCCGTCGCCGCTTAAAAAAACTTTTCACAGAATCTCCAAATAAAGCTCCAAACCCCATCACACCTCCAAAAATCAAAGCTTGAATTTCAGCATAATCAAATAGATTCAACCACCCTGATGACTCATCTAGCAGCACCATGTTTTGCTGTATAAAAGCAACTATCATTGCCCCCAACATCCCAAAAACAAAACCACGATAAGTCTTATTCTTTCCCAAATAATTTTCACTAATTGCCCAGCCCATCAAAGGCAGCCTCCCCACAACTACTGGCATCATATTCGCCACGTAAGCTGGCAACAAAAAATACAATGACTGAGACACAATAATTAAAACTTCCATTTCAACTGAATTAGCAGTTTAAAATTTTCACTAAGCATATAAATCCCAAAAACAACAAAAGTCACATCAAACAAAAACATCCCCGTCATCAACCACCAGCCATAAATAATAAAAACAAAAAAACGTGATCGCCACGGCACCACAATTTTCCTTTCATGATTTAGATGATAAAAAATCAAAAACTGCATCAAAGCATAATTCACGATATAAATCGCTGCCCACATCGGATCGACAAAATTCGAAACCACCATCCCCAATACTAAAAACCAAAAACCAAGTGTATCAGCCAAAGCATCAAACACTTCACCCCAAAAACCATCTACTTTCAACCTCCGAGCCAAAGGCCCATCAAGCCCATCCATCAACAACGCCACTCCAAACAACAAAAAAGACAACACCTTGAAATTCTTAAAATAAAATCCCGCCGCCAACATTGCTAATACACCTAAAACCGTCAAAACCACAGGCCTCACATGCAACCGAACCAACAAATCCACCACTGCCCCAAAATATCTATCTCGCACCCCTTGCGACCACGCAATAATTTGCTGGTCTAAACCTGATCCAAATTTAATTTGACTCATAATAAATAGAGAAATCTCCTCCAACTCTACAAGAAACCCATTGAAAAAGAAACCAGCCAGAGTATCATAAAGCTATTCGTTTCCTGACCTTAGTTTTATGAAAAAATTCATCACCATTCTTGCTACCACAGCCATAATTAGCAGTATTCCTGCCAACGTCTTCGCCCTGAAAGAAAACGCTGAACTCCGAGCATTCCTTCAAAATACCGGCAACAAGTACCAAACTGAAATCGTAGAAATCGATAAATATTTTGCAGACATCGACTACCCCCTAAAAAAACAACTCTACGATAATCAAATCATTCGCGAAAGCGTAATCAACGCCCTCCCCCAAACCTCAACCCTCACCCGTGAAGACTTCTTTCGACTTTATATGGAATTCGAAGTAGGAGACAAACGTCTTGCCGAGGTCACAGAAGACCCTTTCCTCGACATCCCAAAAGATGACGACTTTGCTCAAATTGCCGCCTACCTGAAAACCAATGAAATCTTCAAAGGAAAACTAGGAAACTTCGAACCGGATAAAGAAATGACCCGCTCCGAAATGAAAACCATTTTCCCCGGTGTCGAAGATATCTACATCTCAGATCAAGACGAGCCACTAAAACTCACCGACGCCATCAATTATTTCTACCGCCTTTACAATCCTAAATTTCCTTCCAAAGTTAGCTACACTTCACCCACAAAAATCACTCTCGACGACCAATACTTTTACAACAATGGCCAAAAAATCGAAGGAATCATGGCTCACTGGCACGTTGCCGAAGAACTCTACAGCGACAAAGATATTCGCCGCGAATTACAAGCAATGAAAAGCATGGGCATTATCGGCATAGCCACTGAAGTACCCTGGAGAACAGTTGAACAAAAACCCGGCACCTATACTTTTCCAACTCGCATCGAATCACTACTCACCATTGCCCAGGAAGAAAATATGTGGGTCACCTTAGCTATCAGCCCTCATTACATCCCCGAATGGATGGATGAAAAATATGGAGACGATTACAAGCTGAAAGACAAAGACCTCAACGTCATCAAAAGCAGCGGATTCATGAATTACTCTCTCCATGGCCCTGCCGTACCTCACATTATCGACTTCCAAAAAGAAGCAATCAAACACTACGAAAAATACGACAACCTCCTTGCCGTCTTCCTCAGCAACGAACCAGGTTATGCCGAAGATTTCGCCGGCGATTACTCAAACTACGCCCGCAGCGCCTACATGAAATGGTGTGAAGACAATGGATTCGACCACTGCCTCGTCCCAGAAGACCCCCAGGACAACGCTTACCACCGCTGGCAACAATTCAATCGCCAAAGCCTCACAAACTATCTCAACAAAACCTACAACTCCGCCAAAGACGAACTCGAACATATGGAAAAATTCATTCCCATAAGTCACAAAATTGTTCCTTACTTTCTCACAAATCCTCACGCCGCCAACATCGCCCTCAATACAACTCCCGGGAACATCGAATGGGACTTCATTGCTGCCGACATCTACGGCTACACCCCACACCTTTACGACCTTCTTAAGGGTTACAAAAAACCAATTCTGATTGCTGAAACCAATTTCATTGATGGCTTCGACCGTCACAGCTTTTACGAGTTCCTCCTCAATCAATATCTCCACGGCGCTTCCATTCAAACCGTCTACAAATGGGAAAACAGCATGGACAAATACAGCCTCTTTGCACCCAGTGGAAAATTCAACGAAAACGCCCATGCTCTAGTAAAAGCCGCCGCCGCCATCTCCCAAATCGGAGAAAACTTCACCCACAAACAACCCAGTATTTCACTAGTCATTCCTCAAAAATACCTCCTTCACACCAACAAAGAACATCGCAAAGAGCTCGATGCATTCACTACACATTTTATCGAAAGCAACGAAGTCACCGGCATCATCTGGGCCAACGATCTTCACCCTGAAACCTACCAACAGAATCACAACAACACACAAAAAATCCTCGCAGGAAACCGCGCACTAATTATCCACCCCGTCAGCATCAAAAACTTCGCCAACGAAATCAGTTTCCTCAACAGTCCAGAATTATGGAACTGGATCAGAAAAGGCGGAACACTAATAATGCCAGCAGAATTCAGCAGCAACTCCGAAGTAAAAGTCGGCGACGGAAAAATTAAATTCTGCCAATTCAAAGACTGTAAATTCTAAACAACCAGAAAAGACATTGAATTCCCAACAAAATTCTGTAAATTAATACTGCTTAGGATAACTTAAGCAGTAACGTCGCGGGGTAGAGCAGTGGCAGCTCGTCGGGCTCATAACCCGGAGGTCGTGGGTTC
>CAYGJQ010000135.1:2006-3406 GCA_964350285.1 uncultured Candidatus Peribacteria bacterium | reverse complement strand
AAAACTCTTAACTCCTATTATTTATGCAATGCACTTTTCTCAAGTCCGATAAAACTCAATGTAACGCTCACGCAATGAACGGTTCTCAATTTTGCTGGCTCCACAATCCAGATATCTCTGATGAGGCCAAAAAGGAAGCTCAGGCTCAAGGCGGCAAAGCCTCTACTGTTGCAATTAGCAGTCCTTTGCCTCCTGTTAAGCTAAATAGCCCCTCAGACGTTGTTTCATTACTAGAGGACACCATTAATCGAGTAAGATCTGGTGAAATCGATGTAAGAGTTGGCAACTGCATTGGGGTGTTATCCAATCAAATCCTTAAAGCTCTCGAAATTACAACCATCAAAGACCGCGTCGAAGTAATTGAACGGGCAATCTTTGAACGTAAAACATCCTATAAAAAATAACTTTATGGCTACAAAGCATATTAATCTACGCAAACTAATTCCAGGTATGGGGCTACATGACAAACTTCAACTTCTATTCAAGAACCACCGATTAAAATATGAGGATAGCGACAACTTGATACTAACACCGCATGAAGAAGATCAAATAGAAAACAGCTTAATCAAAGAAAAAGATAAAAAAACTATTGAATCAGCTTTCGAACTTTATGAACTATTTCGATGGGGCATGATTGACGTAGAAATACGATTTAATGCCCTCTGTGCCGCTGAAAGAGAATTCACACTCATAACTTTATTGGCGCATTTGAATTACAAGAGCTACATCCGTATTGAAGAAATGAAGGAATTGATTGACGAGGATGCCAACATGAACCTAATTACTAAGCTTGAAGGATATCAGGTCCATATCCCTGATTTTGTTAACCTACTTGACCCATCAGAAACTAAGCATCCTATTTGGTCGACTACAGTTATGAATCGACAGCCTGGACTTTTAATCCAAAGAAAACTAAAAAAACTAGTTTTGGAAACACTTCAGGCAAAGCAGGCTATTTATATGATTGATTATATTCATTCAAAAATTGGACTTACTTTTTTTGGAGAAGAGGATGTCAACCTATTTGAAGTCACAAAAGGCATTGCGAATGAAATCACAAATTTGAAAGAAGACTGCACTATTTTGAGTCTTTATGACACTCTTATCGAAACCAACAGGCTTAGGACCAAAGACTATGCTGAGCCTCTAGTACTTCAGTTTCTGATTGACCCCAATAAGGCCCTAAAACTATCAAAAGACCATAGATCCAGGATGGAAGAGATAGTCGACAAGCAACTAACATACCCCCACCTATAACTTAAGTTATAAAGTTTAGCTTTGGGAATTTATTATTATTGCTAAAATTTAAACCATGAAACACACTAAAAAGCTTAGATATATAATTTATTGCCGACGCAGTCAGGATCGCGAAGATCGACAAGTTCTTTCCATTGAATCAC
>CAYGJQ010000135.1:0-1996 GCA_964350285.1 uncultured Candidatus Peribacteria bacterium | reverse complement strand
AAAGAGAACTGCTAGCGTTAGCTAAAAAATTAAATCTCGAAATAGTTGAGGTTATTTGTGAGAGTGGGACAGCTTACAAGCGAGGGCGTCCTGAATTCAATCGGATGGTTAGAATGCTTGAACAAGGAAAAGCAGACGCAATTTTATCGTGGCATCTTTCGAGAATTTCTCGCAACAGTGCAGACGGAGGCCTAGTGATAACTCTAATTGGTGAAAAAGTAATTCAAGAAATCAGAACTCCTGATGGCGTTTACCTAAATACTCCTAGTGATAAGCTGATGTTAAACGTTAATTTGGCAATGGCCCAAAAATCATCAGATGATACTAGCTCATTCGTAATCAATAGCAATAAAACCAAACTTGCTAAGAAGGAATATCCAGGACCTGCAAAACTAGGATATTTAAACATCAGCAAAGAAGGCGTAATTAGTGGTAAACGCTTCGATCGAAAAAAACAGGAGTTACTTGAGCAATTAAATCGTCCTCTCAAACGAATCGAATTTGACCCCATAGAGGGACCGCTAGTTAGAAAATTTTTTGAATTAGCTCTAACTGGAGTTTACACATTGCAAATGTTGCAGGAAGAAGCTTTTAAGCTTGGATTAAGAGGAAAAACTTCAGGTAAAAAATTATCTAAAGAATCAATTCGAGTAATGCTGGGGAACATTTTTTATACTGGAAAATTTGAATACAATAGTGAAATGCTCGAAGGAAACCATGAGCCAAGTCTATCTGAAGCAGAGTTTAATAAGCTCCAACTCATCCTAAATCAAAAAAGTCGCCCAAAGAATAAGAAGCAGGTTTATCTATTTTCCACAAATGTAGAGTGTCCTGAGTGTGAACATCCAATGGGTGGTGATTTTCAAAAAGGCACACACTACTACCGGTGTTCAAAAGCTAAGGGTAAAGACGCTACTTGCAATTATAAAACTCATATCCGCCAAGATGAACTTGAAATTGAAGTGGAAGAGCTTTTGGCTAAAGTTGAAGTTCCTAAACACACACTTATCTGGTTGTTGAAGCAATTAAGAAAAATTTATCAACGTGAAAATCGACTACTTTTAAACCAACGGGATGCTATTAATAACAACATAAGACTAGAAAGAGCTAAGCTTCAGCGCCTTAGCACTAAGTGGCTTTCAGAGGCTAACATAGACAACGATTTAGTGTCCGATGATGAGTATAAGTATCAAAAGAATGAAATTAATGCTGTCATTGCTGACATGGAGGCCAAATTAGAGGATTGCGACTATCAAGAAAACAACTGGGTCAAACGGTGTGAAGATTTCTGCCACCGAATACGTGGCATCAGTGATCAGTACAAATATTCATCTCCGATGGATAAAAAGATCGTCCTCCAATCCATGGGAGCAAAATTCATCCGAAAAGAGAACAAACTCAGTCTAGTAGTCAACAAACCGTTTTCAACGATGATTAAGATAAATGAGCTCAAAATTCCATCCGAACTCACTAAAAGCAGCTTAAAAACTAGCAAAGATGCTAATTATAAGCTTGTTTTATCTAATTGGCAGGGCCAGCAGGAATCGAACCCGCACCAAAGGTTTTGGAGACCTTCGTTCTACCATTAAACTATGGCCCTAAAATTGCTCCGAAATCATAACCAAATATCCCCAAACGGGCAAATAAAAACAAAATATACAAATTCTCATAACTCTAGAGCGCAGGGCACCGGAGCCAGAGGCGAGGATGGTCGAGCAGGGGCCCCCGGGAATTGCGGAGCAATTTTTGGGGAAGAGGAGAGGCAGAGGCGATAGCGAAGGAGCCTGCGAAGCATGATCCGTAGCGTTAGCCTCGGGAAAGCGACGAGAGCAGGGGCCCCCGGAAATTGCGAAGCAATTTTTGGGGAAGAGGAGAAATAAAAGGCTATAACGAAAAAGCCTCCACCAGGAGGATTCGTAGTGTAAGCCTTTTATTTCGACGTGGAGGCGACGGGCGGATTCGAACCGCCGAATGAAGGTTTTGCAAACCTCTCCCT
>CAYGJQ010000134.1:0-3490 GCA_964350285.1 uncultured Candidatus Peribacteria bacterium | reverse complement strand
GAGAGTGTTTGAATTGCTATTTGGAAAAAATTAATTAGTTCAAATAAATTCATTTTGGATATTTATTTTTCTCCAAGTAATTTTTTAGGCATACCTACTACTGATATAAACAATTTATTTGATGATCAAGAAAGGATTAAATTCCATTTTTTAAAAAATATCTTTTTTCTTTGGTTATATTTTGGTTTTTTTTTTGGTTGTGTGGGCGAGGGGGGTGAGATGTCATGATTGTTTGGGTTTTAGGAGGAGTCTTTTCTTGGTTTTGTCAATTATTGGAGGTGTGTTTTAAATCACTGTTTTGGTATAATTTTTAGGATACAATTTTTATACAAACTATTCATTAAACTTTTATATATGGCTACAAATACGAATGCAAATGGAGTTGCAGCAGCGATAGTTTTTGCTGGTCTTGCGATTTCTGCTGGATTGGTTTTCATTGGTCTCCAGTTTGCTGATGGGGGAATGGTAGGTGCTGATAAGCCTGCTAAAGAAGTGGCGGCAGATGATAATAAAGAGGTGAAAGCTGAAGTTAAAGAAGGAAATGCCGGTGGCGATGATGAATTGCCGCGTGATTCAGTTGCTGAAAATGTCCGAAAAGTCGATGCTGACTATGATCACATCCGTGGGGATAAAGATGCCCGGATTACAATCGTTGAATATTCTGATTATGATTGTCCTTTCTGTACGCGGGTTCATCCGACTATTAAAGAAGTAGTGGAAGAGTATGACGGTAAAGTAAACTGGGTTTATCGACATTTCCCGCTTAGTTTCCACGAACCATCTGCTTCAGCAAAAGCAGAAGCGGCAGAATGTGTGGCCGATGTAGCAGGGAATGATGCTTTCTGGGCTTATTCTGATGCTCTTTATGAAGGAAAAGCGACTGGTGATACTACTTCCTTAGTTAAATTGGCAGCTGATTTAAAAGTTGATAAAGCTAAATTCCAAGAGTGTATCGATTCTGATAAATTTGATGATCGAATTGCTCAAGATATTGACGAAGGAGCTCAAGCTGGGGTTACTGGTACGCCAGGAAACATTATTCTTGATAACAAAACTGGTCGAGCTATTTCTGTGGTAGGTGCTCAGCCAAAGCAAAACTTCAAAAAAGTTATCGACGTAATGTTGGAGCTTTAGGATGTATTTAAAGAGAGGCGTCATGATGGCGCCTCTTTTTGGTTTCTAACGAAATCTTAATGAAAGGAAGAAAGGTATATCTTGTGTTTAGCGGGGGGATTTTGGTGGCAATTATGTTTGCTGTTTTGGTTTTTGTGTCTCGGGGGGCAGCAAAGCATTTTGTGTTAGAAGGTGTTTATTTTAATGGGCATCATTTAGCGGGAATGAGCTATGAAGATGCCGGGGAGTTGATTGATGATGCTTATGTGGATTTGCTTGATCAGCGGGTAGTTATTGAAATTGATGGGAAAAGAAGGAAATTGAGTTTGGTGGATTTGGGGGTGAGTTTTGATACGAGAAAGTCGATTCAAAGTGTGAAAGATTATTCATATGGTGGGAATTTGTTTACTCATTTACAGACAAGAATTACTGGTTGGCGTGGGGGGAAAGTGAGGGTGAAGCCGGTTTTTGAAGTTGATTATGGTGATTTGGAGCAAGTTATCTACGCGACTTTTCCTGAAGTTCAGCCGGCGCGGGAAGCAGAGTTAAAAGTTTTGGATGATCGGATGGTGGAAGTAGCGCCTCATCGAAAAGGTTTAGCGGTGGATGTGGATGATGCTTATCGCCAGTTGGTGTTGGGGGTTGAGAAGATGGATTTAGATGAGATTTCGCCGCGAGTGAAAGTTTCCAATGTTGAATATACTACTGAAGATGCGATGGATGATGCGAAAATGTTGGAGTGGTTTTTGGCTAAGGAAGTGAAGCTTTTGAATCCGCAGTTTGAATTTGAATTAGCTGTTTTGTTTCGCCCAGAATGGGTGGAGATAAGAAGTGGAGAGGTTACTTTTGATCGTCATGAAATTGCTCGTTTTCTTGAGGAAAAAGTAGCAGCTTCATTGGATGTGTATAAGACAGATCTGGAGATTGTGGGGTTGCCAGAAACCGAGGTAGGGTATGTGGAGTTGGATGGAGAGATTAGGGATGGACGTCGGGTATTGATTGCTAGTACTTTGGAAAATATGTTGAGAGCGTTTGCCGATGATCGTTTTGCGGCGCGAGTTGAGATTGTTCAAACAAAAGGTGAAATTGTAAATTCGACAGAAGTGGAGATGGGAGAATTTCAGTTGATATCTCAGGGGCGTTCAAATTTTAAAGGTTCGACTGCTGGTCGGGCTTTTAATGTGAATAAGGGCCTTAACGAGAAGATGAACAACATTATTATTGCGCCTGGGGCGACGTTTGATTTTAATTCTTTCTTGGGGCCAGTGACTTATAGTGCTGGTTGGAAGGATGCGTTGGCTATTTTTAACGGTAAGGATTTAGAGCCAGTAGCTGGAGGAGGTTTATGCCAGGTTTCAACGACGGTTTATCGAGCGGCGTTGAATGCTGGGTTTGATGTGTTGGAGCAAAGGAATCATAGTTTGTATGTGCATTATTATCGTGAATATGGGAATGGATTGGATGCGACGATTTACCCCGGTCAACAGAATTTGAAATTTGTGAATAATTCCGGGAATTACGTTTTACTTCAAGCGTGGACTGAAGGTGACGATGCTTATGTGAATTTTTACGGTTCACCAGATGGAAGGCGAGTTGATTTGATCGGTCCTTATTATTCGGGGACGGTGCCGGAAGAGTATCGTGATCAGATATCATTGAGTAGGAATCAGATTGCTTGGGTTCACAAAGTGACTTGGCCCAATGGTGAGGTCAATGAAAGAATTTTAAAATCGAGCTACAAGAATTCGATTTTGCGTTAGTTTTCTTGGTTTAGGAGGGTAACGGGGATTAAATCTAATCCTTCAATACGGTAGGCTTGGTCTTTGTCTTGGAGGTATTTTTTTTCGGCGTGATTTCCTTTGTAGATGATTTGGAGTGATTGGAGATCGATATCAGTGACACGGATTTGGTCTTCGCCGTAAATGATATAGAGAGCTTGTTTGTCGGTGGCAATGATTTCACTGCCAGTTTCGATTAGCTGAAATGTGTGAGGGTCGGCATTGTTGATTTTGGTTGGAGGTTCAGTTTCACCGAGGTATGAGAAATACACAGTTGTTGGGCCGAAAGTTATTTTGATGCCACTGTAGCTATCAATAATTTCTTCTGGAGTTGAGTTTTCGGTGAAATAGGGGATTTCGCGGATTTTGGTGGCGACAATGGTGTCGAATCGAGTGAGTTCGTTGATTTTGGCAAATAGCGAAAGATAGATTGGCAGGGAATCTTTAGCGGTGGCGATTTGTGGTACTGCGATGATGCAGCAGAGGGAAAGGATGATGAGGCTTTTTTTCATTGTTGGGACTAGATTGCTGAATTTCAATGTAATGGAAACTGATCCGGAGGATAAGCCAAATATACTCGACATATTTTGATACTTTTG
>CAYGJQ010000133.1:0-3501 GCA_964350285.1 uncultured Candidatus Peribacteria bacterium | reverse complement strand
CATCACCATCACCGTCTCCATCGCCATCACCGTCACCATCGCCATCACCATCACCATCTCCGTCACCGTCACCATCACCATCACCGTCTCCATCGCCATCACCATCACCATCGCCATCTCCGTCACCGTCACCATCACCATCACCGTCTCCATCGCCATCACCGTCACCATCGCCATCACCATCACCATCTCCGTCACCGTCACCATCACCATCACCGTCTCCATCGCCATCACCATCACCATCGCCATCTCCGTCACCGTCACCATCACCATCACCGTCTCCATCGCCATCACCGTCACCATCGCCATCACCATCACCGTCTCCATCGCCATCACCACCTACTGGTGCACATTTTTGATCTTCAGAAGTTGTAGCAGTAGCTGTTCGCCCGCGATTATCTGGCCCCTTAATTGTCCATACAAGATTAGAAGTCCCATCAAAATTCACTGAAAACGCTGCATTTGGATAAGCAGCCGTTTGGCCAATCGCAAATGTTGTTGGCTGACCACGGTCCTCAGGACTGGGACTAAAACCATTATTTTTCCCAATTTGAATTGTCACCAAATCGGGATTTTCGTTCAAATAACCAAAATGAGCAGTATAGCTTCCGTCATTATTATGTTCGACACACTCTAAAATCGGTGTCACAGCTTTATCTAGATCAGGCCCTGTACATGGACCTTCTTGATCACCATGCTCCAAATGCTTTTTCACACTTGAAGGAGAAACTTCAATCGTCCTTCTCGAACCATTCCCCTCTACATGACAAATCTGCACCAGCTTAGAATTGGCCCCTGAGCCTGTGCCAACAAAGTCATCGGAGACAAAACCGTACTCATGATGACCGATAATCCAGCATAGTAAGCTAGAAACGAACGGAAAATCTTCATTTCGAAATGAATTAGAAAATTATTTAATGTTTTGACATGTTAAAACATGTATTACGTGGACCCTAACATGAAAACTTAAAAAATTTAAGCCGAAATGAAATCAAAAAACATATTTGCCCAAATAGCAAGTTTTCGACTACTCTTTCATCAGAAATAACTTCCGAAATATGCAAACCTTGAAAAAAATCAAACGCAAACATCTTCTCATTATCATCATTGCCCTTTACGGTTTTTCAGCTTTCTTGATGTTCAGCCCATATATTCAAAAGATTAAACACACCGCAACCACTGCCCTCGATCAAACCCAAGGCTACAAATACTCAGGAGAATACGTCGCAGACAAAATCGAAACACTCAGAATAGACCAAACCCAGCTAAAACCAATCCCCAAAGAAAACACTTTGGTCATCCCTAAAATCAGCGTCGACGGTAAAATTCACGAAGGCCAAAACGAATCAACACTAAACAAAGGAATTTGGCGCCGACCTCAAACCTCCACCCCCGGAAGCGCTTCAAACATTGTTTTCGCTGCCCACCGCTACCAAGACATCACTGCCCCCAACTCCTTCTACAATCTCGACAAACTAGAAATCAACGACGAAATCCTTGTTTACTGGGAAGGCAAAGAACACGTCTACCAAATAAACGATAAAAAAGTCGTCCCCGCTACTGCCATCGAAATTGAAAACCCCACTCCAAAAGAACAATTAACTCTCTACACTTGCGAACCATTATATAGTGCCGAAAACCGTCTCGTTATTACTGCAACTCCAAAAGCTGCAACTGACGATACAAAATAGCCGCCACCTCTTGACGATCAATTGGCTCCAGATAATTCACATCATCATCCAACAACCCTGCTCTTTCAGCCTGCTCCAAATAAGCCGTATACCAAATCTCATTCGATCCAGGCACAAAACCTTCTTCATTTTCGAATGAATTCAGCAGCATCTTCAAAAATTCCACCCCCAATACTTCTTGCTCTGGCCGAAAAGAACCATCGGGATAGCCATTTACAATTCCATCAGTATAAGCTTGCGCCACATAAGGCGTATACCAAGCATCTGTAATCACGTCATTAAAAACTACCCGCCGCACATTTGAATCCTTCTTCTCAACCTCTTTCTTTGAAAGAGCAATCATTTTCAAAACCTCAGCCCGAGATACTTTTGAATATGGCCGGAAAGAACCATCCGGATATCCTTTTACCACCAACTTATCTTTCAAAAACTTAATCTCTGGACCATTTTCATCATCAATCGCCACATCATTAAACACAAACTCACCATCGTGATACTTCTTAATATAATTGAAAGGATGAACCACATATTTCAACGCTTCATCTTTACCGACACCTTCATTAATCGCCTCCACAAAGCTAATCTTTTTCTCCCTTAAAATCTTCGCATTAATTGGCCAATAAGGACTTAACGGCGCTTGCTCATTATCCAGTTGAAAATGCAAATGCGGAGTCGAAGAAGCCCCAGTAGAACCCACACGCCCCACCAAAGCCCCAACCGTCACCTCATCGCCAACCTCAACACTCAATTCACTCAAATGAGCATAACCCGAATAATAATTCACTTTTAGACGTGAATCTTCGAATGAAGGCACATTCTCATGCTTAATCACTACATGATTTCCAAAACCAAAATCTTGATTCTTTGCCACAACCACTTTTCCAGAAGCAAAAGCATACACCGGCGTCCCAATTGGTGATCGAATATCGATTCCAGTATGACTACCAACATACTCCTTTCCATCCAACTTATAATTCCCCATAAATACCGCTGGATAGGTTTTCTTCAAATTATAAACTTCGCGATCATCTTCATCTGTTAAATCCAAAGAACTCCACTCCTCAACCAATAACCCCGTATCGTAATCCGGCAATGGCATGAAATATTCTGCTGGCACATCATTATAATTTCCAGCCCAATATTCACGTGGAGTTTCCACCCAATTCAATACTTCCTTAATCGGATACATTACTTCAACAGCCGCAAAAGCATCAGCATCTTCCACTATCCCACTCACCGACAAAACATTAGTTGAAACGTACTGATTCGATGACACCGAAAGCAACGTCATCACCACAATCGACGCCATCACACCTATTCTTTGCAGAAAAGCCTTTAATCTCATTTTTGTTTTTATTTTCGACGATCTCCAAATTATAGCACAAAACCACAAATTTACCACCCCCTAAATCACCACCAGCACACTCTAAGGCCGAAACTACTAAACACAGCGTCCTTCACCGATACCAGCGCCATACTGCGCCCGAAGCTGAGAAAAAGTCCCATCAGCAATTGATTCTCGAATCCGTCGCATCAAATCCAGCAACACAAACAAATTATTCAAACTCAAAATTCTCAACCCCAGTATCTCTTTGGACATGATCAAATGCCGCACATAAGCCTTCGAGAAACCTTTAATCGGCCCATAAGTAAAATCTCCATCCAATGGAGTTGGATCTTCTTTAAACTGTGTATTCTTAATATGGAAACGATGATAGCGCCCATCCTCTGCATGCGCCCAAAAAGTACCATGCCGCGCCAACCGCGTCGCCAAAACACAATCAAACATATCTACTCCCCGCGCCACACA
>CAYGJQ010000132.1:295-3579 GCA_964350285.1 uncultured Candidatus Peribacteria bacterium | reverse complement strand
CGGCAGAATTGAAAAGACGAAACGTGATTGGTGGTTATGAGGATGGTGAATTTAAAGGTTCGCGTGATGTGAATCGGGCTGAGGCGGCAAAATTTTTATTGTTGGCACGATATGGAAAGGTCGATGATCAGAGTAATGATGGGCAATTCCCGGATGTAGAAGATGGTGTTTGGTATACCAGCTTCGTAATGAGGGCAGCGGAATTGGGAATTATTAATGGCTATCCTGATGGTTTCTTCCGTCCTGCAAATACTATTAATCGAGCGGAGTTCTTGAAAATGATAAGTAAGACTTTTGCGCTCGAAGAAGATCTTCCAGTGACATTTAATGATGTGCCGGCTGACGCTTGGTTTGGCAAATATGCGGGGGCAGCGGAAAAATACAACTTGTTCCCAGGGACGGACTCTAGTGACCCACGACTTTACCCAGAAAAACGCATGAGCCGGTTTGATGTGGCGATTGCGATTCAGCAGTATCTATTGAATCGATAGACTGAAAATTTAGGAAACCCGAGGCGGCGAGAATGTCACCTCGGGTTTTTTAGTTGTAATGTTCCAAAGGCTTAGTCGTTGTGCTTTTCGAGGGTTTGGTTAGTCATGATTTCATGGCATAATACTCTCATATTTATTTATTGACCTCATGGGCCTATGAAACGTTTGTTGGCACTTGCAAGTATGGCGATGATGATGTCGCTGATGGTGATTCCTCAAGCAGGAGCACTTAGTCTTCTGCCATTTGAAATTACTAATATCAGTTCGGGACAAGAATGGATTCGGGTGGAATATAATGCTAGCACCTATCCGCTACAGGGTGAGCAAGTCTATTTTGCCGAATGTTCAAATGCACATATGGAGCGGGCGCATATTAAAACTAGCCCTACTTCATCGGGAGAGATAACTATCGATAAACTCGTCCCTGGATATGAGTATGAATGTCGCGCTGGAATCATGCGCAATGAACCGTCAGATAATGACCCTTTTCCAACGCGGATTGAGTGGTCGAATCCGGTAACAAAGATTTATACCCAAGCTGGAAACTATGGTGGGTTGTCGATTATTGATAGCGTGGCAGGAGAAACTTTTATTGATCTGTGGGTGAGTCCAACTGACAAAGAAAGCTTTGATCAATATTATGTGGAATGTAATGGCGGAGGAATTGGAAACGGCGGATCACAATTCAACCCAAGCCCAATCCGGCTAACCAGCCTAATGCCAGATACCGCCTATAGCTGTCGGGCGGGGCTTTATCGTGATGGGGTGCCGTTTAAGCTGGGGAGTTGGACTACTATTTACACTCAGAAGCAATCTGTGGATAAAGTTCAATTCTATAATTATTCAGCTACTAGTAATTCGTTGAATTTCAATCTTAGCGGGCCAGCACTGAATAGAGACAAGGAATATTATGTGGAATGTGAGGATGACCGGGATCGTATTTACTTTCAAAAAAGTAATTCTTTGAATGGGGTAAAAGTTACTGGCCTTCAGCCGAATACTAGTTATCGCTGTTTTGCTTCTTTGAATGACATTGATACTTCAGTGATCAGCCACCGAGGTGACTACTTAAACTTTAGCACTTTAGCCTACGAAGCTTCTCAAGTGGTAGTTCGCGACTATGAAGTGGGAGATACTTGGATCAATTTTGAGGTAAGCGGCGGAGACCTAGGGACTGGTGATAATTACCATTTTCGTTGTGATGAAGCTGGCAGTGATCGATATCGAAGTTGGACGTCTCGTAGTAGTAGTTTTACGCTCGATGGGCTGAAATCGGACACCAGCTATACTTGTTTTGCCGAAGTGATGAGAATGGTAGGGACTAATGCGTGGAATCCAGAAGCCCGGAGTGAATATTTTGGAATTCGAACACGATTTGAAGGCAACGGTCCAGATGGTGAATTGGCGCCGTTTGCCGGGTTTGATGATGAACCGATTTATGATTGGGGCAGATATCGAAATCCATTCCCGGATACAAACCTGGGAACTTTTGAAGGTAATGCTGCGGCCGAACTTTATCGTCGGAAAGTAATTGCAGGTTATAGCAATGGATTGTTTGGGGGCGATGGAATTGTGAACCGGGCTGAAGCGGCGAAAATGTTGATTTTGGCGCGTTATGGAAACATTGGCAGCTACAGTGCCAGCCACCTTTTCTCTGATGTTCAAGATGGAGCTTGGTATGAAGATTATGTTGGACTGGCTCATGATCGAGGGATTATCTCAGGATATCCGGACGGGACATTCCGACCAACTGATCCAATCAACCGCGCGGAATTCACGAAGATGATGGCACGAGCGTTTGAGATTGAAGAAAACCTACCAAACAACTGGACTGATGTGCCTCATGAAGCTTGGTTTGCGCGCTTTGCTGGTGCAGCTGGGCGTTTCAATTACTTCCCATATTCAAGCCGGGAAGTGCCAGTAATGTCACCGGAGCGCTTAATGACGCGGTATGATGTGGCGATCGCAATTCATCAATATTTGTTGAGTCGATAGTATTGAATCTCAGAAAGACCCGCTGGTTTTTCACTGGCGGGTTTTGGTTGGTGGAAATTGGGAAGGTAGGAATCAGGAGGGATTAGTAGCAGAAGGGTTAGGAAGGAATGTTCCCCGTTGGGGGATTAGTTGCACACTTTGTTGTAGCACTTCTCGTAGGTTTGCAAGACGGAGTTGCCATCTTCGTACTCGAGAGTGACGTAACAAAGGTTTCCGTCTTCTTTGACGGAGATCTTTGCAACTTTACCGTAAGCATTTGTGCCACCCACTTTGACCGTAGTCATACTTGCCCCGAGGGCAATGCGGAATGACACTTGCGAGCAGTTGTCACCATCTTGGCCTTGGGGCAAAGATGGGGCGGGGCCGCAAGCAGTCGTAACTGCGAGCAGGAATGCCCCTAGAAACAGTAAACCCTTCATAATGAAGTCTCCAACCCTGGTGACCATCCAGGATTTGTTGGAGGAATAAAGTGCTCCGGAATGGAGCGGCTAACCGGCAACCTGTAATAATTACAGATTATCAGCTAGCCACTGACATCACTAACACTCTGGTCCAACAAACTCCTGATTCCTAATTTTCAATGCGCTGATAATACGTTCCTTTTCAAGAAAGTCAAGTGCCTCCTACCATTTGCTTAATTCTCGATCTACTTCTAAGATCGGGAAGGTTTGATTAATCAATATGATGATTTCTGTTACAGCAAAGGCTTCAGCGACTCTGGCGAATCAGCCAAGTTATGATTTAGGGGGATTTCCGGTGAAAGTAGTGGAAGTGATTGCGGGTGATTCTCCGGAATGG
>CAYGJQ010000132.1:0-285 GCA_964350285.1 uncultured Candidatus Peribacteria bacterium | reverse complement strand
AAGTGGAAGTAACTGTTAATTCTGAAGATAACTCTGGATTTCGGGTGGAAATTGTAAATGAAGTGAAAGAAGAAGGAGTTGGTGAATTACCGACTGATCCGGCGATGCATACTGCGGGAAAGATTGTGATGGCGGCGGTTGAAATTTTGAAGGCGAAAGGAATTGAATGGAAATGGCCGGTGAAATTGGAAGTGGTGAAAGGAATTTCAGTGAAAGGAACTGGACTGGGATCAAGTGGGGCTTCCCCAGCTGCCGCGCTAAGGGCGGTTGAAAATCTGATGAAGC
>CAYGJQ010000131.1:3000-3947 GCA_964350285.1 uncultured Candidatus Peribacteria bacterium | reverse complement strand
TTCTTCATCTCAGGCGCTTTTGGCAGCGAAAAATGGAGCGAACTTGGTGAGTCCGTTTGTGGGGCGTGTTGATGACATTTCTTGGGATGGGATGGGACTGATTGCGGACATCATGGATATGTACGACGCTTATGGTTTTGAGACTGAAGTACTGGTGGCAAGTATTCGACACCCACGTCATGTTGTAGAGGCAGCGAGAATGGGAGCGCATGTGGCGACTATGCCAGCTAAAGTTCTTGATCAAATGGTAAAACATCCGTTGACTGATATTGGCCTTGAGAAGTTCATGGCTGATTGGGAGAAAGTGAAAGATATGCAGTAATTGTTTAGTTAAATTGAAAAAGGCCCCAGATGACCGGGGCCTTTTTTAGTGATAATAATTGCTTACTTTGATTAGGCAGTGAAATTATCTAAAAAGCTAAATAGGAGCTGATTGATCGGACTGTAATCATGAGACCGGAGCTGTGTTGGCGTCTCAACAAAAGGTAGATCTTGATGTTCTTCAAGCTCAGCTGTTGAATTTTGGATCATGGCTTCGATTGCTGGTGGAGTGAATTCAAAATGACACTGAAATCCGTAAACTTTTGGAGTGTAACGGACTATTTGCCGAGGACAGCCTTCACTGAAAGCTAGAACTTTGGCGTTTTCGGTTAGACCGGGCATGTCGCCGTGCCAGTGTCCTACTAAAAATTGCTCTTCGAAGCCCTGAAAGTTCGGATCATTCTGACCTTCTGCAGTTAGAGTGATGTTAAAAACACCAATTTCGCGGTTTGGGCTGTGATCGAATTTAGCCCCTAGTGCCTCTCCGATCAACTGAGCACCGAGACAAACCCCAAACACATATTTGTCGTTTTCGATAGCTTTGAGGATCAGGCTCTGTTCAGCCTGAGAATCAAAATGAGGACACTCATCTTTAGAAGTTGCTGGAGACTGTGGCCCCCCCATTA
>CAYGJQ010000131.1:1701-2990 GCA_964350285.1 uncultured Candidatus Peribacteria bacterium | reverse complement strand
TACGACCAAAAAATCAAAGTCATCAGTATTTTCTGGCAGCTGATCACCATCATGGAGCCGGGTGAATTCAACTTCGTGCCCCTTTTCCCGAGCCCAATTTTCAATTGCTGCGGGGGCCTCAAAACTTTCATGAACAATAATGTGAAGCTTCATATCGTTGGGGTTAGTAATAACTTGACCATCAGTTATGCTCAAAGTAGGCTGATGGAGACTTTATATACTTTAGAACTAGCATAATTATGAATCTCCCTCAACTTGGCGAAAAGCTGGGATCAGAACATATCGATCTGCTGAATGCTTTTCGGAAATCTTGTAGTCATTCGATGATTGGAATGTTGAAGAATTCTCAGAGTGGACACCCGGGGGGATCGTTATCTTGTATTGATTATTTGGCTTTGCTTTATTGTTTCATCGTGGGACAAAGCGGTGATCCGGTGATTGTTTCCAATGGACATGTATCGCCAGCGGTTTACAGTACATTGGCAGAATTAGGGTATATCGATAAAGAGGATGTGATTGCGAATTTTCGGAAGATTGGGAGTGTTTTTGAAGGACATGTGACGCGACACGTGCCCGGTGTTTGGTATGGGACTGGACCGCTTGGAGTGGGAATTTCGGCCGCTAGTGGTTTTGCAGCCGCAGCGAAGATTCAGAATAATAATCAGAAAGTTTATACGTTGGTTGGGGATGGTGAAGCGCAGGAAGGACAGGTTTATGAAATGATGAACTTTGCGAATAAATATAAATTGAATAATTTGATTGCCTTCATGGATTACAATGAAGTGCAGCTTACTGATTCATTGGAAGAGATTATGCCGATGGATTTCACTAAGTATTTTGAAGCGGCTGGCTGGCAGGTGATCAATGTTGATGGTCATGATTTCGAAGCAATGTGGGAGGCCCTTGGTAAAGCGCATAAGATTGAAGACAAACCGACGATTTTGATTGGACATACAATTATGGGGAAAGGCGTTGATTTTATGGAAGAAACTGGACGCAATTATAAAGCTGACTGGCACGGGAAAGCGCCAAGTCCGGAGCAATGTGATGAGACCTTGGAAAAATTGAAGCTCAATGATGAAGAACGAGCTTTGGTTGATAGCTTTGTGGCTGAGCATATTACTTGGAAACCAGCTGAGCCGAGTTTTCCAAAACTACAATCACAAGTTGAAGGCGTGAAAACTGGTGAACCAATTGTTTATGAAGCAGGAACGCCGATTGATTGCCGAACTGGTTATGGCAAGGCCTTGGCTGATTTGGCGAAACATAATGAGAATGTGGTAGCAGTC
>CAYGJQ010000131.1:0-1691 GCA_964350285.1 uncultured Candidatus Peribacteria bacterium | reverse complement strand
CCGACCTCCGAGGCTCGGTGATGACGAAATTTTTGGCGGCTGATTATCCGGAACGTCATGTGGAAGTTGGGGTCGCGGAACAACAAATGGTATCGGTAAGTGGCGGAATGAGTCTTGATGGACTAATTCCCTTTTGTTCGACGTTCGGGGCGTTTATGTCTAGTCGAGCGAAGGATCAGGCACGGGTTAATGACATCAACCATGCCAATGTAAAAATGGTGGCTACGCACTGTGGTCTTTCGGTGGGTGAAGATGGCCCGACTCACCAGGCGGGGTCCTTCTTAGGATTCTATGACACGATGGTGATCGAACCAGCTGATGCAAACCAATGTGATCGGATTATTCGCTATGTAGCTTCTCATTATGGAAATGTCTATGTACGAATGGGACGACATAAATTTGAACCGTTGACGAAAGAGGATGGATCAATTTTCTATGGACCAGACTATGTGTATGAATATGGAAAATGTGATGTAATCCGCGAAGGTGCAGATGTAACAATTGCAGCTTCGGGGGCGCTAGTTAGCGAAGCAATGAAGGCGAGACAAAGCTTAATTGATAATGATGCGAATATTTCAGTTGAAATCGTAGCGGTTAGCTCAATTAAGCAATTTGATGAAACTTTGCTGGAATCAATTAAAAAGACTGGCCGAGTAGTGACGGTTGAAGATCACAATACACGTTCAGGTCTTGGTGGGCAGTTGGCGCGATATTTGATGGAGGAAGGAGTGGAAGTGAAGAATTTCAAAATGATTGGACCTGAAGAGTATCAGCTTTCGGGGACTTGGAAGGATCTTTATCGAGCGGCTGGAATTTCAGCAGAGTACATTGAAATGGCCTGCGTAGAAATGATGCGGTAATTATTTAACTACTATGAAAAAACTGAAGTTTGATTTGCGGATCAGCGTGATTGCTCTGTTTGTAATTGTGATTGCTGTGCTTGTGTACTGGATTTGGCGGAGCCAAGGAACTTCGTTGATTTACCTGGAAGAGATCGGCCTTGGAGAAACTGGGAGTGAAGTTTGTTATGAACAAGGAATGAGCTGTCTTTCAGTGACAACTGCGAGAATTGTGGATTCTAAAGGTGAATTTTATGGTTTTATTACGCCAGACTGTGATTCGCAAGTGATAGAAGATTCCAGCTGTATAGAGCCTTTTGAGACCGAGTATGCGATCGATAAGGTGACTTATACAAAACATCCAGACTCTAAATCGGAAGAGTTTTTGAATAAAAAATCCTTTTGTATTGGCAAAGGGAAAGGCAAAAAAGGGATTTATGAATATGCCTATTGTGTGAAGAAATAGAATAAACTTAGATCTTACAGAATAGCAATGCTCCAACTAGATAAAATTGCTGACCATTTGCAGGCGCTGGAAGAAACGATTCTTTACCGCTTGATTGATCGAGTCCAATACAAGATGAATGCGGATATCTATGTGGTGGGAGCTCATCATTTTAAGGATTTTCGGGATAAGAGCCTGGTGGAGATTCGGATGAGGTATCAGCAGGACATGGAATCGGTATTTGGGCGTTTTTCGGTGCCGGAAGAACGGCCGTTTTTGGAAAATCTAAAAAAGGAAGAACGACGGTTCAGGAAGCTAAGTGATGACTTGAAAATTTAAGATTATAATGTAGTGAATGTGACTGCGGACATTTGGGAAAGCTACCATGGATTTGTACCGGATATTTG
>CAYGJQ010000130.1:0-3995 GCA_964350285.1 uncultured Candidatus Peribacteria bacterium | reverse complement strand
TCACCGCTCTCTACCTAAACGAAACCAAAGTCTCTTCGCTTCTCGGCACTACACCCGAAATCCTCCCCATCCTCGACATCGAGCCCGCCGAAGGCAGATTTTTCGACGAAATCGACGTTCGCACCCTTGCCAGCGTTGTCGTAATTGGCAACGACATCAAAGAGGAACTATTCGGCGAATCCGATGCTATCGGTAAAAACATTAAAATCAACAATCGTAATTTCCGTGTCATTGGCATCTTCAAAGACGTCGGCCAAATTGGTGCATTGGATATCGACGATCAGGTAATCATCCCTGTCTCCACTGCCCAAAAATTTCTCCTCGGCACCAATCACTACAATATAATTTTCACCAAAGTTGAATCAGAAAGCGTGATTGAAAAAGCGGCCGAAGACATCCGTATTACTCTCCGCGAACTCCACAACATCACCGATCCTGAAAAAGACGACTTCTTTGTCGCCACCCAAGCTGATATCGCCGCCCGCATTGGCTCTGTTACTGGAGTCCTCTCCGCACTACTTGTCGCCGTCGCTGCCATCTCATTAATCGTTGGTGGTATTGGCATCATGAACATCATGCTGGTCTCCGTCACCGAACGCACCCGTGAAATCGGACTCCGCAAAGCCGTCGGCGCCACCAGCGATGATATTTTAAAACAGTTTCTCCTCGAAGCCGTAACCCTCACTATGATTGGTGGAATCATCGGCATCGCCCTTGGAGCGCTCCTATCTTTCCTTACCTCTCTGATCCTCAGCCGCGTCCTCGACGTCAACTGGGCTTTTCAATTCCCACTATCTGCTGCCGCTTTGGGCGTAGGGGTTTCCACTATTGTCGGTCTAATCTTTGGACTTTACCCCGCAAAACAAGCCGCCGCCAAAAGCCCAATGGAAGCGCTTCGTTACGAATAACTAACGGCGATACCGAGTAAATACTTTCCCAATTTGAAAAGCAGTATCAACTTGAACCTTATTAACTGGATCTTTAACTGTAGTTTCAGCAGTTTCAGCTACCTTTAATCTTTCTCCTGGACTACCAGTGACACCCGTCACTTCACTTTGATCATTAAAAGCCTGGTTGTAAGCGTCCTCCTGCCTATAAACCCGATTTATTCCTTCATTTGCCTCATTTTCCTTAGCTCTCAAATCATCTATCGCCTGCATTGCCTTCAATTCATAAGGTACTTCTTGAACACCTTCTTTATATGCTCCTACAGCCGAAGCAGCACTCGCATCACCAATAATTTCCAACTCCTCTCCCACACTTCCAAGCAATTCCTCTTTCAAGATCTCCCGATCAGCACCACCAACCGGCATCTTTCCAATCACTTTCTCGGCTAGTACAACCACTTTTGCATTGGCATCACCATCCAAATAGGCCAAAATAGCATCACGTTTGGCTGGATTATCTTTAAAAAACTTAATCAAAGAACTACGTCGATCCGCATTGGCCCTAGCAAAAATATCCAAATGTCCCTTTCCTGGTGAAGTCATAGCTAAATTTAAGTAAAATTGCATCCAATAAATTAAAACATTGTACCATTTACTTGACAAAACATCAACTAAACCCTATAAGGTTAACCTTTAAATCTCCAAATGTCCCCAAAACAGGCTTCAGAATTAGCACAAATCACCGAAAAACCAGCTAGCAATGGTCAAATTATTGAATTTGACACCAAACTTGCAAAGCTCCCCGAAAATCACCCCATCAACACTGGAAAAAGAACAGTCAAAGCCGCAATTATCGCCGTCTATCACCGCGGTTACCACTCAAATGATGCTGATTATTTCGAGCAACAAGAATGCCATCAACAGCCCTGCGAATCCTCGCCAAAACATTTGATTCTCAGCATCCGCAAAGTTATCGGCGCAATTGACCTCAACAACCAAGAAATCAGGGATCTCGAAGAATCAGAAAGATCTACCATCACCGAATTACTCGGAATCCAGCACGTCTTCACCTGCATTGATCACATCAACGAAGTCGTTTAAACAAGCCTAAACCTACTCCCCAACCACCAAATCCCAAACCGGCCGACCTAATTTTAGGGTATCTGAGAATATTTCCGCGGCCTCTGAACGTTTCAAAATCCGCCCCGGCACAAAAACTTCATCCTGCAAAACCTCAGCCCCTTTTGCTGAATCCAAATATCGCTGATACCACTCATTCCCCTCAACTCGCTCACCAACTTCAACTTTCGCCGCCAACAAAAAAATTTTCAACGCCTCCGCAAAATTAATTTCCTTTTGTGGCTTAAACTCTTGGTCAAAATAACCTTCGATGATTTCAGACTCTAATCCCTTAGCGATGTACTCAAAATACCAATCACTTTCCGAAATATCCACAAACCGCACCAACTCCGGATTCAACACTTCTCCAGCCTCCAAATCAAAAGACTCAATCGCCAGCTTCAAAAATTCCGCCCGCGTAATCCCATCTTCCGGCACAAAATCAGTGTCTTTTCGCCCATCAACGATTTTTTCACAAAACAAATGATGCACATACTTCTCTGCATCATGTTCGGCAATATCTTTAAACGGATGCTCACAGCCTTCCGGTATCCAATCGTCATTAGCAACACTACTCTCAGCATCCCTATCTTCACCAATTTCACCTCCTAGTACCTCCACTCGCTCACCTTCAATAGAAACATTTGGCAAACCGGGATTAACACTCGGCAAAGTACTACCACCACCAGCTCCACCGCTAGCCGCTGCTCCAACCGCTGCACAATCACCAGCATCAAACACTACTGTTTCCGCCAGCGACTCCACATTATCTCCATTTCGTGATTTCACTTGAATCTCTACCTCTCCACATTCCGGCTTTACAATGTCCCATTCCAAATCAGTACTCCAGCCCGACTCACTACCATCAGTTAAATTCAAAGCATTAAACTCCGTCCCCCCTGGATTACTATTCGTTGTCCAAGTCACCTTTAAACTCCCAATCAAATCAGCCACCGTCACATCTCCGGGAGCATTAGCTAAAGTAAAAACCGTCACCACATTCGACAGCCCAGAAATCAATTCCACTGTTGGATTCTGTCTCACCGCCCTCACCGATCGTTGATACTGAGTATTCGGTGACAACGACGGTTCAGTCCAAAAAGTGATATCCTCTGCACTCAACCTCTGCACCTCAGTAGCCCCATCAGCTAAATAAAAAATCAACCCCTCTTCAATCTGTGAATTATCCGTCACCAACCAATCAATCGCCGTCGGCCCCACAGAACTTACTTTTAAAGCCGGCGTTGCCGGAGTACTAAAGAGCTCTGGATCAGTAGTATTACTACGATTCACCAAATCAGTCGGAATCGCCGGCGCATTAGCATTGATTTTACTCTCCACCGCGAACTCATATCTATTGTCTCCAGTTCCCGCTGTATATTTATATGATGTCACATTCGCGGCCGTTGTAGTCACCGTCGTAAAAGCCCCACCATTAATTGAAACCAAAACATTAAAACCATCCTCGAAAGCACTATTATCTGTCCAAGCCACATCAATATCATTATCCGCATTGTAAGTAGAAGTTGCATTGGTTGGTGCTGCCGGAGTTGTATAAACCGTCGAAGTTGTATCATCAGCAGAAAACAATTCACTATTATATGTAGTCGCTCCGATATGCGCCCTTACTTTAAAAGTATAACTCTTATCACTACTTCCGCTTGAAAACATATAACTCGTATCATTCATTCCCACCGTATTCGCCCCGGCAGTAATTTCCGTAAATGCCCCACCATCCTCGGAAACCAAAACTCGAAACCCGTCCTCATAAGCACTATTATCAGTCCAAGTTATTTTCAAAATTGAATCCGTCACAAATGTCACTGCAACATTCGTCGGAGCTGCGGGCTTAGTATATTCAAATGGGGCAAAAGTATAGTGGGAATCAACCACTCCATTATTAGCCCTCACCCGCCAACGGTAAGTTTGATTCGTTACAATGCTCGCATCATCATCGGTTTGTGTTGCGGCCAAATCTTTCACCGACAC
>CAYGJQ010000129.1:0-4064 GCA_964350285.1 uncultured Candidatus Peribacteria bacterium | reverse complement strand
ATTCATGAATCTTTCGGGTGAAGCAGTCCAAAAAATAGCTAACTTCTATAAAATTCCACCAACAAATATCATCGTAATCTACGACGACGTAGACCTGCCCCTTGGTAAAATTCGCATCCGTCCCGAAGGGGGAGCCGGCACCCACAACGGCATGAAATCAATCATTAAACACCTTGGTCCAAATTTTGTTCGCGTCCGCGTCGGCATTGAAACTCGCGGAGAACTCACACCCGAACAAATGACTCTTCACGACTTTGTCCTTGGCCGCTTTAATCCTGCTGAACAAAAGGCCTTACCCGGAATCATTAAAAGGGCAGGGGAGGCAACTAACGCCATTATCGAAAAAGGACCAATTGAAGCAATGAATCAATTTAATTAAAACCTATGAAACCTCAAATCAACATGATTGGCATTATCACCAATCAACTTCCAGAAATGACTAAATTCTACCGTGACATAATGGGATTCACTATAAAACTTGAATTAGAAAACTATATAGAGTTCGATTCACCTGGAGTTCGCTTCGCTCTTTCGAGCGGAGAAGTAATGAAACAAGCTACCGGAAAGTTAGATTACACAGCTCCTAAATCTGGCCACTCCTTCGAATTAGCCTTTATTGTAGAAACACCTGAAGAAGTAGACTCTCAATTCAATGATCTACTTGCAAAAGGCGCCACCCACATCAAAGCCCCAGCCGACATGCCGTGGGGACAACGCACCGCCTTCTTCTCTGACCCAGACGGCAACATCCACGAAATTTTTGCTAATCTACCTTCAACCACTTAAAAGTGAACAAAGCGCAAGAAATTCTCACTTACTGGTTTGGCCAACTAAACTCTGAAACCGGGCTGGCTACACCTGAAAAATCTAAAATCTGGTTTGGCAAATCCGTCGAAACCGACCGATTCCTCACAAACAAATACAAAGATCTACTCGAAGAAGCTAAACTAGATAAATTAAACAGCTGGACGGAATCACCTGATTCAACAGTCGCCCTCATCATCCTCCTCGATCAATTCTCCCGCAATATCTACCGCGATACAGCTGAAATGTACGCTGCAGACACCCAAGCCATCCAAATCGCCAAAGAACTAATAACAGCTCAAAAAGACAAGAACCTCCCAACTGCTTATCGTATTTTCACTTACATGCCCTTCATGCATTCCGAAAAACTAGAAGACCAAAAGCAGTGCATTGAATTATTTGAAAAACTCCACCAATCTGCAAATCCTAAAGCCAAAGAACCAATAGCCAACAACCTCAAATACGCCATCGCCCATCATGACATCATCGCCGAATATGACCGTTTTCCCCATCGCAACAAAATCCTTGGACGCACATCAACTGCTGCAGAAATAAAATTCCTCACCCAGCCAGGCTCCAGCTTCTAATCATCGCTCCATGCTTGAAACCATTCTAATCATTACCACGATCCTTGAACTCAACCCTCTACTCCAAGCCTTCAAAATCATCAAACTTAAGGAAGCAAAAGACATTTCAGTCTCAACCTACTTCATGATCCTAACAATCGGCATCTTATGGTTTATCTATGGCATTCAAATCACCTCAACTCCATTAATCATTGGCAACCTTTTTAAAATCATCACCAGCCTTTCAGTAATAATCGTCTACTTTGTCTTTAATCAACAAAAAATAAAACAAACATAATCCTACAAAACTCGCACACCGTCATTACCCACCACCACTAAATCTTCTATCCGCACCCCAAACTTACCTTTCAAATAAATCCCCGGCTCCACTGTAACAACCGTATTTGCCGACAACACATCTTTACTTCTCGGCGACAACCCCGGCTTTTCATGAATCTCCAATCCCACACCATGACCTAAACTATGACAAAACTCTTCTCCATATCCAGCAGCCTCGATAACTTCCCGCGCCAACCTATCAGCCTCCACCGCATCCATTCCCATCGCTAAACCTTCAATAGCTACTTTTTGAGCCGACTCTACAATCCCATAAACCTCTTTCTGCTCGCTAGTCAGCTCTCCAGTAAAAATCATTCGCGTTAAATCGCTACAATACCCCTTCCAAACCACCCCCATATCAATCAACAACAAATCACCGTTCTCAAACTTACGATCGGTATTGTGATGGTGCGGTGAAGCACTATGCTCATTGATTGCCACAATTGGCGGAAAAGACAACCCATCACAGCCCATCTCACGCGCCAAGCATTCGATTCGCCAAGCGATAGCCTTTTCAGACATCCCCTTCCTGATTTCACCTTTAATTTGCTCAAAAATCACCTTCACTAACCTCTGCGACTCAGCAATCAACTCAATCTCATCTTCACTCTTCTGCATCCTTAGAACCTCCACCAAATCATCAATCTGCCTCCAAATCAAACTCTCAATCTCCCCTTTGAATGAACTCAATGCCTTATAAGTCATTTCATTACCCTCGAAACCTAGCTGCTCGATTTGATTATCACTAATCAATACTTTCAAATTCTCCATTGGCAATTGACTCACATCCATCACCTGCACATCATCAAACACCACCCGATCAACATACCCCTGATAACGAGCATCCGTAATTAAAACCTTCACACCATCCCCAAACAACACACACCACCCAAAACTACCATCAAAACCAGTCAAGTATCTAACATTCACCGAATTAGTAATCAAAACCGCCTGAACTCCAGCCTTCTCTAATTCTGCAGAAAGATAAGTTGAAACCATAACTAAATATTCTTCAAGAAATAAGTGACAATCTCTTCTGAAGTTTCCAATTCCTCCGGCACATCAGACAAAAATCGTAAAACCTGCTGCTTTCGATACCCCAAACCTTCCAAAGCAACAACAACTTCCTCCTTCACGCTGTACTCAATTTGAATTCCAATACCTGAAGCAGCATGAGGAGTTAAATCAATTTTATTCTTCAATTCTACAATTACCCGCTCAGCAGTCTTTTTACCAATACCCGGAGTTTTTGCAATCAAAGCCGCATCACCATTAACAATTGCCTGCTTCAACTGGTCACTAGGCTGCCCCAGCATCTCCAAAGCAGTTTTCGGACCAATTCCAGAAACACTTATCAGCTGCCGAAAAAAATCTCGTTCTTCAATACTCCTAAATCCATACAACACCAATTGATCTTCTCGCACATGAGTGTGCACATAAGCTTCTATACTCTTCCCTTCAACCGCCTCAGAAAATAAATCAATCGCTGGAAAGAGTTCATACCCCACACCATTACAATCAATAATCATCGTCTTCAACAAAACCCTCTTCACCACCCCTGACAACAAAGCAATCATAAACAATTATTTAAAGTAAAAGAACTTTATCATAGCTAGATACAAACAAAAAGCGACCCCTTCCGAGGTCGCTTTGAAATTCAACAGTAATCGTCTCTAATCTCTCTTAAAGATCACAGTATAAGTTGCCAATAGACTAGCAAGAATGAAAAGGAAAAGTCCTGCCATATATTGCCACATCATATTCACACCAGTAGCCGGCAACATTGGTGGCGCCACAGAGTTATCTACTTCTTCAGCTGGGCCTTCACCACCGCCACCAAAGAATTCCTCATTTGTATCTTCAGTAGTAGGCGTTGGCTCACTTCCTTCAGCTGGGGCTGATTCACCTGGTTCAACAGGACCATCTCCACCACCACCGAAGAAAGTTTCAGGCGTAGAACTTGCAGTAGTATCTGGCGTCGTTCCACCACCGCCTCCACCTTGGAATGGCACGGTGCCCCCGCCACCTCCGCCGCCTCCACCTCCACCGCCGCCACCGGTGTTGGTTTGAACCTCAGAATAACCAATAGGCTGAAGATCTGTGTGAGTTTTAGTTCCCGGAGAAGGAGCCGTAGCAATAGCTACATAGTTCACATCAGAAACAATAGCAGCCACTAATCTTCTTTTCGGCACAGCAGTTACTACCGGAGCAGTAATCGTAAAGGTTTGGATGTTATTCCCAGTAGTCAAAGCCATATTTCCTGGAACACTATCGCCCACAACGCTCACTTGGTAAGAACCAGCTTTTAGTGAAGCAAAATACTTACCATCAGAATCAGTAATCACTTTCAATGCA
>CAYGJQ010000128.1:0-4110 GCA_964350285.1 uncultured Candidatus Peribacteria bacterium | reverse complement strand
CCAACGTGAACGGTGAAACTCGATTTGAATGGACAGAGACGGCTTTAAGTGAAGAGGACTTTGATTACTATACTCTTTGTTTTAGGACTTCTTTTTTGAATGTTGATTATCGATGTTTCAATACTGGGCAAGATACTTTCTTGGTGATGACAGCTGAAGATTGGAAGGAATTAGATCAGCGGTTGGTTGAAGGTGGGATGGATGATTTGATTCAGATTTATATTGAGTGGCAGGTCAATGCTCATTCCAAAGATAGTGGCGCTGTGTATAAAGGAAAAGAGTCTCGAGGTTTGAATTATCTTCGAAATTATGATGATTTGATTCCTTTAACTGATCTTGATGTTGAAACTCGTCAAGGTAAGGCTGCTGGTTGGCTTTATTTAAAGGAAATTATTAGTGGTCATCCGGATAAAACTTTTCGAGGTGAAAATTTGGTGAATCGTGCTGAAGCGTTGAAGATTGTTTTGAAAGCGGCTGAGATTAATATTGAGGATGGTTTGAAGAACGATGGGAAGTATAGCGATCTCAACGATGAAAATGATTGGTTTGTGAAATATGTAATGAAGGCGACGAAGATGGGGGTGGTGAAAGGATATCCAAATGGGACTTTTGGTCCAGAGCAAGGTGTAAATACTGTTGAGTTTGTGAAGATGCTGACGGAAGTGTTTAATCTTAATGAGGATTTTGAGAATTCATTTGAAGATGTAGCAGCTGATGATTGGTTTGCTCCTTATGCGGGGGTGGCGGAGAAATATGAGTTATTTCCAGATAGAATGAATAAATTGATGCCAGATAAGCAATTGAATCGTTATGAGGTGGCTGAGGCTGTGAGCCAAGTACTGAAATCGTTTGATGTTAAGTAGTTAATATAGAAAGCCACGGGATTTGTTTCTCGTGGCTTTTTAGTTGGAATTATTTTTGGTTAATCCGAGGAATGGGGGATGAATGTTGATTTAAAAAAATCTTGTGCTACAATCGATCCGCATTTGAAAAGTGGTTTTTATATGCGCCCGTAGCTCAGCTGGATAGAGTGTTGGCTTGCGGAGCCAAAGGTCATAGGTTCGAATCCTGTCGGGCGCACCACTACGTCGAGCTAAACTTCCAACCTACGAATCATCCTTCGCTTCGCTGCGGAGGCTTCTTCGGTTTACAGTTTAGTACTCCTCCTCCCCACAAATTGAAGATTTGCGGGGGCCCCTGCTCGTTTCGTCCTCGCCTGCGGCTCCGGCTCACTGCGCTCTAGAGTCAAACGTTTTGGGTTTTTCGTTTACGCGTAAAACTATTTATTCCACCCTACGATCACTTCTCCTCTTCCCCACAAATTGGAGATTTGCGGGGACCCTGCTCGCCTAGTCCTCAACTCGCTTTGCTCGTTTCCGGCTGGCTGCGCTTTAGAGTCAGACGATCCCGCTCTGCGGTTTTTTTCATTACAGTTTTTTACTTCTCCGTTTCCCCAAATTTTGCTTTGCGAAATCCGGGGGGGGCTCGCTTTGTCCTCGATCCGCATTGCGGTTCTCCGGCTCACTGCGCTTTAGGGTCAGGCTTTTTGGGTTTTTGGCAAATGTGTGAAAACTTTCCTTTTACCTTTACGGTTATTTCTAATCTTTCCTATTTGAAAGTTACCCGTTTAGAATTTTTCGCATTTCTTCGTGGACTAATCCGTTTGAGGCGATGGTTTGGCGGGAGTAGATGTTTTGGGTGTTTTCGTCGATGTTGGTGAGTTGGCCGCCGGCTTCTTCGAGGATGATGGTGGCGGCAGCGATGTCCCAGGCGTAGATTCCGGCTTCCCAGTAGCCATCGAGGCGGCCACATGCAACGTTGCAGATGTCGAGGGCGGCGGATCCGAAGCGGCGGATGCCTTGGCAGTGTTCGACGATTTTGCTGATGTAGTTCATGCTTTGTTGGCGGTTTACGTAGGGGAAACCGGTGGCGAAGAGTGATTGTTCTACATTTGGGGTGGCGGATACTTTGATTGGTTCGCCGTTGAGATGGGCGCCGTTGCCGAGGGCGGCAGTGAAGGTTTCGTTTAATCTTGGTGCCTTAACTACTCCGGCGATTACTTTGCCTTGGTGTTCGATGCCGATGGAAACGGCAAAGAAAGGGCTGGTGTGGGCGAAATTTGTAGTGCCGTCGATGGGGTCGATGATCCAACGGTAGCTTTGAGATTCTTTCGGTTGAGATTCGTGGTGAGTGCTGCTTTCTTCACCAAGGATCTCGTGATCGGGATGGTGTGCTTTGATGTGTTCGATGATTGCGTCTTCGCAGGCTTTATCTACTTCAGTGACGAGATTGCGGGAATCGCCGTCTTTGAAGGCTACTTTGAAGTTGCGTTGTTGGAAATCGACTTGGATCTTTGCTGCTTTTTCGGCAGCAGTGATCGCTGATTGGAGGAGTTCGGTAGGATTCATGTCTAGTAGAAGTTGTTTTCGTTCATGTGTTCGATGAATTTGTTGTGGGCATTCACGAAAGTTTTTTGGAGTTCTTGAAGTTTGGTGAAAGATTCTTGATCTTCAGCTTTTTCAATTTGTTCTTTTGCGGCATTGAGGAAAGCATCGAGTGGTGGAAGATATTCGGATTCGAATTTTTTGATGAATTCTGGTTCCGCTTGGAATTCTTCGGTGACGGTTTTGCGGAGTTTTTCGCTATTTTCGAAGGCGGAATCGAATTGTTTTTGGAGGTCTTCTTTGGTTGGTTTTGGTTCTTCGGTTTCGGTGTGGTGAAGGGCGAATTGGCCAATTACGTCGAAGGTGCTTTTGCCTAAAGCATGGATTTCTTTGCCAATTTTATTGTGAGTTTGAACTTTCTCAGCTGCTAGTGGGTCTTTTTCTGGGGTGTTGGCGTTTGGTTTAGAACAAGCCGTGAGAGCAATAGAAGTAATGATCAGGCAAAAGATAAGAGTTTTTGCGTATTTCATAGTGATGCAGCTATGGGTCAAATTATTAGCCACATCATAGCATATTTTTTATGTTTTCCTGGAGAACTTAAAATTGCTAGTAAAGCGGCTTGCCCTTGATTTTTTTCGGAAAACTACTATAATACTTGAGTGTCTTTTTACGGTTAAGCTTTATTTATGGCTCAAAAGTTTGAATTAGTATCGAAGTTTAAGCCGGCTGGAGATCAGCCGAGAGCGATTAAACAATTGGTGAAAGGAATTAATAGCGGCGAGAAATTTCAGACTCTTTTAGGGGCTACTGGTACCGGGAAAACTTTTGTATTGAGTAATGTGATTGAGCAGGTACAAAAGCCAACATTGGTGTTAGCGCATAACAAAACGTTGGCGGCACAGCTTTGTACGGAATTCCGGGAGTTTTTTCCGAATAATGCTGTGAGCTATTTTGTGTCTTACTACGATTACTATCAGCCGGAAGCTTATGTGGCTGCAACAGACACTTATATTGAAAAGGATGCATCGATTAATGAAGAAATTAGTAAATTCCGACATGCGGCGACGGTAAATCTTTTGTCGCGGAAGGATGTGCTAATTGTGGCTTCAGTATCTTGTATTTACGGTCTTGGTTCGGTGGATGATTATGATGCTTTGGCGATGGAAGTTAAAGTTGGTGAGGAACGAAAAAGAGATAAATTTTTACGTCATCTCACTGATATCCAATTTGTGCGTTCGAATATTGAATTTAAACAGGGAATGTTTCATGTGTTGGGTGATACTGTCGAAGTTTTTCCAGCTGACCGTGATTCGGTTTTCCGGTTTGAATTTTTTGGTGATGAGATTGATAAGATTTCCGAAGTAGATTCGTTTACCGGTGAATTTATTCAAGAGCACGATGAAGTACGGATTTTCCCGGCAAAGCATGATATTACGACTCGGGAGAAAATTGAGAAAGCGATTGTGAATATTCGAACTGATTTAGAAGCGCGGGTTGCCGAACTGCGTGGCCAAGGAAAGATGCTTGAAGCGGAACGTTTGAAAACAAGGACGGAATACGATTTGGAAATTCTTTTAGAAACTGGTTATTGCCAGGGGATTGAGAACTATACTCGTTATTTGAATCAACGTGCTGCTGGTGAACAGTCGGATACGCTTCTCGATTACTACCCAGATGATTTTCTTCTCCTGATCGATGAATCTCATATCTCGGTGCCGCAGATTAG
>CAYGJQ010000127.1:0-4136 GCA_964350285.1 uncultured Candidatus Peribacteria bacterium | reverse complement strand
GTCTTAGAGCGCACGAACATCGCTCAGCTGGACCTAAGCGACAACAGCATAGGACCCAAAGGGGCAAGCGCTCTGGCTAACGTCTTAGAGCGCACGAACATCACTCAGCTGGACCTAAGCAGCAACGGCTTAGAAGCTGAAGGCCTCGCAGCACTAAAAGCAGCCCAAAAACAATGTCCGTATATCGAGATTAAATTCTAGTAAGTATTTTATAATCAATAGTTTATACAACATAAGATAAACTATAAGACGCTTTGAGTAGCAGAGAGCACTAATCGCGCAAATCTTGAAGCTGCTTTTCCGATAACCCAGTAATGTCTAGAATCTGCTGGTTAGAGAGTCCGGCAGCTAACATTTTTTTAGCGGTTTCAAGTTTTTCTTGCAGCCGGCCCTCATTCAGCCCATCCTGGCGCGCAGCTGTAATTGCACCTTTTGCATCAGCGACTGACATAGCCACCTTTTCATAGGCCTGGAGCTCCTGCTCTGTCCAATGCACGCGTTCTACTACACCGTAAGCTTCTTTGATCTCCGGATTAGCAGCTAAAATTTGATCAATATCTTCGCTATCTTCAGCGTGCTTAAGAAAATAATACCATTGCTCTTCTAAGCCGCTGAGTTGGTCTAAGGTTTTGTTAAACTTTGGCAGTTCTACAAAGGTAAACGAAAAATCTTTTAGGTCCTGCTCGTAGGTTTTGTTGTCTAAGATGACATGGTCAGACTTGTAATGGTCTTTGTCAGGAAAAACGACATAAGAGGTGATAGCTAAGAAGACAACTTTTTTAAGGTCCTCATAGGGATTGCCAGCCTTGAAATGGGTACAGTAAGTCTTGGCTGCATAGAATTGAGCGCGCTTCTCAAACCCAGCTACTTTTGCGACCTGCATTTCAATGATGTATTTAGAGCCTTGCTGGTCCCTAACCAAAACATCTACAATGCTCTCTTTGCGAGCAGCAACCTCAGGGGCCTGGACAGTGTTTAAAAACTCCAAGTCAATGATTTTTTCTCCACCTTCGAGGTTGAAAACGGCGTTTAGAAAGGCAATAGGGATGCGCTTATGCTTTTCTTCACCAAAAACTTTTTTGAAAGCCAGATCGTTTTTTGGATCTAAATATTTGGAAATCATGCTTATCCGTTATTAGTTTTCTCTTCGCTCACACTTACCATTCTACCAGGCTATTGAATTTTTAGCTATAGCAAACGTTTTATGAAAAGTCCAACCATTGAAGGCGCTTTGCTATTGTTAACCCTTGCATAAATACAACTTAATTTTTTACACTCTTGCAGCAAGATAGAAGGGTTGAGTCCCAGATGAGAACCATCAAAGGGGGACTTGTGACACAGCCCATTCAAAGCCAGCAACTGCTGAAAAGCTTGGTCACCACTCAAGAGAGACTACCTCTTGTTAACTTAGAGCAAATCAAAATAGGCTTTGACAGCCAGCATAGCCCAGCAAAACTTCAAGCCCTGCTCACAGACCTTCCCGAGGACAAGCTCCTTACCATACACCATGTCAATAGCAAAGGCGAGTTAGAAATACGTATCTTTCCCAGGCTGGAAGCATCAGCGCCGGGATTCTCTGATGCCCTAGAACTCCTAGAAACAGCCAGCTCCACAGACCCTAAGCAAGCTATAGCCCTCATCCAAAAAGGGGAGGAGTTAGTCAAACAAAACCCCTCAGAGCATCTTCAATATATCCTAAGCATTCCTAAACCCTTACTCAACCTACCCATAACGAGCCATTACAAGGATATCCAGGACACCCTTCAAATGACCTTTGAAGAGCATCTTGATACACTTGCCAGGCAATCACCCCAATCCAAAAAACCCACCAGCTACATCTGCTTTGCGCTAGGAGACCCAGAGGTCGATCACTTCTTAGAGCATACCCTAGTTCCAGACCTGGACCGAGTTGGCATTGATCCCATCTTCTGCTTTAGAGAACTGGGTCCTGGTAGAGAGCTCAACGCTTTTCAAGCTCTCATCCGAGAAACAGACCAAGTAATACTCATCTGCACACCGGCCCTAAACCAAAAATACAACGAGCGCAAAAAACATCCCATAGGCGTTGCCCAAGAAATCCGCCTTGCCATAGAGCGCTACAACGATGCAGATAAATACGAAACCATTTTCCCCATCTATCTCAAAGGATCGCGAAAAGAGGCTTGCCCGTCTGCCTTCTTTGAAGGAATACTAGGCACCAAAATCCCCATCCTAGACAAACCGCAAGAACACACCATACCAACCACCTACGCCTACTACGAAGCAGCCTTTGAGCTTTTTGGCAATATGCGAAATATTTCCCGTGAGCAAAGCAGAGCCCTCAAGCAACGATTCTTTGCAGCAGCTCAAACCCTGCTCAAAGAGCCACTCCACTGCCAAAAACTCAATCAATGGAGGCTAAGCAACACCAACACCCACGCCTTCAAAAAAGCCCAACACAACATTCTAGATCGCACCCAAATCTTTCATTGTCTTCCACCGCTAGAAAACTTTACCGGTCGTACTCAAGATCTCCAAAACCTACACAACCACATTCGCAGCCACCGCCGAGTAGCCATCACAGGACTTGGAGGGATTGGCAAAACAACCCTTATCCAGCAATATGCCTATGAGTACAGAGCAAACTACCGGTTCATATACTACATTCAAGGATCTACCCCATCATCCATAGACGAGGCCCTTAGAAACCTCGCCAAAGAACTTAGCATCTACAGACCTACCCCTGAACAAACCCTCCTAGACCTCAAAGAGCATCTTGAAAAATCAAGCGACTACCTCATCATCTTCGACGCCCTAGACAGCCAAACCACCATCGATCATCTAGAAAAACAGCTTCCCAACCAAGGAAGAGCCCTTATCGTCACCAGCCGCAATCCTCACAACGTCCAATATCAACTCAATTGCCAATGCTTACCCTTAAAAGAATTTACTCCACCAGAGGCATTTAACTACATCAAAAAAACAACCGCTCAAGAAGATACCAACTACACCCTATCTAAAAAACTAGGATTTTTACCCCTAGCCCTTGCTCACGCCACTGCCTATATCAACCAAAGAGATATTACCATCCAAGAATTTTTAAAAAAATATGCCACCAAATCCATCGAAATCTTTAAAGAGGATATCCCCAGGCCCACCGACCAGCAAACCATCCTAACAACCTGGCAAATAAACATCGAAAACCAATCCCCTGAAGCACGCCTCATCCTCAACTACTGCTCCCTGCTAGCAGATACTCCGATCCCCAAAACCTTGCTAAAAATCCTCCTAGAACAGCATCATCCAGGGACAGACATTGATAACACCATCTTTGCACTTACATCCTATTCCCTAGTAACCAAACCCAGCAAAAGAACATGCCTCGTGCATAAATTATTGCAAGAAGTTGTCCTGGACCGACTCACTACACAATCAAAAGAATCAATGCACCACAAGCTTGCTAAAACACTAGCTCAAGAGACAGACTATGAACCTTATTATCACACAGAACACAAAGACTTTATCCTACTGATACCTCATTGCCAAAAACTGCTAGAGATGCCCCATGATGAGCAAGTAAAAGCCGCAATTTACCATAACCTCGGTAAATGGCATGCATATAGGTCCTGTAACTATGCCCAAGCGATTCAAGACCTGAATAGTAGCTTGTCAATTTACGAAGCGCCAGCTAGCTCCGACAGCTTATCGGCTGCAGAGGCGTTTATTGATAAGGCTTGGGCTTTAAGTTGCCAATCGCAATACTCTGAAGCGATAAACACCTGCGAAAGAGCCCTAGCGCTTTATAGCAAGCACCAACGGCAATCTACAAAGGAATATGGGAAGGCGTTGCATGTAAAAGGTTATATCTTGAGTCTTCAAGGAGAATTGGGTAAGGCTAAAGATAAATATCGTCAAGCACTAAAAGTTAAACGAGAGGCTTATGAAGTTGAGAAAAACAACGGCGATATTGCCTTGACGCTGCACGAGATTGCAAGCGTGCAGCATGCCCAAGGCCAGCACGAAGAGGCGCTAAGGGGCTACCAGGAAGCCTTAGAGATCAAAGAGAAAGCGTATGGAACAAGGCAGCACCCAAATGTTGCCGTGACGCTGCACGAGATTGCAAGCGTGCAGCATGCCCAAGGCCAGCACGAAGAGGC
>CAYGJQ010000126.1:3256-4147 GCA_964350285.1 uncultured Candidatus Peribacteria bacterium | reverse complement strand
AAAGATAGGTTTGATGTGAATGATGAAACTGAAATGAATTTTGCAGGGCAGGGGGTATTGGTTGGTAAAGCTCATATTACTGGTAAGATAGATAGAATGAAGGTTGATAAAGAATCTAAGGAGATTAAAGTAATAGATTATAAGACAGGTAAGCCTCTTAAAGATTGGAAAGGTGGTTATATGGATAGAGGTAAGACTTGGAAGTATAAAATGCAGCTAACTTTTTATAAGTTGTTAGTAGAAGGTTCTAGAGAATTTGGTGCTAAGTATAAGGTGTATGATGGCAGCTTAGAGTTTTTGGATGCAGGAGCTAATGATGCAGTAAAAATTTTAGATTTAAGAATAGAGCCTCAAGAAGTAGAGGCTCTAAAGAGATTGATAGAAGTTGTGTATGAGAGAATTGTTAATTTGGATTTCCCTGATACTTCTAAATACAGTAAAGACTATGAAGGGACGATGGAGTTTATGGCTGATTTGCTAGAAGGCAATGCTTAGTATTAAGAATACTAATGGTACTCCAATCATAAATAGGAATAAGACTAATCCAGCTATATTCCATTTGTTTTGAAAATGATTGAATTCGTAGGTGCTTAGCCATGGTTGTTTTTTCCAGGCCATTTCTTTACCTTTGATTGCATAAACAAAGGCGATAACTATGTTAACGTAAGGAATTAATGCTAGTAATGTGAGTGGGAGTTTAAAATATAGTCCCCAAAATGGAGTGAACATAAAGGCTCCCCAGTTCCAACCTTTAACTTCATTCGGAACTTCGGAATGAGGTCCTTTACCTGATCTTGGATCAAGTTCCATTCCTGGTTCAGTTATTTTATTGCCAAGAATGCTAAATCCAATTAATGGTCCAACTATTACAAGTATTAATGCTAAAAATCC
>CAYGJQ010000126.1:0-3246 GCA_964350285.1 uncultured Candidatus Peribacteria bacterium | reverse complement strand
CTAAGCCTAATCCAAAATTTAGAAATGTTTTAATGAACTCATTTCGGCTTGATACTGTTTCGATTGGTGTGCGTGTATCTTTACGCATTTCATCTGGTTTAATCAATGTACTACTTTCTTGATTATCATTGTTTGTTGAAATTGATCTGCTGGAAGTTTGAGAGCTAATTGGTTGAGGCGTATCTTCTGGTGAAATTAATTGAGCGTATGTTGTTTCTACAGTTAGTGCGCTTGTGCTATACCCGGTAGGGGCTTTGAGTGCGACATTGACTATTGCGAAAGTAATCAGTGTAGCTAGCATTAATATGAAGCCTCCCCATATGAAGAAATGACCTAGGTAGGGGTGTTTATTTTTTCTTATTGTAAAATTTGTTTCTGGATTATTGTGATTATTTTGAGTTTGGTATTGTTTTGAACTTGGACTGTGGAATCCTTTAGTCTTTTTTGCATTTTGGCTTCTTTGTTGAAGCTCTTTTTTGTAGTTGTCCATAAAGTTTAGTTATAGCTTGATATTATAGTTCACCTTCTTCAAGTTCTAGGGTTTCCATTTTAGGTAAAGCGTTGCCTACGATTCCTTGAAGGTCGCCGTACATACCGATGGTGTTGGTGGTTACTCTTTCTATTTCTTTTTCGCGTTTGGCCCAAAGTCTTTGAACAGCGCGTTGTTCTTTGATTAGGTTATCTTGCATTTCGGTGAAGGCCAGGACTATGTTTTCCATGCGATTTTTAAATTGAGGTCCTGTTAGGTAGCCGTGGAGTTGGGTCATTTTTTCATCGGTTCCTTCTAGGGATTTTTTTGTTTTAGCGATTTGGATAAGTTGATTTCTTAGTACGCTGGCTATGGCAATAGCGTATTTGTATTCAATAACCCAGACGCCATCTTTTAACCCGAAGTTTTTTAGGTCTTCTGGCATAGCTACTGTAATTAGTACGGCAAGATCTCCCTTTACTAGACCTTGGTCTTCTTTAAGTTTGCGGATCCATTCGTCGTTCCAGGCTTTGGTGTTTTTGGATTCCCAAACAATTATTCCGCATTTTACTCCAAAATTATTACGAACAGTTTGAATTAAATCAGCACCACGAATTCCAGTTGGTACGTCGTCGATGGTGTCAGTAGGGTACTTAGATTTGAGTGTATGTTTAAGATCTACTTCTTGGGCGTCACCTTGAACTTGCATAGATCCTTGTTCAGATTTTCGTTTGAGTTCTTCGATGGTTTTACGCATTTGCTCCATTTGTTGATCTTTTTCTTTCAGTTTTTTGGAGTTTTCTTCAGCTAGGTCTTCTTTAAGTTTGCTAGCAATTTTTTCGCGTTCGGCATCCATTTTACGTTCCATTTCTACTTGGAATTGTTTCTTTTGTTCTTCAAGTTCACGAGCTTTTTTACGAAGTTCTAATTCATGTTCTTGGGCTTTTTTAATTGTTTCTTCTTTTTCTTTAAGCTGTGCTTGCATGTCTTTAAGATCTGTTCCGATTTTGTCGGCGGCGGCTTTTTGAGCTTTATCCCACATTACTAGTTTTTCTTCACGGAGCTTTTGCTCAAGTTGTTTATCGAAGTCAGCTTTTAGTTTTGCTTGAAGGGCTTCATCGATTTTGATTTGAGTGCCACAGTTATGACATTGGATTTGATTGTCGGACATATAAGAAATTATGCTTGGGTTTTATTGTAGTGGATGTTTCTATTTTTGAAAATGTTTATGTTTTAATCCTGATTGCCTTAGTATTGATCGAAAGGTTCCGTATGGAGTTTCTTTTTTAGGATGTGGAACAATCACGGTTTGTTTTTTAGAGTTTTTGAATTTGTGATGACTGCCTTTGATATGCACTAAAATAAATCCGTATTTTTTAAGGATTTTAATTATGTACCTTGAGGAATAGATGCTAGGCATAGTTCAATTTGGTAGAAATTACTTCAGGTTGAGTAATTTCATTGACCAAAGTTGATGGTTCATCATGGAAATAAAGTTCTAGAGCTTCGTTTAGGTTGTCTAAAGCTTCTTTTTTGGTATTGCCAAAGCTTGATACATCAACGTTTAAGCATTGGGCTACAAAGTGTTTCCCTTCTTTCCAGACTACATTTGCTAATTTTACGCTTGGCATGTTCATGCTTAAATTAGTTAGAAATTACTCTTATGTTTTGTAAGAGTCAATCTAACAAACAAACTTTAAAAACTTGTTAAATTTTATTAAGCTTTTTTGTTTTGTCGTATTTGCATGATCATAAGAAGGATAAACGCTAAGCCAGCAGTTAGAGCCATATGAGGTAGAGTGATGTAACCGAATTTCATTGTGAAATACTCACTGCATGATGGAGAGTTTCCTACTATTGAACAGTCATTTAAGAAAGCTGAAGTTGGATTGATTGTAGCTACAATTTGTTGGATATAATGGTAGCCTGAAATTAATACTCCAATAATATTTAAGGGTAATATGAATTTTGGTGCTCCTTTGTAGTCTTTGGAGATAAAGGTAGTTATAAGAAGCACAAATACCGGGAAAATTGCTATTCTTTGGAACCAGCAAAGTTTGCATGGGGTCCATCCAGCTACTTCAGAGAAGTATAGTGGGCCAAAGATAGCTAGAGTTGAAATAGCCATGGCAATTTTGAGCGCATGTTTCTCGAAAAAGTTGGTCCATTTTTTAAATTTGGCTAAATAAGCAATTATTGTTACTACAATAAAAACTTGAGTTACTACTGTTAAAATAGCAAGAATAGTTGTTATAGCTTGGGTTGTTGTGTACATTTTGAATTAGTTAAGTGCAGATATTTTACTACTATGGCGTTTGAATACCAAGTTAAGAAATCGAAACGTAAAACAATGAGCCTGGAGATCAAGCAAGATGGAGCGGTATTAGTTAGAGTTCCTAATCTTACTCCAGATTTTTTGATTAAAAAATTCGTGCAGCAGAATGGAGAGTGGATAGAAAAAAATCGAGCTAAAGCCATTAAAAGACATAGGGTTGTTTTAAATAAGCATTTTGTTCCTGGTGAGAAGTTTTTGTTTTTAGGTGAAGAGTATGATCTTAAATTGATAGCAGGTAAGGGGTTAGATTTAGATGGAGATTTTAAATTGGGATTAGCTTCGCAAGATAAAGCTCGAGAAGTTTTTGAAAAATATAAAAATATAAAAATATGGTGTTTTTTTGGTGACCTGGGTGCGGGAAAAACTGCTTTTATACAGCAAATAGTGACAAATATTGGGGTAGAAGGTCTTGTGAAAAGCCCATCGTTTTCAATAGTGAATG
>CAYGJQ010000125.1:705-4213 GCA_964350285.1 uncultured Candidatus Peribacteria bacterium | reverse complement strand
TACAGTGTTAAGAGTGGAGCGAAGTGTAGATCCCGATTGTCGCCGTTTCATTAGAAAAATGGTTTATCACATAAAGAGTCTGAACAAAGACGAGCGGTGTTTCGTGATGCTTATGCTGGACGTTTGCGTTCTTGTGGGCAAGCAGCGAAGGCGACGGCAATTGAAAAGCAGAGTTTGAGTGCTCCAGCAGTGATTTTGAAGGCTGATCGTTTGATGCAGCAAAAGAAATATTTGCAGGCTCGGGCTTTACTTTTAAGTGTGTATGACGGGACAAATTTTAATCTTAATTATGATTTAGGGATTTGTTACGAGAATATGTCTGGAAAAGAACGGAAGTTGATGCTGAAGGGGGGCGGGTTGACGACGCCACAGATGAAATTGGCTTATGACATGTATAAGCAGGCCTATATTATCGCGGCGAAGGTTAAAGATCAGCAGAAGATGGCAAAGGCGAAGGCGGCAATGGGACATGCGCTTAACAATTGGATGTTGGAGCGAACGAATGGTGCGGTGAATGATTATAATCAGATGGTAGATGTTTATAATAAAGCTCCAAATCGTAAAGATCAGCGAGTTTGCAATCGGATTCGGGCATTGGTGAAGAGCTGTTTGCAGCATACAAAGCAGGATCAGATGTTGAGGGGGCGCCGGTCGACTAGGGTTTTGGAAAAAGGTAAACGGCAGGAATTGAAGCGTGCGCGAAAGTACTATCGAAAATGTAAGAAAATGGATAAGGATAATGATAAGTACTTTTGCGTGAAGAAAGGCAGAAAATGATAATTTGCTGACGCATTGACAAATGTCTTGCGTTTTAGTGGAGACATATATTAATGTGAGTGTTACTTTACAATAATTTTTGTAAAAATCCATGACATTAGCTGAGGCTCTCTACGGCCGGGACAAACAGGAAGTTGATCAGGCACTTGAAGGTTTTTGTGTTGAAGAATTGCAGGCCGCGGCAAGAGAGGTGATGGCGATGTGTCGTGCTACTGAAGCCAGATTGCGCGGTGCTATTCAAAGGGGGAATGATAGTAATGATGGTCTAGAAGGTACTTTGAGAAGGATTTCTCAAGTTGGATAGAAATGACAGAGGTCGGAGCTTAAGACCTTATGGTTGAACGTGACGTATTGACAAAATTTGGTTTGGGGGATTTACTGGGTGCGTCAATTTTTAAAATTCATACTTTATTTATGACAAGGGGGAAATTAAAAGAGAGGTTCTTTTTTGAGAAGCGATTTGTCGGGATGGCCTTGATATCGCCTTCAGGTACTTATGATGAGGCTGCGCCAACAGTGGTGGATGAGGAAAGTGTGCCACCAATTATTGATATGGGCAGTGCTTATCGGTTGGGAGTTGAGGGCGTTGATTTAGCGAATTGTTTGTATCCGTGGCCGGAGAATATTAGCAGGGGAATGGAGTACTTGCAGGCAAATGATTATCAGACTTTGCTGGTAGTGTGCAAAGAGACTTTTGATGGTGTGGTGCGGGTTTTGGGTGAGGATATTTTTGAACAGATTGATCGCGCTCAGGAAAAATTAATGGATGGAGATGATCCTGAGGGGGCGGAGAAGGCACTGAAATGGCTGGAAAGAACTGGTAGAACCGTTCATGCATTGTCGAGTGAGAAGGCCAGTGATGTTTTGAAGTTGTTGGCGAAAGAAGATGATGCGGATAATTATTATCGTCAAGAATTGGTGGCGGCACTGACAGTGAATGCTCATTTAGATAGCCGGCTGCGAGAGACTGTGGCGGAGAAAGAAGATATGCGTGAACAAATGGATGCAACGAATGATCGTTCTTTCCGTTTGCAAAAGAAAATCATTCGTACTCAGCAACGTGGTGAGAATGATCAGTTGACTGGGGCGCCAAAGAAGCGAGCGATGTATTTTGATTTGTATCAAAAGATGTGTGATGTCTTGAAGGCAAATCAGTTAGGTGAAAATCGTTCGATTCATGTAGTGGCTTTTGATTTGGATCGATTTAAACAGGTGAATGATGCTGGTGTGATGGGGCATTTGGGAGGAGATATGGTTTTGCAAACTGTTGTGCGGGTGATTCAGGAAGTTCTTGGTTCGTTGGGGATGCTGTGGAGGTATGGTGGGGAAGAGTTTGTGCTGATGGTGGAAACTGATGATATTACTACTTTCATGAATAAGGTGCATAGTCGTGTTTATCAAGAGGTGGTGTGTCAGCTGGATCCAAATAAAATGAAATTTGGTTATAAAATGATGCAGGGGGTTAAGAATGCTTTTAGTGGAATTGGAAAAGCAATTGGGGCGGCTTTTGATTGGACAAAGCCGTTTATGTTTCGAGGTGAGCGGCAAGTTGATCCTTTATTGCCTGATGTTGGAAATAATAAACAGTTGGTTTCTTATCATGATGAAGGGATAGTTTTTGGAAATAGTAGTGCTTCATTTGATGCTGTTCCGGCGGCGGTTGAAGGTAATGCTATTCCAAGACATATTACTTTATCGGCTGGTGTGGTGAAGTATCCGGCAAATGATGAAGCTGAGATGCCATTGTGGGATAAGTTGGCAGTTTATTTGAAGTATCGGGATATTTTGGGAAGCTTGCGTGATTCTTATGATATTGATTGGGGGGAGATTGCTGGTGATCGAGAGTTGGCTGAGCAGCTTTATGCGTCTTCGGTGCCGAAACATTCATTGCGTGAAGATATTGTGGGAGTGATGGCCTATCTTTTGGTGGCGGCTGATCGGGCTTCTTATTCAGCGAAACTTTCTGGACGAAACGCTTCATTTATGATTGATGGCACAAGTGAAAATGTCCGAGACGGTCATAAGATTGCAAGTTGTAAAGAGGCGCCGACGAAGATATAGGGTTTGATGTTGGAATAAAAAAATCCCCAACAGTTAGTTGCCTGCTGGGGATTTTGGTGGTTGTGGGAAGGGGTTTAAACTTCGCTGCTTTTGATCTTTTTGAATTCTTTCTTGAAGAATTTTACGGCGTTGAGACATTCGATCGCTTTTTGGTTTTGGGGATCGATGTTGAGAATCTTTTTAAATAGTTCCTCCGCGCGTTCAAAGTTTTTCTCGTTGAGATAACAAATTCCGAGGTCCGAAAGAACGAGTACATCATCTGGTTTTAGGTTGAGGGCGCGTTCGAGGAGGATTACTCCACGTTTGCGTTGACCGTTGTGGAAGATAGACCAGCCAAGACAGCGGAGGATTTCGGGGTGATTTGGTTCGATGTTATCGGAACGTTCGAGGAATTTGATTGAATTTCCCCATTCGCCGAGAGCAGAGAAGACAAAGCCAAGAAGGTAATTTGCATTGGCACTCATTGGTTTGAGTTCGATCGCCTTTTCGAGAGCTTTCTTTGCTTTGTTGTATTTGCGGAGACTTAAATAGTTGTCGCCGATCTCTTCGAAGGCTTCAACGCATCGAAGGTCATTTACGAGAATTTGTTCGCAAATTTTGATGGCAGCTTCATGGTTGCCATTCATTTTCTCTTTTTCGGCCTCGCCGAGGAGAATCGTAGCACCTGTTG
>CAYGJQ010000125.1:0-695 GCA_964350285.1 uncultured Candidatus Peribacteria bacterium | reverse complement strand
TGATTATTGTATCTAATTTTTTAATCCAAATCAAGACCTTTCAGATGGTCTTTTACTTTGTCCTTGAGATCCTCACGCTCGAGGGCAAAGTCAATTACGGCCTTTATTAAGCCAAATTTGTCACCAGTGTCATAACGGTCGCCTTCAATTTCATAACCATAAAGGTCATGTTTGTCCATTAAAGTGCGGAGGCCATCGATCAGTCTGATTTCACCGTCAGAGTGGCCAGCTTCGGCTTTTTCTAGGGCTGGAATGATTTCCGGTGGGACAACGTATTTTCCAATGATGCCTAAATTGGATGGGGCGTCGTTGGGGTGAGGTTTTTCGATTAGGTCGCTGATTTTATGCAGACGGCCGTCGGTGCTTTCAGGAGCAATAATGCCGTAACTTTGGGTTTTTTGGGGGTGGATTTTCTCAATCCCAATGATGGGGCTTTGTTTTTGATTGTAGATGTCGATTAGTTGTTTGATTGCTGGGGTGTCGTGGCGAACGATATCATCGCCGAAGAGGACGGCGAAAGGTTCGTTGCGGAGAATTTCTTTAGCACAAAGAATCGCGTGGCCGTCGCCCATTGGGTGGGGTTGGCGGACGTAGATGAATTTAGCGAGGTTATTGGCTTTTCTTACTTGATCGAGGAGGTCGTGTTTACCTTTGTTTTCTAGGTGATGTTCGAGTTCAAATGAGCGATCGAAATG
>CAYGJQ010000124.1:2559-4247 GCA_964350285.1 uncultured Candidatus Peribacteria bacterium | reverse complement strand
TTTTAAGAATCATTCCGCGTTCTTTCCCTGTGCATGAACAAAAAGGAATTAAATACCCTGTTGGAATGACTGCGATTCGCTTGGAAGTGGATGCGCATATCATTACAGGTTTGGATCCAGCGGTGAAAAATATTGAAAAATGTGTATTGCAGGCGGGAGTTGATCTTGATGATGTAATTCCTACTTGCGTGGCGCCAGCGGAAGCAGTGCTTTCGAAAAGACAGAAAGAATTGGGCGTTGTAGTGGTAGATATTGGTTCTGGTAGTACTTCGATCTGTGTATTTGAAGAAGGCAACACCTTACATACTGCCGTAATTCCTGTTGGTGGTGAAAATGTTACTAATGATGTTGCAATCGGGCTGCGTAGTTCAATTGATACGGCGGAAAAAGTAAAAATTGAATACGGAAGTTGTATTCCAGAAGATTTTAATGAACGTGAAACGATTGATCTTTCTTTAATGAGTAAGATTGATACTCAAGTTGTTTCCAAAAAACACCTTTGTGAGATTATTCAAGCGCGTTATCACGAAATTTTTGTGCTGGTGAAAGATGAATTGGCGAAAATCCATCGTGATGGAATGCTGCCGGCGGGCGTAGTACTTACTGGTGCTGGCTCAAAAATGCCAGGTGCCACTGATCTCGCACGAGCAACTTTGAATCTCCCGGTTCAGCTTGGTTTTTTGCAAAATTATGATGGTGTAGTCGACAAAATTGATGATCCTGCTTACGCAACTGCGATCGGTCTCCTAGTATGGGGGGCACGAATGGAATCTCGGTCTTATGGATTGGGGTTAAAATTCCGGAAACTGGATATGAAAAAGCCAATTGAGAACATGAAAGGATGGTTCAAGAATTTGTTTCCATAAGCAAGTTATTTGTGTTAAGAATACCTTGACATTGGAATCTTCAGCCCTTAATAATTGGAAACCCTTGATGGGCTCAGTTCCCGATCATTTATCCCAACACTATGACTAACCAAAACGACCCTTTGAGACACCTATTTTCTAGCCAAGGACATAAAACAAGAGGTAGTAGTTTTTCTAGCCAATCATCAGCCCGACCAATGGAAGTAACACCAGATGCAAATACAGTGGCTCAAATTAAAGTCGTTGGTGCCGGTGGTGGCGGCGGAAACGCGCTTAACCGGATGATCAAAGCTAACGTTCATGGAATTGATTTTATTGCGATTAATACTGATGCCCAAGCGCTTTATCATTCAGAAGCGTCAACAAAAATTCATATCGGTCAGGCGACTACTCGTGGTCTAGGTGCTGGGAGTAATCCAGATATTGGACGTCAGGCTGCGGAAGAAAGTATTGAAGAAATCAAAGAATCTTTGAAAGGTGCCGATATGGTATTCATCACCTGTGGTATGGGTGGTGGTACAGGTACCGGTGCTTCGCCAGTTGTGGCAGAGGCAGCTAAAGAACTGGGGATTTTGACTATTGCGGTAGTTACAAAACCATTCTCATTTGAAGGTCAACGACGAAAACAGCAAGCTGATGAAGGACTTGAACTGTTGAAATCAAAAGTAGATACGTTGATCACGATTCCAAACGATCGAATTCTCTCGATTATTGATAAAAAGACCCCACTGACTGATGCCTTCATGGTGGTAGATGATGTTCTCCGCCAAGGTGTACAAGGTATTGCTGATTTGGTGACTGTTCACGGAATGATTAATGTGG
>CAYGJQ010000124.1:0-2549 GCA_964350285.1 uncultured Candidatus Peribacteria bacterium | reverse complement strand
CCAATTGCGGGGGCAAGGCTAAGATAAAGAAAACGAATAATGGGCAAATCTATCAAGCAATACAGGAGGAAGAAGCTTTTACGAAGATAGGTCAATTAAAAAAATTGTTGGACAAGTTTCAGGCGAAAGTGGCAAGTCTTGAGAACGAGCTGGAAGCTTTTAAAATAAGTAAATAGAGTGAGGTATTTGAGAAGAAATTATGGGTGGATCGTTGTGGTAGTATTAGCAATCGCTCCCTTGTTCATATTGTTGAGTATGATTAATGTGGATTTCGCTGATGTGAAGACAGTAATGGAGAATGCTGGTTCTGCGCTCATGGGTATCGGATATGGTACTGGTGAAGAACGTGCAGTTGAAGCGGCTAAAGCAGCGATCGAAAGTCCGTTGCTTGAAATGTCGATCAAAGGCGCGAAAGGAATCCTCTTCAATATTACTGGTGGTAATGACTTGAGCATGTTCGAAGTAGATGAAGCAGCTCGCATAATTACTGATGCTGCTGATCCAGATGCTCATATCATCTTTGGTTCGGTGATTAATGATTCTTACACTGGCGAATTGAAAGTTACAGTTATTGCAACTGGATTTGATGAAGCTGCTACTGAACGTGCACAAGTTACGCGCACGCATATGCCGATCCGTTCTGGAATCAATGGCAATGCTCCAATGGCCCCGAATACCAACAACTCACCTACTCCGGTGACAAAGGCGTCTGATAATGAGTTGGATATTCCGGCTTTCATTAGAAAGAAGATGGAGTAAGATTTTGTTGTAATGACCCATTAAATTGTTAATTATTTTTAACTTTGTTTTTTATGAAGTTTCTTATGAAGGCAGTTGCCTTGGTTAGTTTACTAGCTACAACTGCAGTTTTGTCGTTTGCAGCTGGACGTACGTTTCCAGATGTAGATCAAAATGCTTACTATGCTGATGCGATCAGTAAAGTTGCAGATAAAGGCCTTATCACTGGCTATAAAGATGGTAAATTTGGCCCTAATGATCCGGTGACTCGTGGCCAAATGGCGGTAATTATGGATCGCTTTGAGAGTTATATGAAAAATGGTGAGGTTCCAGCTGAGAAGGAAGAAACTAAATCTGAAGAACCAAAAACTGATGAAAAAGAAGAGACTAAAACTGAAGTGAAAGAGGATGAGAATTCAGTAGTAGCCACAGACCTTGAGCTAGTTTATCACCTTGGTACTGCAGCAGATAATACAACTAATTCTTTTGCTGAATGTGAAAAATCAGATTGGTCTGGGAAGGATACTGATGTCAAATTCAACTATAAAAATATGTCTGCCAATTCTCCAATTGTAAGATTTGTTGCTTATTATGGCCCTGAATATGCTTTGGCAGCTAAGCATCAGCTCTTCATCGGGCAAAACACGGCTAAGGATGTTGAAATCAATCTACCTGAGGGATGTTTTCAGCACGTATACGTAGAAGCTCTTGATGAACAAACTGGTGAAGTAATGGATCGGATGTTTGCTGGAGAAGCGGCAAAATTGAGTTTTGAAACCCCAGAAGAACCAACTGTAACGCAAGGTGTGATCTATTACGCTGACGGAAAACTTACTAATTCATTTGAAACTTGTAAGGATTCTAGCGATAAGGAAAAACAGACTCTAGTGTACTTTGATTATATGAATACTTTGGATACTGCAGCGATTTTTGAATATAAAGTTTACTTTGGAGAGGGGCGTGTCGATTTTGTTGCTGAAACAGGAAATAATCTCTACAAAAGTTCAATCGATAGACAGAATATTGCTCTTCCAGAAGGATCTTGTTATGACAAAGTTGAAGTGGATGTGGTTCGAAAGGAAAACCAAACTTTGATGGAAACAATTAAAATTGCTGACTAGTCTTGAGATCAAAACTAATTAAAGAAAGCCCTTGCAGAAATGCGGGGCTTTTTTTAAAGTACGCGCACTTGAGGTAATAAAAGCGGCCTTTGACAAAAAAAGGAGAAAAATATGTACAGTTTGATCGATCAACTGCTCGAGTCGAAATGGGGTGGTGCCTTTGAAGGCCGCCACCTTGAGACTTGGGATGTTGTCCAAGAAGAGGGTTACTTTGAAGTAACTGAAGATAAAGATGATGACGGCGAAGTGCGACAAATGTTTGTGGGGCTTCAATGTGTCTTCGAGGATGCTATGGTTTCTGGCCTGAGAAATGGCCAAATCACCGAAGCTGCTGGATCAATTCATGCCCCTTCCCCGCCAACTCCACTTTGCAACAATGAAACTGAAGATATCGCAGGGAAGCTCATTCTGAGACCTACTCAGGCCAAGCTGGAAACTGTGATTGCAAGGACATCGATCCTCCATGCCGCTCTGAATTCCGGCCTCGACTTCCAAGCCGTTTATACGACAGCTGGAGTTGAAGGAAGAAATTCGCATCAAATGGGGTTCTTTCGAATGACGGCAAATAACTTTCAGTTTCCTTGCCATGAGATCACTGAAATTCCAACTGAACTCAGTGGCGCTACCTACCTGGTGCGGATGCAAAACGACAAGGTGTTTGGCTTTGCTTTGAGGGCATTCCAGGCCAAC
>CAYGJQ010000123.1:3963-4433 GCA_964350285.1 uncultured Candidatus Peribacteria bacterium | reverse complement strand
AGAGGTTCAAGTCCCAACCGAAGCTGACAAAGGTCGGGCAGTAGTTTTCAGCAATATCACCCGCGCCCTCCAAGAAGTCATCGACGCCAACACCTCTGCCATCGGTATCGCTTGGGCTGGTTTTGTTGATCCTCAAAGTCACCACATCATGCAGGCCCCAAACATCCCTAATTGGGTCGACGTTCCCCTTGCTAACGACCTCAAGTATCAATTCGATCTCCCCGTTTTCATCGAAAACGACGCTCGCCTTTTTACTCTCGCTGAACAGCGTTTTGGTCAAGCCAAAGGCCTCCCCAACGTGATCGGGTTAATCATTGGTACCGGAGTAGGTAGTGGTATTGTCATCAACAACGAAATTTATAGCGGCATCAATGGTTACGCCGGTGAAATTGGTCACCTTCAAGCTAATATTGCCAATGAAGAAGACCAAATTCAGATCGAAGAATTGTTCGCCGGACCTCACTTAGAGC
>CAYGJQ010000123.1:258-3895 GCA_964350285.1 uncultured Candidatus Peribacteria bacterium | reverse complement strand
GAATATTTTCAAAAAGTTCATCAATTATGTGTTTCAGAAATGCCTGAAGTTCGGGGGTATTTCGATGTTCTTATCAAAAGACTCGCCTCTTTCCTCTACAACATCACTCTTTCCTACAACCCCAACATGATTGTTCTCGGGGGCGGCATTGGCAAAGACGTTATTTCTAACTTTCACAAAAAACTATCATCCGAGCTTGATAGTCTGCTCAAATCAAAAAACTACCCTCTTGAAGCCCAGGTGAGATTCAGCCAGCTGAAAAACAGCGGCGCCCTTGGTGCAGCTATTTATGCAAAAGATCAGTTGGCAAACCTCGCATAATTATGACTTTTATCATAGATCGGCCTTGCGCTCTTGGGAGACAGGTGGTTTTGTGGTATAATTTCCTGATTTAAAAAACAAAAACAAAAGGAATGAAGGTCTTAATGCTTGGCTGGGAGTTTCCCCCCATCAACTCCGGCGGACTCGGAGTAGCCTCTACCAATATCGCCAAACACATCGCCGAAAAGCACGATGACATTAATATTCATTTTGCGATTCCTACTTTCATTTACCAGCAACTAGAGGCCGATCACCATCCCAATGAGTATTCTGTGGTCGAACTCGAAAAACTTGAAAGTCTGACTATCTGTGCCATCAAGTCCAGCATTCACTCTCCTTACGTTACTGAAAAGGAGTATCAACAGATTTTTCAAAAGATCTCTGCCAAAAACAACCAACTTAAAAATCTTTACGGCGAAAATCTTTTCCATGAGATCGAGCGTTTCGCTCAAGAAGTAGCCAGTTTCGCCCAAGATGAACACTATGACCTCATTCATGCCCACGACTGGATTACCTTCAAGGCCGGTATTTTGGCGAAAGAGGTTACTGGCGCCCCACTCGTAGTGCACGTTCACGCCACCGAAATTGATCGAACCGGCGGAAATCCAAGTCCAGGAATCTACGAATACGAACAAGCCGGTCTCCATGCGGCCGACCATGTAATTTCCGTTAGTGAGTACACCAGAGCTATTCTCCAAAAACATTACCGCGTCCCTGCCCGCAAAATCACTGCCGTCCACAACGGCATCGATAACATCAATCACTGCGAGCGCCCCACCTTCAAACCTGAAGATAAAATCATCCTTTTTCTCGGTCGGGTCACCATCCAAAAAGGTCCAGACTATTTCCTTGAAGTTGCCCGCAAAGTTGTAAAAAATGATCCCCACGTGAAGTTTGTCATCGGCGGTACCGGTGATATGTTGCCCAAAATCATGAGTCGAATCATCGAGTACGGACTCCAGGAAAATGTTTTCTGTGTCGGATTTATTCGCGGCGAACAGAAAGAAAAAGCCTTCAAGAAAGCTCGTCTCTACATGATGCCATCGGTGTCAGAGCCGTTTGGGCTATCGGCACTAGAAGCGGTAAATGCTAATATCCCAACTGTGCTTTGTAAGCAGTCAGGTGTTTCAGAAGTCATCAATAACTCTTTCAAGTCTGATTTTTGGGATGTAGAACGGATGGCCAATCAGGTCTTAGCTGTAATTAAGTATCCAGCAATCTCAAGCACAATGATTCCTGCCGCCAAACAGGAGCTTCGTCGATGTTCTTGGCGAAATCAGGTGGATAAGGTAGCCCTTGTTTATCGGAGTTTGATTTAATTTTGGGTAGGGGCAAAGTCAGGCCTGAAACAGAGTTTTCGCGATTCCCGCTTCCCTCCTGTTATTTCAGCCCCTTTTCGTCGAGTCCAACCGAGTCTTCACCTTGATAGACGAATTTAGAAGACTCTCCTTCTTGCAAACCTAATAATTGCCTTTTTTATCAGCTGACATTTCCAGCCTAGCAATCAAATATGAAAAAAAACGAAAAAAAATATGAAAAAAGATGAAATCTGCTAAACCAATGTGATTTTCCTCACAGCAGATCAACTAATTCTTCATTCTCCCTCCACGACCTGTTAAACTAGCAGACATACAAATCTTAAGCGGTGTCAAAATGGCTAAAAATCAAAAATTCGACAAAACCGTCTGTTTTTATTTTCAAGTCCACCAACCCTACCGCGTTCGCCACTATTCTTTCTTTGAATCCGACGAAAAGCATGATTATTTTGTCGGTCCCAAAAACTATGAAAACCAGCAGGTCTTCGAAAAAGTAGCCCATAAATGCTACTTGCCAGCCACCGATATGCTTCTTCAGTTGCTTAATAAACACCCTGAATTCAAGGTGTCATTTTCACTGTCCGGTGTTTTTCTTGAACAATGTGAAGATTACGGCAAAATTGGCGCCAAAGTCCTCAAAAATTTCCAGGAATTAGCAAAGAATCCTCGCGTCGAGTTCCTTGCCGAAACCTACTATCATTCCCTAGCTTTCCTTTACTCTAAGCTCGAATACGCTTACCAAATCAAACTCCACCGCGACAAAATCAAAAAGCTTCTCGGCGTAAATCCTAAAGTCTTCCGCAACACCGAGCTCATCTACAACAACGAACTCGCTACCTTCATCAAGAACATGGGTTTCTACGGTATTCTCGCTGAAGGTTGGGACTATGTCCTCAAAGGTGATTCGCCTCATCACGTGATGACTCCTGTCGAGACCGATCTTTCCTCCGAAGAGGTAGCCGTCGCCCAAAAATATGGCTACAGCAAAAAGATTAAAGACAGTTTTGGCGTCCTCCTAAAAGACTACAAACTTTCTGATGATATTGCCTTTCGTTTTGGTAACAAATCTTGGAAAGAATACCCCCTCGACACCCCTAAATTCACCCGCTGGGCAAAAGATGTTTATGGTGAAACGATCAATCTCTTTATGGATTTCGAAACCATCGGCGAACATCAATGGGAAGATACTGGGATTTTCGAATTTCTTAAGGCCCTCCCAGGTGAGCTCCTCAAAAATAATATTGGCTTTCTCACTCCCTTTGAAACCCTCAAAAAGTATCCTCGTCGAGGCACCTTTGACTGCCATAATTTTCTTTCCTGGGCCGACATGGAACGCAATCTTTCTGCCTGGCTTGATAACGATCTCCAAAAATCTGCGCTTGAAGAACTCCGCAAAGTTGAAGAATTACTCCATCCTCTCCGTGAATCTCGCAAGACTAGCCATAAAAGCATCATCGATGATTTTCGAAAACTCCAAACTTCGGATCATCTCTACTACATGAGTACTAAATACTGGGCCGACGGCGACGTCCACACCTACTTTTCACCATTTGAATCCCCCTACGAAGCCTACATGAATTTCATGAACGTGATGAATGCACTCAAGCAGCGTATCAAAAAAGCCTAACACCAAAAAAGCCTACCGATTACTCAGCAGGCTTTTTATTATTTACGTATAAGCGGTCTAAGCGAGTTCAAACACACCACTTTTCGTTACCTCAGCACGGACATCAGTTGCTTCAGTGGCAATCTCCGCAGTCACGTCGGGAGTTTGTTGCATTTGAGCAATCAACTGCCGTACAGCTTCCATTGTTTCATCGTGATCACGATCAATCGCTTCTAGTATTTCTTTACCTTGTTGTAATGCTTCTTGTTTTTTTTCCTCAGAAACCTCAACTGATGGCCAAGGAAAATCTTCTGCTACTCTATGCATGTGCTCAAAGGTTAAAAAGTTTTGAGTAGCCCAATTATTATGTAACGGAAGCTATTTGTCAAGAGCT
>CAYGJQ010000123.1:0-248 GCA_964350285.1 uncultured Candidatus Peribacteria bacterium | reverse complement strand
TTTTCGTTAAAGTCTGTATAAATTGTCTGCCTGGTTTTTTTCATGATTTCCAAAATATGACTAATCTAAGACCTTTTGAAGGCCAAGAGGCTACCACTGAAATGCCAGAAGAATGGCGACAGCTAAGCCATTTAATCCTTCAAAGTTTCCGCGCTCTTCCTGAAAATGTTTTTGAAACAAATTTGATTGAAATTCAAAAGACGATCGATGCCTTAGCAACTCTCTCTGACCAAATTAGATATGTTGTA
>CAYGJQ010000122.1:1517-4434 GCA_964350285.1 uncultured Candidatus Peribacteria bacterium | reverse complement strand
GGCATCAACCCTGACAAAATCATCTACTACCAAGATGGCCTTTTACATATCAATGACTCAACCCAACAAGCATCACCCAAAGAAGCGTTGGAACTCCTCGAGCAAAATTGCACATCAAAAATGATGGGCTTTTTTAGCTTTGAATTCGGACTCAAACTATTAAATCTAGAAGTAAAACATCAAAAATGTCCTGACTTCTACTTTATTCAACCTACAAAACTCCTAAAACCAAACTTTGAGCAAATCCAAAGCTCATCTGGCAACAAACAAGCTCAAACCAACTTAACTAAGCAAGAATACAATCAAAAAATAAACCAAATAAAAAACCTGCTAACTCACGGACAAACCTACCAAGTAAACTTCGCTCAAGAATTAAGCATGCTAACCGATCAAGATCCCCTTACCTTATTTCAAAAACTACACACTCTAAATCCATCTCCCCACGAAGCTTTACTTGTAACTAAAGATTTTTCAGTAATTTCCAATTCACCCGAATCACTCTTTACCAAACAGGGGCAAAACATTAGCACATTCCCTATCAAAGGAACTGCTCCAAGAGACCCAGATCCAATTCAAGATCAAAAAAATGCAAATCAACTGCTTCATTCCAAAAAAGAAGCCGCCGAATTAGAAATGATAGTCGACCTAGAACGTAATGATCTTGGCAAGTTAGCTATACCCGGAACCGTAAAAGTTAGCCGCCACCGTTATATCGAAAGCTACAAAAATGTTCACCACACCATCAGCCAAATAGATGCCAAACTACCAAAAGAAACAAAACTAAGCCAAATCATCCAAGCCCTGTTCCCTGGAGGATCAATCACTGGCTGCCCTAAAAAACGCACTTCAACATTCATTCATGAATTAGAACCAAGTCCCCGAGGATCCTACTGTGGCTCTCTCGGCTACTTCGACAATCTAGGCAACGCCACTTTCAACATTCTAATCCGAACCATATTCCTCAAAGACAATCTTGCTTCCTTTCATGCTGGTGGCGGCATCACCATCCAATCAGCCGACACAGCCGAATACGCCGAAACTTTTCATAAAGCCAGAACTATTCTTCAGGCTCTTCAATAACATCTACAACTTTCCCTACTCTCAAATATACCCACGCATATCTCAAAAAAGCCCCTGGCAAAATACGAAAAACCTTATTTCGTTTCTTTTCTAAATGAAAAAGCAAAACACTACAAATAGCTAAGAACATGCTATTTTTAATAAAAACAGACTCAGGATTTCTAGGCTGATCTGACACAGCATTAAAAGCGAAACTCGCTAAAAACCATAAAGCCAAGAACAATATATCGCGTTTAGCTCCTCCTTCCATTCGTGAATTTAATAAATTTTGTATAGCCAGCTCCAAATTCTCAGCTATTTCACCTACCTCATCTCCTAGTTCTTCAATAGGAAGATCTAAACTAGAAGATGCATAACATACATTTGCATCTTGAGAGATTGAAACTCTCAAATCCTTCACCTCACATATTCTACATAACTCATCAAGTCCTCCTACATCTACAACAACATCTTTCATAATTTTTTGAACTTCAGGGTCCCTAGACAGATCATTGCAAAAAAACCTTTTACCAGAAGCTCTGCAAAAAGGCACCAACTCACTTCCACCTTGTTTATCCAGCTGACTCATATATTATAATTAAGGCGTTAAACTACATTAAATGTTCGTCTTCCTCAACAACAAATTCTTACCACAAAACGAGGCCGGAATCCCTGTGACCGACCACGGCTTTCTTTACGGTGATGGAATTTACGAAACGATTCTCCAACAAGAAGGTCAAATCTTTAATCTGCAAAAACACCTTAACCGCCTAGAAAAAAGTGCGATTCTAACCAACCTCCAAGTACCAGATATCAATTATGAAAAAGCTCTCAAAGATCTAATCAAGCTCAACAAATTCCACAAAAGTCGCCTACGCATAACTCTAACTAGAGGCAGCAATAACTTCGAGTTTTCATCTTGCTCCAATCCCTTAATTCTTATCACTGAAAGCGAAATAAGATCTATACCTAATACCTACAAAGCTGTAACTATCAACTTAGAAAGACCTTATCCAAAAGCCAAAACCATAAGCCGAATAACCGAAAATCTAGCTCGAGCCGAAGCCGAAAGAAACAACGTTCAAGAATGCCTTTTTATAAACGCTAAAGGATTCTTAACCGAAGGTTCAGTAAGCAACCTGTTCCTAGTAAAACGAGGCAAAATACTTATGCCAAAACTTCACAATCACCTCCCAGGTACCATGCAACAACAAGTTTTAAAGTTAGCTCAAAAATACAATATCGAGGTTTACGAAAAAGATCTAAAACTAAAACACCTACTCAAAGCTGATGAAGCCTTTCTAACTAACGCTTTAATTGGCATTAAACCTTTAGTTGAGGTAAACTCAAAAGCCCTAAATACGGGCAAAATAACTCAACTATTAGCTAAAAATCTATGGACCTAAGCCACGTACAATTAATGGGTATTCTAAACATTACTCCTGACTCTTTTTCCGACGGTGGCAAACTAAATTCAGCTGAAGCTACAGCAAAAACTGCTACTCAAATGATCCAAGAAGGAGCCAGTATTTTAGACATTGGCGCAGAAAGCTCTGGCCCAGGATCCACAGACGTCAGCCTACAGCAAGAGCTAGATAGACTAATCCCAGCCCTTGAAATAATCATCCCTATTGCCAAAAAGCATAAAGTGCAAGTCTCCATAGATACCTACAAGGCCGAAGTAGCAGACCAAGCTTTGCAAATGGGAGCAGACATAATCAACGACATCACCGGCCTACGAGGAGACCCAAACATGGCTAAAACTATAGCTAAACATAATGCTAAGGTAGTTATCATGTACTCTAAAGATCCAACTGCTAGAACCACCAAAGAAGCCAAAGAATACCAAGATGTAATC
>CAYGJQ010000122.1:948-1502 GCA_964350285.1 uncultured Candidatus Peribacteria bacterium | reverse complement strand
ACAGCATCATTTTAGACCCAGGAATGGGAGCTTTCATAAGCACTATTCCAAAATATAGTTACCAAATCTTAGACAGACTCCAAGAACTAAAACAATTAGGACGCCCATTACTAGTAGGAACTTCTCTTAAATCCATGCACCCCTTCCCTCTCGAAGACCGCTTAATTCCAAGTATAGCCACTGCTCTACAAGCCGCCCAAAACGGTGCTGAAATCTTAAGAGTTCATCAAGTAAGAGAACACGCTTTGGCTCTGAAAACCTTTTCATGATAAGCTTACTACCTTCATTTAATTAAAACTATGCAACCAAATGCAAATCCATCTGTATTTCAAGTTATTGGCGAAGAAGTACTTAGTTTTGAAGCAAATCTAAGACGCAATAAACAGAAACAAAGAGCTAGAGAAGAAGAATATGATCGAATAGGCCATGGCTTAGAAAGAAGCTTTTCAGATAAAATTAGCCCAACAATAAGAACAGTTCGCGATTCAGCATCAAGAATTAAAACTCAAGCAAAAACATCACTCATCCAAGATGGGAAGGCTGTACTAGAAGCA
>CAYGJQ010000122.1:0-938 GCA_964350285.1 uncultured Candidatus Peribacteria bacterium | reverse complement strand
TCCACAATCTCCAGAAGAAGAAAAAATAGCTGACGCAGTTACTTTAGCTATAAGCCCAATTACTATACCAATTGCTATTGCAGCAATGGCTGGGCCTCCTGTAAAAAGTAAAATCAGGGAAATATCACAAACTGCCCAAGCCTACATACATCTACTAACTGGTGGTACACTAGAATCGGATTATTAAAGTAAACTATGCAAACCACCGTCACCAAAGAATTCACCTTCGACGCCGCTCACTACCTAACCAAATACTACGGTAAATGCGAGCATCTTCATGGTCATACTTATAAGCTTCAAGTAACTCTAGGTGGCCAAGTTCAAGCTAATGGCTTACTTATAGACTTTGTTATCCTTAAAAGAATAGTAAAAAAACACGTTCTGGACTTTCTAGATCACAAAAACCTTAACGACATCTTCGATAACCCAACTTCAGAACATATAGCTAAATGGATTTGGGATAAACTAGAAAACATCGATCAGCTATTAGCTCAAGAGCTCGAAGACCCAAATCTAGATCAAGAAATCAAACAATACCTACAAAACCCAGATTCTAGCTTAGATAAAAACCAAAAACACCAAGTGCAGCTCGAAAAAGTACAACTTTGGGAAACAGCTACATCTTTTGTAACCATCCAAAGATAATGAGCCAAATCTATCTATGTTTAAGCTCAAATCTCGGAGACAGATACCAAAGCCTACACAATGCCATGCTATCCCTCCAGGATATGCAAATTCAGGTAATAAATCAGTCTAAAACCTACGAAACTGAACCCTGGGGCCTTACTAACCAACCCTGGTTTTTAAACCAATGCATCGAAATCTCAACAGATTTAGAACCACATCAACTTCTAGATGCTATTAATCAAATAGAAACTGCCCTAGGGCGCATACGCCATCAAAAATGGGCCGAACGCACTATAGATATAGATATTCTG
>CAYGJQ010000121.1:0-4547 GCA_964350285.1 uncultured Candidatus Peribacteria bacterium | reverse complement strand
CCTTCAGCCATAAACCGGAATTCATTCGCGCACGCTTCTTAATTTTTTTTGTAAAAATCAAATCTCGATGAGCAAACATCTGCGTAAAATAATATGCAGCGTCTTTTGACCTTACCACACCAACTCCAACTACATTGAACTCCTTATTCAAAATATTTTTCCGATGACCAGGACTCTTCAATAATCCTTCATGAGCGTCAATCACCGGATCAGGAACACCCTTGATCTTCGCTAAATTTTCACCTGAAGCCACATCAGTAATCCGCGCTTTTTGCAAACGATCCTTCGGCTTCAATCCTTTTTTATTCTTATGCGAAAAATAATCTCGCCTCCCCATATCTTTGCTGTGCTTTCTCGCCACCGCCCGCAAATCAAATTGCACCTTCACCTGATCCAAACCCTTGTATTTCCTTTCCTTATTTAAAAGCCTCAACATCCGCCACTCCATCGTCCTTAATGAGCCAGGCGCAAAAATCGACAGCAATAAATAACCAATAAACTGAGAAAAAGACATCAAAACTAATAAACTGTTTTCACAGCTTCGATAATAACATCTTTGCCAATTGTTCTCACCTCAATCGAATCAAAATCTAACACTTCGCTAATCGGAGACAAACCACTTCCGCCAATAGGAGAAAGAGCTGAGCTGCCACCAATCAACTTTGGCGCTATACAGGCAAAATAGCGATCGATTGCTCCAGCCTCCAAAAAAGAACCAGCCACTCCTGATCCACCTTCAACTAAAACACTTGAAATACCTCTCCCTCCCAGCACTTTCAAAACCTCAACAACATTAACCTCAGCCTCGCACCTAAACACCTCGACCCCTCGCCCCTCAAAATTCTTCAACTTTCTTTGATCAACTTCATTGCTCGCAAAGACCAAAACATCACCATCACGATACACCTGAGCATCAAGTGAACTCTTTAAATTCGAATCCAAAATCACCCGCAACGGATCTCTTCCAGCGCCATGCCTCACGCCCAGATGCGGATCATCAGCCAAAACTGTCCCGACACCAACCAAAATAGCTTCATTCTCAGCCCTCAAAGAATGCACAAAAGCCCTCGTCTCCTCCGAGGTAATCCATTTAGAACTTCCATCAACGCAGGCAATCTTCCCATCCAAACTCATGGCGGACTTCACCGTCACATACGGCACACCGAACTTCATAAACTTCCCAAAACGTTGATTAATCATCCGTGCTTCCATCTCCATACAACCAACTTCAACTTCAAGCCCTGAAGCCTTCAAAATCTCAACCCCTTTCCCACTCACTTTATGGTTTGGATCCAATATTGCCACCACCACTCGCTCCAACCCCAAATCCAATAAAGCATCAGTACAAGCCCCAGTCTTTCCGCTAAAACAACAAGGCTCCAAAGTTACATACAAAGTCGCACCAGACAAATCTTCATCAGCCGCATTCATCGCCTCAATTTCAGCATGCGGTCCACCAAACTTTCGATGATACCCAACCGACAAAACCTTCCCATCTTTCACAAATACCGCCCCAACCATCGGATTTGGGGATACGTTAAATCCACCCCGAATCGCTAAATCTAGTGCCTGCCTCATAAAACCTTCATCCTCTGAAGAAAAACTCATCGTCAAAAAAATTAACTAAACATGTCGCAACATGTGCCCCAATCTTTCCTTCTTCGTCTTCAAATAATTCCGATTTTTCACATTCGGCTCAATCTCCAAAGGCACCCTCTCAGAAATCTGCAAACCATACCCTTCAAGCCCTACTATTTTCCGCGGATTATTAGTCATCAACCGCATCGAAGTAACACCAAGATCAGCCAATATCTGAGCGCCAATACCATAATTCCGCAAATCATCTTTAAAGCCCAACATCTTATTGGCCTCAACAGTATCATAGCCCTGATCCTGCAATTCATAAGCTTTTATCTTATTCGCCAAGCCTATTCCACGCCCCTCTTGCTGCCTCATATACAACAATACCCCGTGCCCTTCTTCTTCGATCATCTTTAAAGCCTCATCCAATTGATTACCACAATCACAGCGCTTCGACCCCATAATATCTCCCGTCAAACACTCTGAATGAACTCTCACTAAAACATCCTTCTTCTCACTTAAATCCCCCTTCACCATCGCCACATGCTCAACATTATTCAGCCTATCGACATAAACATGCAGCTCAAAATCACCATGTTCAGTCGACAATGAACTTTTAGCCTCCAACTCCACATGAGTTTCATTCCGATGACGATACTGAATTAGGTCCTTAATCGTAACTATTTTCAAATCAAACTCCTTCGCAAATTCAAACAAATCAGGCACTCGCGCCATTTCTCCATCAGGCTTAGCAATTTCACAAATCACCCCAATTTTCTTCAAGCCCGCAAAATGCGCCAAATCAACCGCTGCTTCCGAATGTCCAGCTCTCACCAAAACCCCACCATCGTGAGCCCGAATTGGAAAAATATGCCCTGGCCTTGCAAAGTCACTTGGCCTAGTACTTTCGTCACATAAAGCCTGAATAGTTTTCGCTCTATCAGAAGCTGAAATCCCAGTAGTTGTACCATGCCGATAATCAATCGAAACCGTAAAATTACAACGATCCATATCAAATGCTTTCATCGGCCACAAATCTAAATGATCAGCAAATTCGTTCGAAAGGGGAGTGCAGATCAAACCGCGCGCTTCCTTCGCCATAAAATTCACCATCTCTGGCGTCATCGTCTCCGCCGCCCCCACTAAATCACCTTCGTTTTCACGATCCTCATCATCGACTACAATAATCAATTTACCCGCTTTAATTTCCTCAATTGCCTCTTCGATCGTATTAAAATCTGACATAAAATGGACTTAAGAGTCGAAATTACACTAAGTCTATTATTCTTAACAAGATATCACAAGCAAAAAAAAACGCCGCTACAATAGCGACGTTTTTTAAATTTCCAACAAACTTAAACTGTGAAACGTGCAAAACGTTCAATTTTGATATTCTCACCCATTTTTGCAATTGCATCCTTCACATACTCTTCTATTGTTAACTCAGGATTTTTCACATACTGCTGCTTGAGCAAAGCCGTTTCCGCACGAAACTTTTTTTCTTTCCCTTCACGAATTTTATCCCAAATATTCTCAGGCTTACCTTCATTTTTCAACTGTTCCTTCCAGATCTCTTTCTCCTTATCCACTGCTTCCTGTGAAACCTCATCAGGTGAAACACAAGTTGGAGCCGCAGCAGCAATATGCATCGCTACATCACGAGCAAAAGATTGAAAGTCTTCATTCTTCGCTACAAAATCAGTCTCACATGCGATATGCACCAATACACCAATCTTTCCATTTGAATGAACATAATGTGCAATAGTACCTTCACCAGTAGAACGATCTGCCATTTTCGCAGCCTTGGCAGCACCTTGCTTTTTAAGGTTATCCAATGCTTTTTCCACTTCGCCATCTGCTTCAACCAACGCTTTCTTACAAATAGAAATTGAAAGGCCAGTTAGCTCACGAAGATGCTTGATCTGATCAATAGTTACTTCAGCCATAATAAATAAAATATGTTAATGATTAATTTTTTTGATTATTGAGCGCCACTACCACCTGCCTCAGCAGAATTGCCATCAGAATCAACCGGCGCCGCTGGAGGCACAACCGGAGGCTGAGGATTAACTTGCTCAGGAGTCTTTGGCTGCCCTTGTGCCACTTCACCAGCTGGTGCCGCTGGTTGCTGAGGCGCAACATCAGCACCTGAAAAAGCCACCGATTCTTGCCGACTAGCACCATCTACCTCAGCTTGGGCGACCTCAGAAGACTGACTCGAAGGAGTCACGACCCCTGCAGTCAAAGCATCAACCGGCACCATTTGCGCCACCTGATAAACCCCAGGAATCTTAAAGTAGACACCAGACACAGCCTTAAACGCGCCAAATACTACCAAAACAAATAAAGCTAAGACAAATAAAGAACCAATTGTTGGAATAATTGCCCAAACGAACATCACAATAAACTCTAAAACCGTTAAAACCAACCCCTGAGTCCCATGAATTTTACAAAATTCACTCTTCGGCTTAATCACCAGAGTCACCAAGGCAACCATTGGTAAGTAAGACAAAAGACCCCAAACTTTTTCTTCTTGAGTTGGAGCTGGACCTTGAGTTTGAACAGGCTTCTGACCTGTTGCCACATTTGGCTGTGGAGTTTGAGAAACTTCAGCAGTTGGCTGTGCAGGCTGCTGTGATTGCGCGTTTTGTTCCATATGAAAATGATTTAAATCTAGTAGCAAATGTACTACTTTTTCTTGCTAGCAGCAATCGATTCTGACATTAGCTTAGTGAAAAGCTCGATCGATTTAACAGCATCATCATTTCCTGGAATTGGAAAATCAACCTTCTGTGGATTAGCGTTACTATCACAAATCCCAACCACTTTAATTCCCAATTTTTTAGCTTCTTCAACAGCGATACTATCTCGAACTACATCAAAAACCACCAACACATCTGGCAGCTTACTCATTTCTTCTACACCTCCAAGCGCAGTTTCGAGCTTATCAATATCTTTTAGAATCT
>CAYGJQ010000120.1:0-4637 GCA_964350285.1 uncultured Candidatus Peribacteria bacterium | reverse complement strand
CGGAAGTAGTAGAAATGGTGCTCCGGGCCTTTGATATCAAGCCTGATTACCGCAGCAAGACCTTCCCAGATGTAGACTATCGTGATCCAAATGCTGGATATATCGAAGCTGCACGTCGTGCTGGTGTGATCGATGGTTACCCTGATGGTACGTTTAAAGCAGGTCAGGAAATCAACCGGGCAGAAGTATCAAAGATCTACTCAAATGCAATTCGAATCTTTGATCGCGCAAGATAAGAATTACTGCGAATGATTAATAAAAGGCCGTCTTGGAAACGAGACGGCCTTTTTGGTTGTTGTTAGTGAGTGAGGAGCTGCTCGCCTTCTTCGATAGGTGTGCGAGTAACGGTGTTGTCGTGAACTGTGACTCTTTCGACTGTAAGGCCCGGTTCTGTTGTGATGATGTGAACTTGATCGTCTGTCAGATGAAGCGCGGTAAATTCTGGGATAGCAATCCCCTCTTGGCTGTGATCTGAATTGCTGAGGAGTTGATCGAAATGCTGGGACCGAGGAACTGGTGGATTGAGGCCAGGGCGGACACCTTGGTTGTCGTGGGCGTTGAGGATGGCGGGGATTATGCCGAGCCCCTGGAGACTGATGTAGTGCCAATTATCAGGCCGGTCGTAGGCTAAAGAATCGCTCATACAGGATTCGCCAACCCAGATGCAGCCAGCGCTGGATCCGGCAAGGATTTTTCCATTCTGGTAGGCATTGATGAATACTTGATTGAGATTTTGATCGAGGCATTGCTGTAGCAGATAACGGGTGTCGCCGTTGAGGACAAAAATGACGTGGCTGTGATCAATGATTTGAGACACTTGTTCTGGCGTGTGGGTAGTTTCTTGGTGGCGAGGTGTGCCAATAATGATCTCTTCGACCTCACAACCGAGATCGATAAATCGTTGGTGGATGAAATCGCGATGTGGAAGTTTCTCAGGAAATAAACCATTGTGGTGAGCGGTTGGCAGGAGGGCAATCCTTGGAACCTCTGGACCAGATGCCTGTTGAGCAAGATCTCTAATATTTAGGTGGTGAACTTTCATGCGAGGATCTTGATTGTGACCGCCGCCGATGAGATAAAGCTGTTTTTGGGGCATGTTTCTGAGTTTAATGCGCTTTTTGGGCAGATTAATCTACTTTACTTACAAATAAAACCCCTGCACATGACGTGAGGGGCTTTATTTAACGATTTAAGGCGTTTCTTTCGGACTAATAAGGGTTAGTCCATTTTAATCATTTCCATTGCTCTCTGACGATTCTTGCGACGCCAAATGAAGTAGGCGGCAACAAGAGTGAGGAGATAGACCATTTCTTCTGGTCCAGTTTTGGCGACGCCGTGAAGTTGTTCGCGGGCGGTATCGAGGGCGACGAGGTCGTTTTCAGCTTGTACTAGTTGAGTGCGGAGATCTTGAGCGGCGGCTTGGCGTTGGACTACTACTTGTTCGATGCGTTTCACTTCAGCTTCCGCGGCTGGTCTTTCAGCAGGGGTTGCCGAGATCACCACTTGCCTTGCAGTATCAAGGTCGCGTTGAGCGCTTTGGATTTGTTTGTCTGCTTCTTCTACTTGCACCCGAACAGTGCGGATTCTGGTCTCAATTTCACCGCGGCTGGCGCCGGATGTTGAGGGGCCGCTTGCGGTCGTTGGGGAAGTTGAAGTAGGGGTAGATGGATTGGCTACCGTTCTTGTGCCGCTGGCTACAGGTTTTTCGGCTGTAGTAGTGGCTGTTGGTTTGGCTGTCGTTGTTGGTGCAGGATCTGGCGTAGATGAGGTTTTAGGTTGAGTTGGCTGAGTTGGTTGTGTTGGTTTTGATGTCGGGTCTGTTTGCGGTTTCACGGGATCTACGGGATCAGTTGGCTTGATGTTACAGAGTTTAGCGATATCAAGAGTGTTGGTTTTAAGTTTTTGATCGAGGACATAAACATCTTTTTGGACATTGATAATTGGAAGTTCGATGATTTTAGCTTCTTGACACCAGTCGGTTGCCGGAGGAGTCGGTTTACAGAGAACACGGAGTTGATCGTAGTTTTTAAGCGCAGTGATTGCTTTGGCTTGGTTGTTGGTGTCGATTCTGTAGGCAGCGACAGCGTCATTGAATGAGGCTTTTAATTCTGGGGTACAGGTGGCGACTGGCTTCGGTTTTTGCTTCTGTTCTTTACATTGTTCGTGCTCAGAATTGATTTCATTGTTTTGTGCGAGATTGATTGCGGCTGCTCGGCCTAGTTTATGTTTTGGCTCAAAGTCAGCATTCATCACTGCTTCAATTTCATTGATGTCCCGACCAAAGTCTTGAGTGAGAGTTGAATCGGCAGAGAGAAGTCTTTTGACAATCCGTGAATTATTTTCTGGGTTGTCAGCTTGATGCTCTTCACAGATGTCACATACTTCTTTGCCGATAGAGATGATTTGCTCGCGGCTTTCATTGAATTCTTCTTCCAAATCAAGCATGGCAGCGACTTTATTGAGCTCTTTGAGTTTTTTACACTCTTCACGGTCGACACAGAGATCTTCCATTACGATTTCGCGGTAACGTTCGAATAGTTGGCGGCGGAGGTCACGAGTGGATTCGAAGTCGCGACTTTCCTCAATGAGTCTTTCGATTTCTTTGATGATTTCTTCAAGCTCTTGATGACGGTCATCACATGGATTGGGATCTTTGTCCTTTGGTGGAGCCGGACAGAAGAGGTCTTTGTATTTTTTGAAGTTTTCATCAGCTTTGCTTACTTCTCGAAGGTAGGCCTCGACAGTGTCACTGGTGGTGATACTCGGCTTAGCGTCTTCGGCGATTGTGGCACCAGTAAGTTCGCTGAGACTTACAACTGTTGGCGAGATACCGGTGGCGGCAGCGGTAGGACTGATGTCAGCGGTTGACGCTTTTTTGAGAGAGATTGTAGGCAAGGCATCAGTACAGGCTTGTTTTTTACATTCAGCGTTTTCGTTGATAAACTCTTCGTAAGTTTTCACGGTTTCAGCCAAGTCCATCATGCCGGCAAGCTTCCAAAGAAGCTTGTTTTGCTGACACTTGTCTTTGAAGTCAGGATGACATTCAGCGGCCAAGAATTCAGAGAGAGCATTGAAGAACATTTTTTTGGCTTCTTTATTTGTTGGGTCATTTTCGTAGGCTTCGCGCTTTTCTTCCAGGATCTTTGCAAGGTTTTCACATCCGCTTGGATCTGGCTCAGGCTGTTCTTTTGGCTTATCCTCTGGAGTTGGATCTGGTTTTTTGATACATACTGCTGGGACAAAGCGAGCATTTTGCTGCTTGAGATTGTCCTCATATTTCTTCTCATTGTTTTCTACTGAAGGCTGATCTGATGTTAGGGTTCCTGGGTTGACGCTTTCGAGGCTGACAGTGTCATCTATCACCTCAAGCGTTGAGATAGTTGGAGCTAGTTCAAAAATGTTATTCTCAGGTTTGGCTAAAGTTGCCATCGTTTCAGTAGCGATCGTGAGGTCTCCCCGGAAAGCGGAAGTGTCGATAGTTGCTGTCGCAGGTAAGTTTTCTTTGGCAATGGCACAAAGCTCGTCTTCACAGGCTTGATCCTTGCTGATTTCTTTCTCCAATTCCTCAGTAGTAGCCTGAAGTCCAAGTCGAGCGGCGAGATTGCGAAGTAAAATCAAACGTTCACATGGCTTGAGAGGATTACACTTTTGATGCTCTGGGTCTTCTGTGAGTGCCTTGATCCCATCGTATACGACTTTGGCCTTAGCCTCAGTTGGGTCGGCTTCGTATTCATTTACTAGTTTTTCGATTTTGAGACTGTTTTGCTCAAGCAAAGTTTCACATGGATCCCCTGTCTGCTTACATGCTTCTTTCAGACGCTTGATGAAGTCCTCATTGTATTTGGTCGAAGTACTAATTGTTGGTTGACTGATAGAGGTGTCTCCTGGTTGTGAGCTACCAGGCTGTTCAAGAGTAATTGTTCCGGAATCAATTGGGTTGGCGAGGGTCGATATAGATAAGCTGTCCTGGCTGTTGAGCAAAGTTGCTTCGTCAATTACAAGTGGGCTGGTTGATTCAGAATTGAACTTCTGAATATCGCTGACCTCAAGTGTAGTTGCAGTGAAGCTTTGGATTTCTTTAGTAGGTTCTACCGCTGTATAAAGCCCAGTGACTACACCAAATGATGGAGCTGCTACAGTCTGCTCCGATGACGGGTCTTGATTGGCGTCGGTTGCTACAGCGTAAGTTTGGCCGATTTTATCAATGTTGGCACAGGTATCTTTGGTACAAGTTGGGTTGGCAATAAAGGCATCTTCGTATTTTTTGATATATGGCTCGTCGTTCAACTTAATGGCGATATCGCGCAAGAAGAGGAATTTTTCACATTCTTTGAGGTTGCCACATGCTGGTTCAGAGTAGTAACGATCCATGAAGGCATAAAACTCGCTAGCAATTTTATCTTTTTGCGCTTGAGTTAAAGTGCTTTTTGGGTCGCGGCTGAGAATGTATTGCTGACCGTGAACGGCCGCCATAAAGTCTAGTGAACATCCAGTGGTTGGCGGAGTTTCTGGTTTCTTCGGCGTACATTTTTCTTTTAGCTTAGTGTCATGAGATGGGTCGAAGGCTTTGGGGAATACTTTATCTACAGAGAAGACATCTTTGAAAGCGCTTGGATCTACTGTGATTACTGGGCCTT
>CAYGJQ010000119.1:0-4726 GCA_964350285.1 uncultured Candidatus Peribacteria bacterium | reverse complement strand
ACAAAATCCTTGCACTCAAACCCCACACCTGATAACTTTCTGAAGCTATTTTGAAAACACACTCCCCAGCTTAAACCGCATTAAGCACCGCCCATCAAACGATGGCAGGGGCTCTATGAATCCATAGATTTGTAGAGAACGAACTAAACCGAAAAGCTAAATCACATCCGTAACGCTTGACCCTAGTTAGCGCAGGAGACCGGAGACCCGCAAAGCGGGTCGAGGATCTCCGAACAGGGGCCCCCATAAATTTCCAATTTATGAGGAATAAGGAGCACTGAACCGGAAGCCGAAGAAGCTTTCGCAGCGAAGCAAAGAACGATTCGTAGGCTGGAGGTTTAGCTCGACGCGCGGGTCAGTAGCTCAGTTGGTAGAGCACTCGCCTCTTAAGCGAATGGTCCTGGGTTCGAGTCCCAGCTGACCCACCAAAATGGCTCTGTAAAGAGCAAAGCCCTTGGTTGACACTTCAGTCGACGACTACTCGTTGAAGGCGAATGGTCCTCGGTGGCCTAAACCAGGTCAAAATGAAAATGAGTATCAATGAACTGCATCAACAGTTTTGTCGTGATTCCTTAGTGATTCGCAATCTTTTGCAAATAGCTAAAAAAACATCAAAGTGTCATTATTGAATAAGCAATTATAAATATTATTAATATAATTGCTTATTCAAGCTCTTCAGAAGCAGTTACTAACTTAGCCAGTTTATCAGCTCTCTTTAAATCCATCACCTTCTTTCAACTATGAAGATTAAATTTCATACATTACTGATATGTATCTTAGCTATAAACCTATCTATCACATCTACTGCAACAGCAAATCTCAGTGAAGCCAAATTTGATTTTACAACAATTACTGACATGAAAGTTGGAGAAACAATCCAATTATCTGGAAAAAACTTTGGCTACGATCCCCAATACGTTTGCTTCAATTCTACAGAAACATGTGTCCTCGCCTTAGAATGGGACGACACATCGCTTCAATTCACTGTCCCAAACAACATACCCGAGAAAGGAACCATTTTCTTAAGCGGCATAGGCAAATCAAGAACAGTCCAGTACACATTATGGCCTTACATAGTAGGTATTTTTGATTCAAATGGAAATGAAATTGATTTCGCTTTCAGTGGAGAAACAGTGTCAATTCTCGCTAAAGGAATAGGAATAAAAACCATAACTGACAACACAAAAAAGGTAACCTTTAACGATAAAGAAGCTAAGATTGTCTCTTGGAAAGACAACCTCATCAACCTCCAAATACCTGAACTAGACAAGGACACAACTGAATTCACAATTTGGATAAATGGAGCACAAAAAGAAACTTTTCAATTTATCGTAAAAAGCAAATCTTCCGAAGACCCTTACTCATACATACAAGACTATTTAAAAACAATTAAATGGCCTGAAGCTAAAAACAAACTAGACCAAACAAATCAAGTTATCGTTGCTATAATAGATGATGGCATATACACAAATCATCCAGATTTAGAAAATAAAATATGGGAAAACACAGATGAGATATTAGGAAACAACAAAGATGACGACAACAACGGCTTTACGGACGACAGATTTGGATACAACTTCATTGACGACAATGGAGAAATAACCCCAAAAGGCGAACACGGCACAGGGGTAGCTGGAATTATAGGAGCAACAAACGACAATCAAATCGGCATATCTGGCATCGCGACTAATGTCAAGTTGATGCCAATCATTGCCTGCAATGATCAGGGATGTTCAGATGACGCAATAAAAAAAGGAATCAGATACGCTACAAACAATGGAGCAAAAGTAATAAACATTAGTATTTCAGGAGAATTAACCAATACTTATACCGAAAGCTTTAACGAAACAATTAAATACGCCTACGATCAAGGGGTAGTCATTGTTGTATCCGCTGGAAACGGAGATCCGTTAGGAGACATAGGTTACGACCTTGATCAAATCCCTCAATCACCAGTATGTAATGACAATAATCAAAATATGATCTTAGGGATTGGAGCTAGTACAATGGACGGAAATTTTAGAACCAACTGGAGCAATTTCGGCAAATGCGTTGACCTTTACGCCCCTGGAGAATCCATAATCACATTAAGTATTTCAGGAGAAAAATATAACGCACCTGACGGAACTTCTTTCTCAGCCCCTATAGTAAGCGGCTTTTCAGCAGCAATACTATCCAATTTCCCCTCAATGAACAACACAACACTTTACAACTACTTAATCAACAACTCTAACAACCAAGTTATAGAAACAAACAAAACCATTGATGCAATTAAATTAACCTACAATGCCAATTCAAAGCAAAACGACTCAAAAATTCAAAAGTCATCACTTTCCTCACTAAATTTGTTCCCCGATGTAAAAGCCACCACTAAAAACGCAACTGCAATCAACTTTCTAAGAAAAAATGGAATCATTATCGGCTATGAAGATGGAACCTTCAAACCAGATAAAGACGTTTCACGAGCCGAAATGTTAAAAATCTTAATCAAGGGGGGATTAGGATTAGAACCTGGAGCAGAGTATCGCAAAAAATGCTTCAACGATATTAATCCGTCAGACTGGTTTGCTAATTATGTTTGCTATGCTAAAGAAAAAGGTTGGACAGAAGGTTACGAGGATGGAACATTTCAGCCTAATAAAACCATCAATAAAGTCGAAGCTATAAAATTTCTAGTAGTTATCAATGAAATACCAAAAGACGACTCTGCAGTTCTGCCATACTTTGATGCCATAAATGGAGCATGGTACGAAAACTACATCAAAGCAGCTTACAGCAAAGGAATCCTTGAAGAAAATGGGACCATATTAGGGGTTTCATCAAACATGACCAGAGGAAGCATATCAGAAAATATTTTTAGAATTATTTTAATTAAAGAACTAAATGAAACCCGATACGATGATGACTTACTACCACTCATTCAAACTCAATAGTTTTAAAAACCCTCCTCAACCCCTCACCACCCTCGTCGCACTAGCCTGCGCCGTCGGCATAATCAAAATCGATTCCAAATTCACACTCGCCGGCCGCGATAAAGCAAACACTATCGTCTCGGCAATATCTTCGGCATACAACGGCGTGAATCCTTCATAAACAGCATCAGCCTTTTCCACATCCCCTTTAAAACGAACAGTAGAAAAACCAGTATTCACCAACCCCGGCGCAATATCCGTTACCCGAATTCCCGTTCCTGCTAAATCGATCCGCAACGCTTTACTAATCATTTTCACAAACGCCTTCGTCCCACAATAAACCGATCCACCTTCATAAGCCTCAATTCCAGCAATTGAACTCAAATTCACAATATGACCCTGCGTTTCTTTTAAAAAGGGGACCACTAACTGTCCAACCTTCGTAAACGCCTTGATATTCACATCAATCATTTCTTCAAAATCCGCCCAATCATAATGCTCAAAATCACTCTTACCTAAAGCCAAGCCAGCATTATTAATCAATGCATCAATCTTCCGCCCTTCCAATTTTTTAAACAAATCATCCACTTGCCCTAGATCATTCAAATCCACCCGAAAAACCAAACACTCAATTCCATGCGTGCTTTCAAGCTCCTCCTTCATCGCCTCCAACTTCTCCAACCGCCGCGCCACCAAAATCAAATTCCGCCCCTCAACCGCCAAAAGTTCAGCACAAGCTTTGCCAATCCCCGAACTCGCACCAGTCACCAAAACAAATCTCTTAGTTTCCATAATTTAGAGGTTAGACATTAAATCCAATATTATCTAACCCCTAAACAAAACATTTAAGCAAACGATCACCGGTGTTATCTCCTCATCAACACCGCCTAAAAATTCATCCGCCCATCAACCTTCACCTGCTTTCCCTCAACCCAAACTTCACTAATTTTCTCCGCCCCTCTACCAGACTCCAAAATTTCACCACAAATTTCACCAATCGTTAATTCCTCCATTGAATCCCTAAATCCAAGCTCTCCACTCCGCGAATCGGTCACCACAAAATTTGCTTTTTCACCTTTCCGCAAACCACCTTCACAATTAATTGACTCCAAACCATTCACCGTCGCATAACGATATAAATCCTCATAATCTGGCTCCCGCTTCATTGCCTCCGTCAACTGAGTTTCAACACCATCTTTCGAATACCAATTTGCATGCCGCCGACCTCTCTCCTCCAATGCTTCCGCTGCCATATTCGTCCCACGACCAGCACCTTTATCCAGCCCCATCGTAATCTTCGCTCCCGCTGCCTTCCAAGCCGCCAACGGCATCTGACGATAACGCTCTTCACCACTGTCATCTAGATACCAATGACTATCAAGTTGCGCATTTGAATTTGGACACATTCGAATATAAACCTCACATCCATCAGCTACTTGTTGCTCAATCAAATGCATATCTTCAGCCGTCGTATGAATCACATGCGCCAATCCGACTTTCGCCCCTGGAGCCAACACACCATCATCCTTCAACACCTGAATAATCGACCGCCCATCATACAACTCCGCCGTAAATCCAATCTCATTTTGCGACTCATCCATATGCGTCTCATACAACACATCATACTTCTGCGCCAACCCCGCCAATTCACGCCGAAAAGCCGAAGAAACCGCAATTGGAAAGCGATCAATAATACATACACTTCCTGGATTTTCCTTTACCAGTTCCTCCAAATCGTCGATCACATCTTCACATTTCTCCTCCAGATCAAAGCCCTTTCCAAAACTATTCACATTCTGATCCATTGCCACATA
>CAYGJQ010000118.1:3879-4943 GCA_964350285.1 uncultured Candidatus Peribacteria bacterium | reverse complement strand
CCGACACCAACATCGAAACCACCGAACTAAATGTCGAGGCATTACAATCAGCTGCCCCCACACAACGATCAATATCTACTTTCCCTAAAATCGACCGATCAATAAAATTCACCGTAAATTCGTTATCATCAACATAATCACCATAAACCGTATCCGGCGCTGCTGGTTCCGTATAATGAGTCATCGCATCCTCCACATAAGCCGAACATCCCGCATAATTACAAGCCCGCACCCGATACATATAGGCCACATTATCCGTCGTATTCGTGTCCGCCACTGACACAGCATTCGCTGCCGTCGGACTATTTGCGATTGCCGAAAACGATCCAAAGCCCCCTCCCGTATCAATTTTTCTTTCAACTTCAAAACTCGATTCATTCACCGAAGTATCCAGCCAAGTAATTGTAAATGTATCCGGCGAACCAGACATTTTCACCGCTGATGTTCCAGTGGGTGCCGAAGGTTTATCCAATAACGAAAACATTTGCACTGCTGAAAAGCTCCCTTCACTTCCTGAATCATCAGCAAAAGCAATACGCCAAAAATAAGTCTCATCACCATCATCCATCGCCAAGGCAGCAGTAGCAGCATTCCCAATTCCACCATATAAAATATCCGCCGAACGATTTCCCGCCGTCACATTTCCAATCGCCGCAAACCCAGAATCCCAATGTGTCACCGTCGCAAAAGTAGCATCAGTTGAAACTTGAACCCGCGCCATATTAGCAACATCTCCAACATCAGGGTCATTATAAATTGCAGAGAAATAGGTATTCCTTGTAGCCGTTCCATAGACTGAAACATCAGTTAGATTGGCTGCTCCAGCTTGAGCCGAAGTATGATTAAAATATGGAGTGGTTGGTGCAGTAGGGACATTATTAAAAGCAACCTCACCCCCAAAAGACCAAAAGTCATTATTGGAATTCTGATTATTATATGTAGTCAAAATTCTCTCCGCCGAATTAGCCGTATGTTGAATACGCACTTCATCCAGCAGCCCCTCATACAACAAATTATTATTTGAACCATTTTCAGTACTAGCCTCCGACCCATCACCAATAAAA
>CAYGJQ010000118.1:3041-3869 GCA_964350285.1 uncultured Candidatus Peribacteria bacterium | reverse complement strand
ACTAGTATGACCATCAACTTGAACCGACAAATCTCCATCGATATATATCTTCTTATCAAAAGGATCATCCTTATCAAACACCGCCACCACATGATGCCACTGATCATCATTTACAGTTGAAGCGCTATTCAAATCTCTAATCCCATTATTCGAACTTGCAGTATCAAAAGAGATTCGACCATTCTGCCCACCAGCATTATGAAAATTCAAACCCAACTGCCAATGCTCCGAACGATCAAAATCCAAAATCCCCGAACGCGCCGTATCACTTGTCTTCAACCAAAAAGAGGCCGTCAACTTATCCAAATTATTAGTATTGGTATAACTCAATCCACCAATTGAAATCCGCGAATTAGTATTCCCTGAAAGATCCACCGCCTTACCAATCTTACCGGTTACTTCACCAGAAATAGTGCCATTTGCCGAACCATTAAAACCATTAATCGTCGAATCCTTCAAAGAACCACTCAATGTCGAATTCGAAATCGTATAAGAATAAGGAGGAGAATTGCCAACACCAGACACATTATCTGCCCCCACATCCGCCGACCACTCAATCGAATTTGTAAACCCACTACCGGTATCAATTATGATATACCCCACCGTCTCTGCTACTCGTGCAGTCACCCCATCCTGTCCCACCTGCTTACCTACATAAATATTACCACTGTTGGCCGGACCAGTCTGAGTTCCGTTTGAAGACCAGAAAGTTGACCACTTAGCATCATTATTCGACATCACCTGACCCAGCACTACTGGATCAGCATAAGTATTGGTCGGCGTAATTTTTTTCATTTCCGCATTCGACCAGTTACCACTACGATTCTC
>CAYGJQ010000118.1:0-3031 GCA_964350285.1 uncultured Candidatus Peribacteria bacterium | reverse complement strand
GTATAAGCTCCCGCTTCTAAAACAATATAATAAACATCCTGAGCACTTGGCGCCGAAAGATCACCAGGATTTTGCAAATAAGCCGTAAAACTCGTTGCCGTAGTTCCGCTAATTCTCACCACCGCCGGCACATCTGCAGCAGAAGCCAAATTAGGCGTCGTCACCACAATCGGCGCAGTGTAGCTATTCCTTAAAGTTTCAGCCATCGGAGCCGAAGTAAGATTAGAAATTTTACCCACTTCACCGATAATCGTCCCACTACTATCCTTAATATCAAATGCTGCATTTGAACCAAAAACCCAATACCCCATTTGTTCAGTTGTATGCAACCGCTCTGCATCACCGATCTGATCTTCATCGGCCGCAGTTTTCAAGCTTGTCGTAATTGGATCAGAGCCATAAAGCACCGCCCAAGATCCATCGCCACCATCCATCGCCGCCTGAGTCACCGCCCCCAACCTCACCGATGATGCAGCCACTGTTGGCTCATCCAGATGCCAAACTCCCCGAAAAGAATTCCACACACTGGCAGTACTGCTATCGCTGGCCGTCGCATTTCCATAATAAATATAAAAATCCGTCCCCACATTTTCAGAAATTGATGGCGCCTTAATGTGCAACTCACCAGTCTTTGCTGTCGTATCGATCGACACCAATTGATGATCAACCTTCGTCGTTTCATCTGCAGTAGTCACCACAATATCTGAACCATCACTTTTCACATTTGCAAAAAAAGCAGCCGGCATATTCGTCAAATCTATATATAAAGGAATATCGCTCTCAGCCGCAGAAATTTGACTAGCACTTGAAGTAATCTTCACCCGGTAGCCCCAATCATTATCATACCAACCGGCAAACGCTAAAGACGGCCAAATCATCATCACCCCCCAAAGCCACAAAACAACACCGTTCCTCCAATTCATAAAAAATGAATACATTCAGCACTAATTCTATCGGCCAAACAATCGATGACAAAACATTATCAATTGCAAAAATGACAAAACCCACCAATATCAACATCACCAAAAAAAAACTGCCACCAAAACTGCTATAATCCCACCAACAGCAGCAGATCTCGATATAAAAATTTCATGCATTGTCCGACTGGGAAAGGGGAGTCATCATGTTTATGAAAGCACTTTATATCTTCATTTGGCTCGACCTTATCGCTGGATATGTTGTAGTTCATCACTACTTCTATCACAGCCATATGTACTGGCCATTCAACATCTTTCTTACCGCAATGGGAACGATAGTCCTGTGCGTCAAAATCGGAAATCGCAAGTTTAAAAAACAACACCTGCGAAAGGAACTACTTGACCAAACCGAGTAAGAATCAGATCTGCTGCTCTCTCTTAATCACCTCAAAATGACCAAAACCCGCTGCTTCGGCAACAACAAAGATTTCTACGCCGACTACCACGACAACGAATGGGGCATCCCCGTTCACGATGACCAAAAACTTTTTGAAATGCTAATTCTCGAAGGCGCCCAAGCCGGACTCAGCTGGGAAACCGTCCTCAAAAAACGCGACGGATACCGCAAAGCCTTCCACAATTTTGACGTCCAAAAAGTAGCCAAAATGAGCGACGCCCAACTAGAAAAACTCCGCGAAAATCCAGCTATAATCCGCAACAAACTCAAAATCTACTCCACTCGCAAAAACGCCCGCATCTTCATCGAAATTCAAAAAGAGTTTGGATCTTTTGACAAATACCTTTGGAGTTTCGTAAACCACAAACCAATCAAAAACTCCTTTAAAACTTTTAAAGAAGTCCCAGTCTCCACCCCCGAAAGCGACGCCATCTCCAAAGACCTAAAAAAACGCGGCATGTCATTTGTAGGATCAACAATTATTTATGCCTATATGCAAGCGGTTGGATTGGTGATCGACCACCTTACTAGCTGTTGGTGTTACAAAAAATAAAATTTGACACAACCAAAAATATAAATTAAAAATGCAGTAACGTTCTTTAGCAAATCTAAAAAAATACCTGAGAAATAGTAGTTGTGACCGGAGGTCCAGCGAGTCGGGGATAGTGCAAGCCCGATACCCACCACCACAATGAACGCGTCTCAAATCAAGGTAGCAGCCGAAGAAATTCTTCATCACCAGAAGAAAAGTAGGCGTCGCCGGCAGATGTCCGTCACCATACATCTCAGTTTGTCGCCCCCGCGGTGGAGAACTGGCAAAGGTTCTTCTTGTGAAAGAAGAACGAAGAAGGATGGTACCACGAAACAAGGCTTTCGTTCCTTCATTTGGTTAACCCCAATGAAAGAACAAGAGCCTTTTTTTTTATTCCTAAACTAAAACCTAAAAGAGGCCAAAGGCCGAACCGTCCCTAGCCTCCTAATTCCTAGCTCCTAGCTTCCTATTAAAACTGAGGCCAAAGGCCGAAACACCCCAGCCTCCTAACTTCCTAATTCCTAGCTCCTAACTTCCCCCCCATGAAAATCCTCCTCGCATTCTCCGGCGGCCTCGACACTAGCTTCTGCGTCCCATACCTCATCGACCAAGGTTACGAAGTCACCACTATTGTCGTCGACACCGGTGGATTCACAGCCGACGAACTACAAACCATCGAAGCCAAAGCCAAAAAACTTGGCGCCGTTAAACACTACTCAATCAACGCCACCACTAATCTCTACCAAAACTTCGCCAGTTACATCATCAAAGCAAATTACCTCAAAGGCGGAGTCTACCCAGCCTGCGTCGGCGCCGAAAGAATCGTCATCGCGGAAGAAATTGCCAAAGTTGCCCAACAAGAAAACAGCACGACCTTCGCTCACGGATCGACCGGCTGCGGCAACGATCAAATCAGATTTGAAATCGGACTCAAAGCCTTAATCCCAAATTGCGAAATCATCGCCCCCATCAGAGACAACAATCTCACCAGAGAAGACGAAATCAAATTCCTCCAAGACAAAGGATTCGAAGTCCCAACGACATCAAAATCATACTCCATCAACCAAGGCCTTCTCGGCACACCCCTCCGCGGCACCGAAACCCTCAACAATCATCAGCCACTAC
>CAYGJQ010000117.1:2206-5022 GCA_964350285.1 uncultured Candidatus Peribacteria bacterium | reverse complement strand
AGTCGCCGGATTTTTGGGCGTAGTCTTGGAGTTTGAGGAGAGTGGACTTTTGTTTTTTGAGATCGGCGATGGTTTTGACGTGGCGGAGTTTCTTTTGAAGTTCGGAGTAGAGGCCGAGGTAGCATTGTTTTACTAGTTCGGCGTCGTGGAGTTTTTTGAAGATGGTAAGGGCTTTTTGGTAGTCGCCTTTATTCAAGTAAGCAACGCCTTCGTTGTGGTCGATGGATTTTTGGAGGTCTGGTGATTTGTCGGAATGAATGGCGAATTTACGAGCGGTGGTGAATTCGTTCTTTTGAAGATAATGGACAGCGGCGTTATGGCCGACTAGGTGGATAAGGTCAGAATTGTTACTCTGCTGAGCATAGGTCAATGCTTGATCAAATTTATTGTTCTTTGTGAGGTGATTGATGATTTGGCTGTAGGCAGCCTTGAGATTGTTTTCGACGATATCGCGATTGCTGCTGATGAGAAAGGCGAGTTTGGCGGATTCGAGGATGGCCTTGGGGTGGAGCTGGTGAGTTTTGAAATAGGAATCAGTAGTGTCGAGCAGATTAACAGACATGATCTCGTGGATCGGGAGTACCTTTTGGCCTTTTTCTTGATAACTCGCAAATTGGCCGTTGGTGGCCTCGATATCGATGCCATTGAAATGGAGAGCGACGTGGCCGGGGTAGGTTTTGATCCGCAAATCTTTGAGGTCGTACTTGAGTCCGTAAAAATAAATATAGAGCGTAACGATCTGGTTGCAGTCACCGATGAGTTTGTCGTGGGCGGGGTCGCAGAGGAGACCGCCGAAATTTGATGATTCGCGGTAGACGAACTTCCCTTCTTCCGGTGCAAAGTAGCGCATAATACAAGCCAAGTATTGGAGCTTGTCTTCTAACCCTTGGAAACGATGTGGCGAAATACCGTGACGCTTGATCTCGGCATAAATTTCGTTGATATCAAAGGGGTTATCCTCACAAAATTTGAGAAAGTCCTTTTTGATTGCTTCAACGTTTTGGTAGAGCTCGCGGCGTTTGCGTTTATGGAGGTAGCGGTAGCCTTTGTAGCGACGCTCGGTCCAAAGTTGAAGCACTACTAAATTTTGCTTCATTAGCTTGATGATCTGCTTCTCGGTTTCGTAAGTGGAAGACTTATCGCTGAGCCTTGAGAGATACTTATCAACCTGCTTCTCGAAAGAATTGGCGTAGGGACTGAAGAAGTCGATGATGGTAAAGAAAAATTCGAACATAAGATTATTTTACGATAGGAGATCGTCGATATCCACAAGAGCTTGGTGATCATCAACGACAGCATAGGCATGACGAAGTTTGAGCAGCCCTTGAGGGGAAAGGTCTTCGAGGAATTTAACTTTTTCATCTTTGATCACTTGGCGGACTTCTTGAGAGAGATGTTGATTTACAGTTTTCCAAATTTGACGACGGATGGATCGAGGGAGTTTATTGAGACGCTCGTGAGCCTCAGCGTGGATCTTTTCGTTCGCACTACAAAGCAAATCGGCATATGGCACTACTGCTGCTGGGTTGCTGCGTGATGCCAGGGCGTAAGCAGCAAGAAAGCGGATGGTTTCAGTGGGGGCTTTGAGTTGTGGCAGGAGATATTTTTCAGCTTCGGGATGGCGGATCCGAGCAAGGACAAATAGCATCGTTTCTAATGATTTTTTGTCGGCGGGATGAAGAATTTTTTGGAATTTCGACTCCAGTGATTTGTGAGTTTCTGGAAACTGCCAGAGAGCAACTAAGGCGTTGGCACTGATGAAATGATCAGTGGAATTGAGGTACTGAAAGAGAACTCGCTTATGGGCCGGATCTGCCAGAAGCCCGAGGGAGTAAATGTAATCAGCGGTGTGAGCAGGATTGGATTTAAGAGCTTCGACGAGGAAGGCAGCAGCGTCTTGGGAATCAACTTTGATCAAGACGCGGATCATCGCTACCCGAATGCGACGCTGGGTTTCGGTGAGGACTCGTTGTTTGAGGTAGTTGACAACTTGACCATTGATGTCCTCGCTATTGAATGACTGGAGTGCACGGACAGCAGTGCTGCGTAATTCGTAAGAATCGTGTGAAAGATATTTGATGATTGCAGCGATAGATTTGGCGGCCTTCAATTCAGCCAAGGCTTCGACAGCGGCGATTTTGACTTCGGTGGATTCAGTTTTGCTTTTGAGGATAGCAATCAGGTCTTTGACGGCCAAAGTGCGATATTCATCGGCATGCCCTTTTTGGAGCAAGATTTCAATGGCGCTGAGCTTGGTAGAACTGGAGTGATTGTCTTTAAGGTTGGCGCGGGCTAATTGAGAGTAAGACTTTTGGGCGAACATTAGAGTATAAAGCGTGAGACCGCCGCAGATAATAATCAAAATATTGATGATATCGATTGCTTGAGGAATTGGCACGATCAAGCGCAATCCAACTACTGCAGTCATCCCGACGATCGCACCGAGGGGACGGATGTACCCTTCGAGGAATTCTCTTACTGGCCCCCGACTGGAGTGGTTTACGGCGTAGTAACTATTGTGGTAGGAGTTGAGGTGAATCACCCCACCGATCTCGAGATTGTTACGGAGGAGAGCAGCAGCAATGAAGGTGGGCGACAAAATCGTGGCAAAAGCGCTCAGAATCATAAAAATTGGATTGATTACGAGACTACGAACGATACCAAGGGAACTAATCACCCGACTGGCAACAAAAAACTGAATAATTAGCCCCGCACTATGGAAAATTGCTTCCAGCGTACCGATCTTGTGGGTCAGTTCAGCTTCGAGTAATTCCCCTACCACACCGGTGGCGCGCACGTCTTCAGTGATGAAATGC
>CAYGJQ010000117.1:0-2196 GCA_964350285.1 uncultured Candidatus Peribacteria bacterium | reverse complement strand
GTAAACGACCCAGAAAATCCCGACGATGAAAAACATATGACGGAGAAAAGCGGTTTTGCGGATTTTACTGGCGATGCTTTGGAGTTCGCGGAAAGAATTGGCTTTCTGAGACTTGCGGTGATAGATCCGGGGGAGTTCTTTCGTACCATTAGCATAGAAACGGATAAAACAGGCAAGGATGAAGAGACAGACGATGAGGAAGTAGATAATCTGATGAGCGGGAAAAATGTTAGCCAAAATACTAATCAAAATACCACCAACGATACCACCGATGATTTCACCGGATTCGATAATTGGAAAGACGCGTTCCCCTTCGAGGGGGGTGAATAATTCCTCGGTAAAGCCGAAAATGGAAATTTCTAATTGGGCAAAGAAGACGGCGTGTGTGAGAAGCAGTAATGAGACAAAAAAGATACTGTTGAAACTATGACTAAGACTAGCGATGAAGAGCAATATGGCACCAGTAAGGACAGTGAAATTCATCAGTTGGATGGCGGAAAAATGACGAACTAGTTTGGAAAAATAATAGGTACCGGAAGTGATTAGTAAGGCATTGATAATGAAAAGCAACGGCAGCCAATCAATGCCGAATCGAGCGATAAAAAAGGCAGTAAGAATACTCCAGCTAATGATGAAGCCGGTGTGGAAAAAGAAACGCAGCGCCCAAGCCAAGCCAATTGAGGGCCATTCGCCAGGATTAATATTTAATAGCGCTTTGATGATTGAATTTTTGGGGAACATTTTTGTTTTTGAGTTGCTGTTTTTGGAGACAGTTAAAATTTTCCAAAGTATACTACTATACAATGAAAAAACCTCTTTGTAAAGAGCAAGAAAGTAAACAGACGTCCTACTTTGCCTCGATCACTGCAATTTCTGGCCGGGTGAGGAAACGGATCTTGGGCGCCCACCAACCCTCCATGCCAATGCCACGATTGACATACATTTTGATATTATTTCGTTCGTGCCAGCCTTTAGCAAACTCGCGGCCGTGAGGGGTAGCAGAAGTTAATGGACCGATAAATGGCAGTGCGATCTGACCGCCGTGAGTGTGGCCAACTAGAAGGAGATCAGGCTGATATTTAGCTAGCTCAGTGGCGAAGAAGATTTCGGGACCGTGGTAAAGCAGAAGGGTATTGGCGTCGGTTGGCACTTGTTCCCAAGCCTGATCGATATCGGGGAATCGGCGGCTGACACCGATAATGTGAAGATCTTCACCATCAATGCTAATTTTTGCGGACTTGTTTTCGAGAAAAGTGATGGGAAGACCGTTGAATAGTGGCTCGTGGTCGCGGAAATGATTGCTATCAGAGGAAACGGCGAAGATGCCGTATTTGGCTTTGATGTTTTTGAGGAGATGACGGGCAGAGGCGAAACCGTTGGGGTGGGTATTTTGTCCGCCGTTAAAATAATCACCAGTGAGAACGATGATGTCGGGCTCAAGGTCGTTAACCTGTTCAATCACCTCTTCTTCCCGACTACTGAGGCGATCGGTCTGGATATCCGTGAGGTGGACGATACGGAGTTTGAGCTCCTCGTCTTTAAAACTGATCTGGTGATGAGTTACTTCGATATCAAACGGCTCGATAAAGAAGGCGTAATAACTGACAGACAGGATGATTGTAGCCAAGCAAACACCGAGGATCTTGAGACTGGGCAAGAGATTACGAAAATCTTTGACCGGTCGCCACTTGAGATTAGTAAAGCCAGCAAGGGCAGAGGCAACTAGCAGGAAGATAGGCATGATGACCTGGGCGCCGTAAAAAGTGAAGCCGACAGACCAGAAAAGTGAAATGTGCTGGATTAATAAGCCCCAGGCAATTGAGAAGATGATGAAAATTACAGCAAATGCTATATGAGTAGCGATGTAATGCCAGAAGAAACGTTGGGGGTGGCTTTTTTTAAGCCAGCGGTTTGTGATCAGCCAGGCGATGATTAAGAAAACCACTGAAAGGAAGATGGGAACGACAATGGAAAATGGATAGCCAGTGAGCCGGAGGTAGAGTTCGTAAAAAGGGTTGGAGGCGTAATCGAGGGCGTTCATGCGGGTGAGCTTTTCGGTGGGAGAGAAGAGGTCTTGGAGGAAGGACATGGGGGGGGGCTTAAATGCTATAAACAGCAGATTTCATCTTTTTTCATAAAAACTTTATTTTTTCGTCATATCTTTTTGCTACCCTTTGGGTGGTGGCAGGGGGATGG
>CAYGJQ010000116.1:0-5061 GCA_964350285.1 uncultured Candidatus Peribacteria bacterium | reverse complement strand
GCAGGGCACCGGAGCCGCAGGCGAGGATGACCGAGCAGGGGCCCCCGGGAATTGCAAAGCAATTTTTGGGGAAGAGGAGCACCGAACCGTAAGCCGAAGAAGCCTGCACAGCAGGATTCGTAGTGCAGAAGGTTCGGATCGACGTCATTTAATCGGGGCCAACAACATAAACAAAGTATTCCCTTGTCGTTTCGGTTCCGCCTCAATCGTTGCAATATCTTCCAAGACAGAAGCAAAATGTCGGAGTTTGTCTTTCGCCAAATCCATATGTTGTGCTTCACGCCCACGGAACACCAAAGTTACTTTTACCATATTTCGCTGTTTCAAAAACCGTCGCGCTTGTCGTGCTTTAGTTTCAATGTCATGTTCATTAGTCCGAAATCCAACCCGCACCCCTTTTACTTCAGTCTGCTTCTGTTGTCGACGATGTTTTTGTTCTACTTTTTTCTGATGATACTGATATTTTCCATAATCCAAAATTTTACAAACCGGCGGATCGGCATTCGGAGCTACCTCTGCCAGATCCAGTGATTTTTCTTGAGCCAAGGACAAAGCCTCGTCCAAGCTTTTCACTCCAAGTTGTTCGCCATCGTCCCCAATCAAACGTACTTGGGGCGCCGTAATCTTCTTATTAATTCTCAGCCGTTTAGCTATGGGATTTTGTATTACAAATAAATCAGGCTTTAATTATAGGTAAAAAAAACTCCTAAAGTCAAATACGTACTGAAGACAGCATTTGGTCAACATCCTTTTCCAAAAAACTATTGCGTAGTCAAACTCGATCATCTATATATTACTCACTAATTCGGCGCTATTAAAGCGCTAATCGCATAGTGAAATTATTTCGTTCGCATTAAAGACGTCTTTTTTCGTCTCCCAGTTTTGTGTCTCTTAATTTAACCACCTCATGATGAAAGTTACCTGCTCCCAACAAGATCTTCTCAATGCGCTTAATATTGTGAATAAGGCAGTGAACAATAACAATACTTTGCCGGTTCTCAATAATATCCTCCTCAAAGCTGAAGAGAAAAAACTCCATTTCTCCGCTACTAACCTTGAATTAGCAATTACTTTTAATATCGACGCCGAAGTCAAAAAGCCCGGATCAATCACTATCCCGGCTCGACTTTTTAGCAGCTATATCGCACTTCTCTCCGACGACACCGTTGATCTAGAAGTTACTGAAAATCTCGAGCTCCACGTCGAATCTCCATCTTCAAACACTAAAATCAAGGGTATTACCGCCGACGAGTTCCCGCTTATTCCTGAAGTTAAAGCTGATCACACGTTGAAGATGTCTGCTAAGGCTCTCACTGACGCGATCAATCAAACTTGTTTTGCGGCGGCAGTAAACACCGCTCGCCCAGCATTATCTGGCATCCTCTTTAATATCGATAAAAAGAGTCTCACCTTGGTTGGGACTGATAGTTTCCGTTTGGCAGAAAAGAAGATCGACCTCGCTAGCGGTGCCGATTTTGAAGAGAAATATATCGTCCCAGCTCGCACAATTTCTGAGCTTGGTAAGATTATTGAAAAAGACGAAAACGCTGATGTCGAAATTCACTTCTCAGAGAATCAAATCCTTTTCATCGTTGGTAAGGCCCGTATTATTTCTCGGCTTATCGAAGGCAAATTCCCCGACTACACTCAGATCATCCCCCGCGAACACAAGACTCGTATCGAATCTAAGGTTGGCAGCTTGTCAGTTGCCATGCGACGTGCTAGTCTTTTCTCCCGCGAAAACAATCACAGTATGCGCCTCGTTGTGAATAACGATGGGAAGCTAATGGTCCATACCGACGAAACACGTGTTGGTGAAGAAAAGGCCGAAATTCCTGTGAAAGTCGATGGCGATGAGAACAAGATTTCCCTCAACGCCCAATATCTCCTCGACGTTCTTAATACTCTTGGTGAATCAGACGTAGCTATCGAGCTCATCGATAAAGACGCTCCTGCGGTCATTAAATCAAATAAAGACGAAAACTACCTTTACCTTATAATGCCTTTAAAGACTAATAACTAAGGCAGTAAACAACCGCCCAAATTGAAGGACATCGGAAATTTAATCAGCCATTTTAATGAGCCTCAGAACCAGGCTCTTTTGGCGACATGTAATAAAAGTAAAAAGGTTACACTCTCTGGGGTTGGTAACGTCTCCTCTAAGGCCTTTGTCATTGCTGAATTAATTCAGCATAAGACCGACACCAATGTCGTGGTCTGGATAGTCAACGATGCTGCCGACCAAGAGGAGCACGCTAAGACTCTGAAGCTCTGGACCGACGTCCCCGTCTACTCCTACAGTCAACACGCTACTAAGATTGGACTCATCACTCCCGAGCAATTACGGGAAAATTACATCCACACTCTCGAATTCATCGCCCGCACACAAGATGGTTCTTCAAAGATCATTTTGGTCCCTTATCAGTATATGATGGAGGACTTGCCGTCGCTCCGCGACATCAACAACGGCAGTGTTCATCTCAAAAAGGGCGAAGATTTAAATGCCATTGAGCTTATCGAGGCTCTGCTCTCAGCCGGTTACGAGCTTTCCGAAGATCGTTACCTTCGAAAAGGGGAATACAACAAAGCCGGTAATGTTATCAGTGTCTATCCATTCAATGCCGAGCGTCCCATCCGCATCGATCTCGATTTCGATAAGGTTTCCGACATCATCGAGTATGACCTCGAGGACGAATCTTATGCCCAATCTCTGTCTGCGGCTCAGCTCTACCCCTTTGTTACCGAAGGGCAAACCAACGCTTTTAATCTTCTTAACGACAAGGCTCTGGTAGTAGAGGACGAGCTCGATATTACCGACGAGTATTACAATCCTTGGAACGACATGATGGATCAAGTTTATGAGCGCACACCGTCCTTGGTAATGACCGCCTTCAACGAAGACACTACTGCTCACGTTCACCTTAATTTTCTTTCCGTTCTCAAGTTTCGCAGCGCCTACGATCTCACTAATGACCTCCGCAACAAATACATGAACAAGTGGCGCGTGATGCTTTTCACTAAGAATTTCGACGAACTCAAAAATATTCTCGAAGAATATAATCTTCAGTACGAAACCGAATTCGGCACAGTTAAATCCGATAAGGCGCATATTTTCTTGATCGAAGTCGACAAAGACGCCGTTTTCCCCCCGGCCTTCCAAAACTCCGAGCTCAAATTAGCCTTAATCACCGACCGCGATATCTCCAGCGTTCGTGAAGAAACCAAGAAAAATTTCAACCGCAAGGTTTACCTCGATTTCCTTACCGGCCTCAAGGAAGGTGATTACGTCGTTCATTCCGATCACGGTATTGCCATGTTTATGGGGCTCGACAAAAAGACCATCGACGACGTTACCCGCGAATACCTCAAGCTCGCCTATGCTGAAAACGACAAACTATTCGTCCCCATCGACCAAGCCGACAAGGTGAATAAATACATCGGCGCCGAAGACACAATGCCAAAACTTACCCGTCTCGGTTCCGCCGAATGGAGTACTATCACTACTAAAGTTAAGAAAGAAGCCCAGAAAATTGCCAAAGAACTTCTAGAGATCTACGCCCGCCGCAAGCAAGCAACTGGTCACAAATACAAAGATGACAGCTCTGATCAAACTAAATTTGAAGCCACCTTCCCTTACGAAGAAACCCCCGGTCAGCTGAAGGCCATCAACGACGTCAAAAAAGACATGGAAAGAAAGCTTCCAATGGATCGTCTCGTCTGTGGCGACGTTGGTTTTGGTAAGACTGAGGTTGCTATGCGTGCTGCGTTTAAAGCTGTTCAAAGCGGAAAACAAGTCGCTGTCATCTCTCCGATCACCATCTTGGCTGATCAGCACTATCGCTCTTTCACTAAGCGAATGAATCAGTTTCACATTCGTGTTGAAATGCTTAGTCGTTTCCGCACCGCCAAAGAGCAAAAGCAAATTCTCGAAAAGCTCGATAAAGGTGAGATCGACATTATCGTCGGAACTCACCGCCTCCTCCAGCCCGATGTCAGTTTTAAAAATCTTGGTCTCTTGGTGATCGATGAAGAGCAACGTTTTGGGGTAAAGCAAAAGGAGCACTTCAAATCAATGCGGGCCGAAGTAGATATCCTTACTCTTACCGCCACGCCAATTCCTCGCACACTAAACATTTGTCTCAATAAACTCCGTGACGTTTCCATTATTAATACTCCGCCTCCAGGTAGGCTTCCCGTAATCACTGAGGTCCGTCGTTTTTCTAATGGTCTTATCCGTGAAGCTATCATGCGCGAAATCGAACGCGGCGGACAGGTCTACTTCCTCCACAACCGTGTTCAAACCATCGATAGTATGGCTCAAAAACTCCGCGCCCTCGTGCCAGAAGCCAAATTTGGCGTTGCCCACGGTAAGTTGGGTAGTGGAGACCTCGAAGATCGGATCATCGCCTTCAAAGAGCATCAATTCGACGTCCTCGTCTCTTCAACCATCATCGAAAACGGCATCGACCTCGCCAACGCCAATACTCTCATCGTTAATAATGCCGAGAAATTCGGCCTTGCCCAGCTTTATCAGCTCCGAGGACGAGTTGGTCGTGGCAAGCAGCAAGCCTATGCTTATTTCCTTTATCAGGGGCAGCGACTCAAGCTCGATGCTAAAAAACGCCTCCGCGCCATCGTTGAAGCTAGTGAGCTCGGAAGTGGCTTCCAGATTGCCATGAAGGATCTCGAGATTCGCGGGGTGGGTGATATTCTTGGGGCTAGTCAGCACGGCACCATTAACGTTGTTGGGGTTAGTCATTTCATTCGCATGCTGAACAAGGCTGTTGAAGATCTTGAGGCTGGTCGAATGGTTAAGGATGGTGAAGAGGAGCCAGAAGTAGCTATCGAATTGCCTCTCCCAAGCTTTATTCCGGATTCATATATCGTCAATTCTAAAGAAAAGATCAACGCCTATCAGCGTCTAGCCTCAGCAAATAATCACGACTATCTCCGCGAACTTCATGAAGATCTCATCCAGGAGCACGGGAAAATGCCGAAAGAAGTAATGAATCTCTTCCGCATTCTCGAGCTAAAAATCGAAGCTAAAACGGCCGGTTTGAT
>CAYGJQ010000115.1:0-5097 GCA_964350285.1 uncultured Candidatus Peribacteria bacterium | reverse complement strand
GAACTATCTTCACGTAATGACTGTCGAAATCGAGATTAAATTCTAACTGGTCGCCATTCGTTAATACGCGATCTTCCGCCCAGCTAGGAATGGTAGCAGATTGGGCGACAAAAACGTTGTTTGCAGCGCCTTGGAGACGACCGCTGCTGGTGAGAATGACACCAAAAATTGCTAATAGGAAAATACCTAGTAGGACAAAGATAGTTTTATGAAAACTAGAATTGGCTGTTTTTTGCATTTTATTTTGGTTTTGGCTAAATTAGCTACCATTATTATGAAATAATTTTTCAAATTAGTCAAGCAAGGATAAAGAATAAAAAAACGGCCGACTTGGTGATCGACCGTTTTATGCTAATTGAAAACTGACTAGCTAGCAGTGGAAGTTTCGATTGTTGATTTCAGCCAATCTAGAGATGGGACTGTCGCCTTGTCGACAACGTTGCCATTGGCGTCAAGTACGACAAAAGTGGTTTGAGCAGTGACCCCGTATTTTTGTTTGAGGTCGGTGGCAGTGTCGTAATCTGCCTCGATAATCTTGGTGTTGGCAGGGAAATTACTGAGATCAGCTTTGATGTCTTTTTTCATTCGCTTGCAGGTAGGACACCAGGTCGCATGGAAGAAAAGTGTTACTGGTTCTTTGCCAATTAAACTGTAATCGGCATTGGCGGATTCAATATACTGATTGGTGGTTTCGCTGGCAGCTGGAGTGGTTTCATCTGGTTGCATTGAATCATTTGTCGGATTGGTATGGACGCGATTGTCTACAGTGTTGGCATCAGGGTTGGGGATGCAACCGGCGGCAAAAAGCGCAATCAGGGAAACCATGGAAATTGTGATTAACTTCGGAAGATTCATAAATGAATGTTAAACGTTATTAAAAACAGCTTAACGCTTGGCGTGAGATTGAGCTGTGATATTGATCACAGCCGGATCTAGCGAAGGATGTCGGCGACGGCAGCACTCAGTGAAGCGGGAAAAGCAATAATCACACTCCGCTTCAGAGCAATGGTGAAGTTGGTGGCCCAGGGGGCTTGATCGATCAGAGTGAGAATCAACGCAACCACTAGCAAAGACAGAACGTAAGTAGAGATCACCCGTTTGGCGAATTCAAGCTTATGATCGTGGAGGCGTTCTTGGTAGTAGTTGTAGTAGACGAAGAGAGCGATAAAAATTACCGATAAGACTCCGAGAGCAGAAATATTGACCAACTGGAGCTTTTCGCCCAAACGCCATGTTTCTTCAGTGAACGCCACAGGGATCGCGAGAATCGTCGCACCAATAATTACCTGAAGCACATCGCGAAAATAAAACTCCACCATTAACGGCGAGACAATTTTATGGATAATCTTTCCGGTCTCGTCTTGAAGAGTGACGATTTCCTTTAGTTTTCCATTAACGCGAACAACTTCTCTAGTGGTTTTCATACTAAATATTGATACTTAATGTAGTAATTATAAATGCGGCGTAGATCAAAAGTAAAATTGCACCTTCGTAGCGCCTGATGCTCCACCCACTACGGATGAAAATTAAATACAGAATGCTGAGGATGAGCATTGCTGGAGCGTTGACCTGGATGGTTGATTGATCAATTGCAATTGGCATGATCGATGCTGAAACCCCGCCGATGAGCAGGAGATTGGCAATGTTTGAGCCGAGGACGTTACCGATGGCAATGGTCCCCAGGCCACGTTTGGCTGCGGATAGCGATACTGATACTTCTGGCAAGGAGGTGCCGACAGCGATCAGAGTAACCCCAATGATATTTGAGGGTACTTGATAGAGTTCGGCAAAGAAGATGGCTTTAGAAATAAGTAAATCCGCTCCGTAGATGATCGCAGCACCGCTGATTAAGAGGACAATCCCCTCCTTGGCAACTACGCGGTAGTTGGCCCGAGACTCGCTCTGATGGCCGAAAATGGCGAAAGGATGTTTGAAAAAACTGATCAGTCGCGTGAAAATTGTTTTTCGATATTCAACCTTGGCGGTGTAAAAAATGAAGTCCTGAAAAAAATTAGTTTGTTTAATCTTTTCACTCTTCTCAAAGAGGTAAAACAGATAGGAAATGTAGATGAATAAAAGGATTACAGCCTCAATCTGTGAGAGATAGCCGTTAGCTAAAAACAGATAGAAAATGAAGCTGACAAATAACATGATGTAACCATCACGACGAAGCATTTCTGGTGATACTTTGAGAGTGTAAAGCGAAGCTGACAGACCAATAATTAAGCCAATATTAGCACTATTTGAACCAATGATATTACCGACAATCAGCCCTGGTTCCTGCTTGCTGACGGCTGAAATTGAAGAAGCCAATTCGGGAATCGATGTGCCGACGGCAACTAGTGTCAGCCCAATCACAAACTCAGAAATTCCAAATTCCTTAGCAATCTTTGATGCGGCCTGGACAAAGAAGTCGGCGCCTTTCACCAGAACGATTAAGCCAATAATGAGAACTAATAAATTTAAAGCCATTTTTGGTTTTTATTTCCAGCTATTTTACCATGATTTGAGCTCTTTGTCATGAGCGGGTAAATCGAAAAAGCCCTGAATCACAAAATCTGATCAGGGCTAAATGATGATTGAGCTACTTAGGCCTCTTGGTTAATGGTTAAACCATTGTCCGTTTCGATGATGCGGCCTTCTTTTTTGAGGTCGGTGATGGCGCGGGTGACGGTTTCACGGGAAAGGCCGGTGTGGTGGGAAATTTTTTGATGAGTTACGCGACTGCTATTGGGGAATAATTTACTGAGAAGTCCTTTTTCGCGTTTTTGTTTCATCATTTCTAAAGTGTGGATAATTTTTTCCTTGGCGTCATAAAGTCCGCCTTTCATGCGGTTTTCGTAGTCGCGGAGGCGTTGAGACATGATGTTGAGGAGCTGGAAGGTGATTTCTGGCTTGGCTTGGACGATCTTCATGAAGTCTTCCATTGGGAAAATACACATATAAGCGTCTTCGGTAACTTCGGCGAAATGGGTGTGTTGTTCCGGCTGGAAAGTGATGTTGCCAAAGATTGATCCGGGGCCGAGAACGTCGATGATTAGTCGCTTTCCCAGGTGTGAATTGTAGAGGGTTACTTCTCCTTGTTTGAGGATGTAAACGGAATTTGTAACTTCGAATGGAGTGTAGAGGATTTCCTTTTTGGTGCACTTCTTTTCGACCATTTTCTCCGCAATCGCCATGATATCTTGATCTTTGATTCCTTCGAAAAGATTGATTTGTTTGATGTACCAAAGTTTGTCTGGAGTCATATTTTCGGGTTAATTGTCGTCAATTATTCAAGTTTTTGAGCGGAAATGCAAATTGAGGCTTTTGATGAACGACTTTTAGATGAGCTATTGACAAAACAATGACAAGTGCTAGAGTTCCGCCCTCCTTTAGCAAAAGGGCTACCTACCTCGTTTGTAGGCAAGCTAAGGCTGGGAGGATCCGATGTTTGAAATAATGTGTGTGGGGCAATGGAGAAAACAGATGAAGCATACTATCTGCGTCGTGATGGCGCTGTCCGCTCTCTCCCTTTTCTGCAACCCCCAAACCGCTCAAGCGGATTCCAAGTTGACCTTGGGCAAAGACCTGAAAAGCCGAAGTGGTTTCGGCAAAAAGGTCCACGCTCACGTGTCGGCTAGCGAAGGAACCCGCTATAAGCTCCGGACGAGCTGTCGAGCGCGGTATATCAAGATCTCGAAAAAGAATGGATCAGTGGCGGAATACAAAGGCAAGCCCCGCACGAGAGTAGCCCGTGGCACCATCGGTCCGAAAGGCCTATGGGTTGCTAACTGGCGGACTAACTTCTGGTGGGGACGTGATGCCTCCCACGCCTTTTGCGTGGGTAAACTCTGGGTCAATGGCCGACTGCAACATACTCTGAAATACGAGCATGTGAACGTGGCCCTGACTAGAAAGGCACTGGTCGCCTTGAGGCGTTATGCTCAACGCCTCCGATCCCGCATCCGCCGTTTCCAGCAGCGCCAAGGTGCCGCTGGTCGTCGAAGCAACTAACCCTTTCCGCTCCACACACAAATTTTTTTTACATCAACCAGTGCTCTGATCAGGTTTTCTTTTGCTCCCCCATCCTGGCCCTGATCAGAGTACGTTTTTCTCACGCCTTTCTTTTACTGTGACTTCAAAAGCCCGGGCGCTATTGTACATTGGCTGGTATTTGTAGCGGGTGAAGAGTTTTTGCGGTGAGGCGACGATTGGGAAGGCAACGAGTTTGGCCATTGATGGCTTGAGAGCTTTGATACGGAAAAGCCAGCAGAAACCGAAAATCAGTTTGAGCAACCAAAGTGGAAGGTAGAAGACGCGCTTTTTTTGCTGGGCAGCGAGTTGTTGGACGGTGACTTTATCGGTGTTGGTCAGGTTGTAGGTGCCTTCGATTTCGCGGTCTTTGATGATGAGTTCGGTGATTTTCTTGACGTCATCTTCGTAGAGGAACTGGTAAGAATTAGGGATGAAGCCGACTTGGATGGCGAACGAGGCATGGGAAAAATTGCTGACTAGGCCACCGGGAGCATGATAACTGGGGCCCACCACAGTGCAGAGACGGAGGATGACTAGTTTCAAATCATCACGTTTTGGAAATTGCTGACAAAACTCCTCGACTTCCTTTTCAGCGATGGCACGCTGGTAATTGCGGGGATGAACTACGTCTTCTTCGTTGAAATATTCTTTATTTGATTTGTCGGCACCGTAGATACTGGTGGAGTTGAACTTGATGAATTGGCGGACGGTCGGAGTGTCGTTGGCGAGTTTGATGATGTTTTTGGAACCGACAACGTCGATATTGTATTCGGTTTGATGATCATGGAGTGGGGCCATTGAGGAGGCAAGATGAATGACGTGAGTGGGCTTTTCTTTACGGAAGATTTTTTCTAGCTCTGCCTGGCTGCGAACGTCGCATTCGTAAAAGGTGAAGTTGGGGATGGGATGACTATAAGGATGAGGGCGAACGTCAATCCCAACGACGGGTAAGCCCTGATTGGCGAAATAGTCAGCGAGAAAATTGCCGATGAAACCAGTAGAACCGGTAATGAGGAGTTTTTTCATAGGAAGCTAGGAGGCTAGGAGGCTAGGAGGCTAGGAGGCTAGGAGGCTAGGAGG
>CAYGJQ010000114.1:0-5159 GCA_964350285.1 uncultured Candidatus Peribacteria bacterium | reverse complement strand
TTAAAGCAACTCGTACTTGACCTAGAAAACGCTGTACTTGCTAATGCCGGAGTCAATCCCTTTGACGAAATCTTTAAACTAATTTACGCAAAGCTCTACGACGAATTAGAAACTCCACCAAACCAAAACCGCCGCTTCCGCGTAATTGCCGGAGTCACCAATAAAGAAAATCTAAATAACATCGCCAAACTTTTTAATGATGCTAAACATCAATGGCGAGACGTTTTCAAAGACAAAGACGAAATCGAAATACCAGAAAATGCCATTGTTCCTGCCGTATCACTCTTACAAAAGAAACGCCTTTTCGGTTCAAACCTTCAAGTAATTGATGATGCCTTCGAACACCTCATTAATCAAGACGCAAAAGGTGGGAAAGGCCAATACTTCACTCCTCGCTTCGTGATTGATATGTGTGTCAAAATGCTGAATCCTAAAAGCAACGAAAACATCGTTGATCCTTCATCCGGCTCTTGCGGATTTTTACTTCATGCCATGCAGTATGTTTGGCGAAATGAAATCAACGAAGAGAATTATGGTTCTCGCACCGAAGTAAAACAAAAAGAGTATGCCGACCAACACCTATACGCCATCGACTTTGACCCTAGAAGTGTGAAAATTGGTAAAGCAATGATGCTGATTGCCGGCGATGGAAAAACCAATGTAACTTACGCAAACTCACTAGATAGCAGCCTATGGACAAATGAGGCCAAAGCCCGCTTCAAGCAATTCCTACACCGCTTCGACGACTACGATCTCAACGTTAAAAACGAAAAGGACATGACAGATTTCGACTTCGATATAGTTCTCACAAACCCACCGTTTGCCGGAACCGTAAAAGGCACTTTATTAAACAAGTATGACCTTGGCTTTAAGTTTGATAAAAACTTTGAACGCACCAACAAACACCAAAATAAAATGACCCGCGATATTCTTTTCATCGAAAGAAACCTCGACCTTGTCCGACCAGGAGGAAGGTTAGCAATCGTCTTACCACAAGGTGTATTTAACAACACCAACCAAGAATACATCCGCCGCTATATTATGAAGCGCGCAAGACTGCTAGGAGTAGTTGGCCTACATGGAAATACTTTCAAGCCTCATACCGGCACCAAGACCAGCGTCCTTTTCCTCCAAAAATGGAAAGACGACAAAGAAAGAGAAAGCGTCGGCAACTATCCTATTTTCATGGCTACTAGTCAAAAGCCCGGTAAAAACAACAGCGGTGACTATGTTTTCAAATACGATAAGAACAACAACATTATGAAGGACGAGCACGGAGCTTATGTTTACGATACTGACTTAGACGAGATTGCAGCCCAATTTATTGAGTTTGCAAAAAAGAATAACTTTGATTTTGTTTAATATGGCACAAGTAGCAATTGTAAGCATCAATGACTTGGGAATGGCAATGCGTGTTGACGCACAATTTTACCAACCTCAATATTTAATTGATACAACCACAGGCAAATGGTTGAAAATAAGAGACATCCTAAAAAAATGTGAATACGGACTTTCACTCTCAATGAATGATGAAAAAAAAGGTGTCACAATGTTTAAGATGGATGACATTGCCCACACTTTTCTTGTTGCGGATAATGCAAGATATTCTGAGGTAAATGAAAATGAACGCAAACGTTTTAAATGTAAAGTTAATGATGTTTTCTTTAATAGAGTAAACTCGGAAGAATTTGTAGGAAGAACTGGGATATTTAAGGATCCTACTTTAGATGCTGTATTTGCATCATATTTAATAAGGCTACAAACAAAAAACGATTTAGTTACACCTCAGTTTTTAAATATCTTTTTAAACTCTAAGTACGGACAAAAACAAATTGATAGATACAAACGACGCGCAGTCAACCAAGCAAATATCAACGCTCAAGAGTTGCAAGAGTTTTTCATACCAATCTTACCAAGTGACTTTCAAAAACACATTAACAAATTAGTAGACAGCTCATGGCTAAATCTAGAATCCTCCAAATCCCTCTACGCCCAATCCGAACAACTCCTCCTAAAAGAACTCGACCTCGAAGAATTCGCCCCCGAATGGCAAGCGGGCTACGAAACCAAATTCAACCAACTATTTGAAACCGAACGCATCGATGCTGAATACTACCAGCCGAAGTATGAAGAACTAGTAAAAAAAATTTGTAATGCAAAACAATTTAAAAAACTAGGCGATCTATCAGAGCCATCTAAAGAAAAAGTTAACATCTCACCAGATCAAACCTATAAATACATTGAAATAGGAGATGTGAATGTTAGTAACGGCGAATTGGCCTACAACCAAATAAGAGGCGAAGAGCTGCCGGCAAAGGCCAAAAAAGCGAGACAAAGTAATAGTCTACTAGTGTCAACTGTTCGACCTACAAGAGGTGCAATTGGAATTGTACCTAAAGGATGGAAAGACAACTTTGTTGTCAGCGGGGCTTTTTCAGTTTTTAACCAACATTTAGTGTCTCCCTTTTATCTTCAAGTAGTACTAAGATCAATTATTGGAAGATTGCAACTTGAAAGACAATGCACAGGAGTCTCTTACCCAACAGTAAAAGATGAAGACACTTCAAATATTGTTATTCCAATACTCGAAGACAGCAAAATAAATAAAATTCACAACTGGATGATTGAGGCAAACAAGGCCCTCCACGAATCCCGCCAACTCCTCGAACAAGCCAAGCACGAAGTCGAAGAAATGATTGAGTCAGCTACTAAATAAACTGATCACAACCAACATCGTTAAACTCGTACCTCCAAGGCAACTTCACTTTACGTTTCAGTCACAACCAGTTCCGCTCCACCCCCTTTGACAAAAGCAAGACTACCACTATAATCGCCGGGCAAAGAAATCCTCTTCATCTAGAAGCGGGCTTTCCGCACTTTGACAATCACACTGGAATAAGGAGACAGACCAGTGAAAAAACTCAACGAGAAACTCCTCAAGATCCTCGACAAGGCGATAGTTAGCATTCTCAGCTCACTAAGCGTCGCGATCTTTACGGTTGGCTTGGTTGTAGTTATCGTCACATCCGTTCTGTTATACAAGCTTGGCTCAGGGCCATTGATCGAAAGGATCAGGAGACTGAAAGACCAAGAACCCGTAAAAATAACCAGGGCCGACTACAAGGTCCCCACAGGCATCAACACCAAGATCGCCGAAATTTGCGACGCTCCAAGCTGGAGTCGACAAATATTCGGCAAGCGTTACGCCCGCAGTTTCGGCTGGAGGTCGCGCCAAATCATCGCCATGAGCCTCTACAACTTCTTCGGCCCCGAATACGGACTAAAAAAGTTGAAAAGGCCAGTTAAAAATGGCATCAAGCGACTCTGCACCACCTATATGCTCTACCGCTTAATGAGAGGCGAGCACCCAAGGAACTGCGAGCAGCCCAAACTGATGGGACACAAAAAAGTTCGCCACATCAAGCACATCTCTCTCCAGCTCAGCATCTCCCTCAAAAAAGGCAACAAACGCAAAACAATGGGAGGAAATGCCCTCTTGGTTACCGCAAACGGCTATGCCTTTACCGCCGGACATGTGGTGCACGAAAAAGGGTGGAAGATCGACTTTAGTCGTTCCTATGCCCGAGACTTTCGGGGTAGAAAGCTAAAGTTAACCTTCAGCCTGCACGGTCAAAACTTAAATCTAGACCTGGCCATCATCAAAGTCCGTCGTCGGGGACCGGCAAGACAGCTGATTTGCCTCGGTCCACCGCCTAAAAAAGGAGACGACATGCACGAAATCTATCACGAAAACGGAGGTTTCGTGCAGGTGACTGGCAAAGTCACTGGCCGCAAAAAGAGCAACAGGATTAGCCGCTACGGTCTTGTGAGAGATGTCTTCCAGAACTCAAACCTTGGCAAACAGGGCGACTCTGGATCAGGCGTCTTCAACAAGTACGGCGAGCTGATCGGCATTGCCAGCTACGGCAGCAAAGGCTTCGGCTCCAAACAGCGACGATCCTTCCACCGCCATGGGACCGCTGAGATTCACAACATCAGACATCTAGCTAAGTACGCACTGAACGATGTGATCGAATCTCTAAACAAAGGACGCAGCCGCAACATCGTTGACTAAAATCTTTCGCCCTTGCTCTTGTTCCAGTGTGGCTGTTTCCTTCTAAAGAACTTTGCCATTCCCAAAAAGGCTTATTTCTGCTACAATTCAACGATATCAATTTAAGCCCCCCAATGGAATTCTTCCAAGAAATCGCCAAAAATTACCGTGACATCTGGCTCATCCTCCATCTTTTCGCCATGGTTATCGGGCTCGGCGGCGCCACCTACACCGACATTTTGCTAGTAACATTCCTCAAGGACTTCAAGATCGACAAAAAAGAGAAAGAAGTTGTCCACACCATGTCTGCTGCTGTAACTGTCGGCGTTTTTCTTGCTCTATTTAGTGGCGTCATGCTGTTTTGGGCTAAGCCAGAAGAGCTACTGTCCACTCCGAAGTTCATCGCCAAATCAATTATTTTCGCAGTAATCATGATCAACGGTTTCCTCTTACATCGACTCCTCCTACCTAAGTTACTGAAATTCAATTTCAAATGTGAGCACTACATCATCGAAAAATTCCTCCACCTCCGACATCTCGGCTTTATTATGGGCGCAATCTCCGGAGTTTCCTGGTATTCAGTATTTTTACTAGGAGCGTTCAGCCGGCTTAACCTTACCATTTTCCAGATTCTCGGCACCTATGCTGTCACACTCTTTGCTGCCATTACGGTCGCCCTTTTAATTGAGCGAACATTAAAAAGCCGATGTTGACGATTTTAGCTGGACATTAAGCCGTTTTCATACTATATTTGCGACGGTTTGCATCTGCAAACTGCCATATTATTTCTTTTTTCTTTCTTATGGCTAATAAATTATTCGTTGGTAACATTGAATGGAGCGTTACTGACGACGAACTCAGAGAGCTCTTTGCTCAAGCTGGTAACGTTACAGAAGCTGTCGTTATCAAAGACAAATTCTCTGGGCGCTCCAAAGGTTTTGGTTTCGTTACTTTCGAAACTGAAGAAGAAGCACAAGCTGCTATCGAACAGTTCAATGAGTACGACCTCAAAGGACGAAACATCGCAGTAAACGTAGCTCGACCACGCGAAGAGCGATAGTAGTTGTGAGAACATTCTCATACCTATCATTAAAAAGACTGGGCC
>CAYGJQ010000113.1:1141-5202 GCA_964350285.1 uncultured Candidatus Peribacteria bacterium | reverse complement strand
CAACCTCTTCATAAGTCACATAATGATCAAAAATTTTTTCATAATCTGTCCCAATCACCAACATATCCAAATCACCAACCGTCTCCTGCATTCGTCGCAGACTACCTGCATATTCAATCCTCTCTACAGCTTTACATTTCTTCATGTAATCAATGTAGGCCTCAGCCGTTCCCATTGCCTCATGAATCAGCATCCGTCCACTAAACTTCTCCATCTCAGCCAAGGCCTTCAGGATTTCTGCTTCACTCTTGGCTCCCATTCCATCGAGTTTTTGCAATTCACCTTTCTCCGCTGCTTCTTTTAATTTCGGAATCGTATCAATGCCCAAATTCAATAAAAATAGCCGCACTTTCTTCGGTCCCAGCCCACGAATTCGTAACATCTTGAGTAAATCAGGCTTAAACGACTTCAACAAATCCTGATGCATTTTACATTCTCCAGTTTCTACAATCTCAATGATCTTCCCCGCCAAATCTTTCCCCACCCCTTTGATCGATTGCAGTTCATCGGCTCCTTTCTTCGCGACAGCTTTCATATCATGCGGAAAACTCTCTACAATCTGCGAAGCCCGACGATAAGAGCGAATTCGAAAAACATTCTCTCCGTTAATTTCTAGAATATCAGCGATCTCTCGAAAAATATTCGCAATTTTATTATTATCCATACTCAAAAATTAAAAGTCATTAAGCCAATTTTCTCACCATTTCATCGATCACCGCTCCAGTTTTCTCTGCCGCCCCCTCCCAACCAAACTTCTTCAAACGATCACAACCTTTGCCCACCAGCATTTTTCTCATTTTCTGATTTGCTGCCAATTCCATCATCGCATGTGAAATCTCAGCTACCTTATGCGGATCTACATAATAAGCCGCCTGTTCAGCCAATTCCCTGAAGACCCCGATGTCGGAAACAATAATCGGTTTCTGGTAATAAAAGGCGGAGAGCAATGGCAATCCAAATCCTTCGTACAGTGAAGGAAACACAAAAAATTCACAGTTTTCTGATAAAAACTGTCGCTCTAAATCCGTGATATATCCCGGCATGATTACTTTGTCCGCCAGTTTCTTTTTGAAAAACATTTTCTGAATCGACTTAAACCCATGGCCCGGTTTTCCTGCTAACACCAGTTTCCAAGAAGGGTGATGCGAACTAAATTTCATGAATGCTTCAATCATTCGCTCAATATTCTTTTTCTTCTCCAGTCGACCAATAAACAGCATGTATTTATTTTTCTCTGGATTGAATTGATAACGTTCGAAAAAGTCATCCATATTTGCAATATCCGCACCATCCAAATCAGTCTTTTTATCTTCACAGCCATGATGCACCACCACTACCTTCCCTCTTTTACATTTATAAAACTTCGCCAAATCATTCTTCACGGCTTGGCTGGGGACAATAATCCGTTCCGCATGTTTCACCGCAAAGCGCGTACTCCAATTTAAATACCATCGTTGAATTTTTTTATAGGCTTTTGGATAACGACAGAAGGCTACATCATGAATTGTCACAATCGAGTGTTTCGGATGAATCAACGGTAAGACATGCCCCGGCACGAATAATACTTCTGGTCGTTCAGTCAGCATCGCCCAAGACAATCGAACCTGGGTCCATAGTCTTTTAAACGGAATCACTCTTTTCTTGAATCGCACACTCCCAGCCCCTTCAACATCAAACTCCCGCGGGCTATAAAGAAGAAGTTGAAAGTCTTTCTGCTGCCAATAGTACTTCAATAGACCATTGATAATTTCACAGCAATAACGCTCCACCCCAGTTGGGTTCTCGGTATTATATCTCGATGCATCAATCGCAATTTTCATTATTCTAATTACATGCCAATAGCATCACCGATCATACATTCCTAATCCGACCGCGCCAACACCAGTCCTATCACCTGCCGCGCCCCAACTTGTTTCAGCACTTTCGCGCAAGCATTCAACGTCGCTCCCGTTGTTGCAACATCATCCACCAAAATAATATCTCGCCTATTCAAATCCCACTCTCCATCAAGCGCATAGATCCCCTCAACATTCTTTAGTCGCTCTTTCCTTTCCAACAACGATTGAGTTGCCGCTTTCTCAAGCCGCAACAAAACAGACCGACACTCAATACCGGTAATTTCACTCACACCTTCCGCCAAGACTTTAGCCTGATTGAATCCCCGATATTTCTCTTTTTCACTGTGCAGAGGCACAAAAGTCAGCATCGACTCTCCACTGATATTCAAGTTTTTCGCCATCAATAAACTCAGCTTTCCACCGATTGATTTGATGAACTGATATTTAAAAGCATGGATCAGTTTTTTCAAAACACCTTCATACTTTGCCATGACCACCAGTCCATCCAAGCTGGAAATTTCTGGTTCATCCTCAAAGCCCACAAAGTGATATTTAAGCATTATCGACTTCTCACACTTCAAACAGCAATAACCTCCAACCTTCCCACAGCCAACACAGAAACAGGGAAAGAAAAATTCAAGAATTCGGAGACCAAGATTTTTTAGCGGCAAAAAATTCATACTCAAATCCTAGCAACCAAAAATGAAATTTTTCGAAATTTTTTATGAAAAAAGATGAAATGGGGTTTGAAAGGAAACTACGTACTAACCCTCCACCTATGCCACCCGCCCTACTTGGGGGAGTATACAGTTTAAAAATGAAATTTTTCTAAAAAATAATAAAATATTTATGAAGTCCATTTTTATAAACAGCGCAGGGCACCGGAGACTCGCAATGCGGGTCGAGGATGACCGAGCAGGGGCCCCCGGGAATTGCGTAGCAATTTTTGGGGAAAGGAGAGGCCGAGACGACAACGGAAAAGTCTTCACCAGAAGAATTTGGAGCGAAAGCTCTCGGGCAAGCGACGCGGGGAGTATACAGGTTAAAAATGAAATTTTTCGAAATTTTTTATGAAATTTTTATGAACTCCTTGTAATTTCTCCATCAAAAGACTGTTATAAAAAGCAATAACCTTTAACTTCACAGCCATGAAGAAAGTCATTTTCACTCTAGGCATCTTCGCCGCAACCTCCTTCACCGCCCTTGCTGCCTCTGATTTTAATTTTTCTGACCAAGGCAGTTTTGCTAGTTGGTACGCCTCATCAGTCAATAAAATGCAATACCACCAGATTATCAAAGGCTACGAAGACGGTTCTTTCAAGCCAAACAACAACGTTACTCGTGCCGAACTCAGTGTCATGCTCGATCGCTTCGCCGAAAATGTTGTTAAACGCCCACTCCAAGAAGAACCATACCTCTGCACCACCATCGCCATCACCGGACTAACTATTAATCTTTATGATATTGCAGGTAACCCAGTTTCCGGCGCCACCATTACAACCGACAATAGCTCCGGTACCATTGGCGGCAACAACGGCCAGTACAGTGGTTTAGTTGAGGGCGGAGGTTATTACGAAGTCACCATCAAACATCCAGATTACACAACTCACACCGAAACCATCAAACTCGAACAGACCGATTGTCACGTCATTCCCCAAGCTCGCACCATCTATCTCGTTCCAAAAGCTGAAGAACTTCCAGTCCCCACAAACTAATCCCTTGCCACAAAAAAAATAAATGATAACATTCCCATGGCTCAATCGAGCCATGGACACGGGCAATTAGCTCAGCTGGTTAGAGTGCTTCGGTGACATCGAAGAGGTCAGTGGTTCGAATCCACTATTGCCCACCACGTCGAGCCAAACCTTCGACACTACGAATCCTGCTTCGCAGGCTTCTTCGGTCTACGGTTCGGTGCTCCTCCACCCCACAAATTAGAAATTTGCGGGGGCCCCTGCTCGCCCATCCTCGCTTTTGGCTCCGGTGGGCTGCGCTTGTAGAATCATGCACTCTAACGCGAGCAACGCTGCGAGCGCGTAGCGATCTGGCTTTGCCAGTCGCGAAGCTAATTTAAAAAGCAGTGCTTCGGTGACATCGAAGAGGTCAGTGGTTTGCTTGATGCTGCGATGAATGCGAAGCATGAATCGGATCAGCAAGTACGCAATGCGCGAATCCACTATTGCCCACCACGTCGAGCCAAACCTTCGACACTACGAATCCTGC
>CAYGJQ010000113.1:0-1041 GCA_964350285.1 uncultured Candidatus Peribacteria bacterium | reverse complement strand
ATTTGCGGGGGCCCCTGCTCGCCCATCCTCGCTTTTGGCTCCGGTGGGCTGCGCTAATAGAGACATAATTTACGCTACTTTCTGTGCCACTGTCACTACGGCAGAAGCTCCGAAGCGGTCTTTGAATTGGAAGTGTGGATTAGTAATATTTACTCGTGAGTTGCCCCAATAGTGCCGTAAATGTTTATTTCTTTCCGCGATCAAGTTTCCAATTGCAGTTGCTGTTTGGCTATTCATTGGCATTTTCAACATTTTCTTTAGCCTTTTATCCAGCTCTGCTACCGGCACTTCCTCATTGCCATCAAATTCTCGATAAGCAGATATCCAGTTATTAAAAAGCATATCCATTCCCGGTGTGTTGGCAACAGACCTGTCCAGCTGATCTCTTAACACATCTATCGCATCAACAGGAATTCCATAAGGGATTTTAGCTAGCGGAGTTGGTTCAAGGTTCTGCATGTCATTGAGCCAGCCTTGCATCAACTCAGCATCATTACTTGACTTGATTTTTCTTTCTACCATTAAAACCATTTTTTCAACTGGATCCGCCTGATACATTCTAAATCCTCCTTTAAGCTGGCTATCGGCAATATGCATCACAACTTCTGGCGATGGCAAAACGTCTTGCATATGCACAAAGTAACCGCCAATTTTTAGCGCATTTCTAATTTCTTCAATTACCCCCTCTGGGAAAATAGTTGAATCAAGAGTAGACAAGCCAGTAACCAAATCATATTTTCCAGCATCTGGCAGCTGACTTAGATCATGATAGCTAGCCTCAAGTACGGCCATGCCCCCTCTAGCTCTATTATGCCTAACAGCATCTGGATTAATATCAGTTTGGATAAAGCAAGGCCTCAGTTCTTCCGGCATGAATTCTCTCACCATTTCTCCCGAAGCACCACTCCCGATATCAAGACATTTAGGGGTTTCTGGTAGGTCTAGTATTTCATTCAAAACATGAGTCATCATCGCGCGAAATTCTGGTCGATGGGGAATTCGGTTTTCTTCAAAGTGACTAGATGCCACCCGAATATCTTG
>CAYGJQ010000112.1:0-5205 GCA_964350285.1 uncultured Candidatus Peribacteria bacterium | reverse complement strand
CTCAACATCATTAATCAGGGCTGACAAAAAGCCATTAATACACAACGTATAAGCCACCGATCGTGGAATTCCTCTAGCCATAAAATAAAACAACTCTTCATCCTGAATTCGCGAAACAGTTGCACCATGTGCCGCCTTCACATCATTCGTATTAATCTCCAAAATCGGCAACTGACGAACCTTCACCCCTTTGCCAAGCATTAAAGAATGCTGATCTAAAGAAGAATCAGTCCCCCCAGCCGGCTGCTGAATACCTATTTCACCAAAAATAGAAATATTTGCCTGATTGGCCCCCACTCCCTTAATCACAATCTCACCCCTACTATCCTTCTGATAAAAATCATTCCGCACCTTCACATCGAACCTACTCGGATGATCAGCAAAATAAAGCACCTTGATATCAGAGCTAGCATGCGAGGCTTTCACATGACCATTAATTGAAACTTTAGAATTATTATTCCCAAAGTAAACCGCAGTCGTTTCAACCGCTGCCCCCTGGTCAAAAGTCATTTCCAATTCCTCTTCAAACCCATCACCAGAAAAACCTGAAGAAAAACGCAAAAACTTCACTTGAGCATCACGCCCAAAATGAATTCGCCGTTTCATCGATTCTACTTGCGGATCAATCAACAAAACATTCGCCCCATCAGCCACAGTAATTTCCTCGTCTTTCCCCAGAACAATCGTTTGCCCCATATTTTCAGTAATTGCTTCAGCCATAAATTAATTATTTTAATAAAATTATCCCACAGAACCTTCCATTTCTAATTCAATCAATTTATTCATCTCAATCGCGTACTCAAGCGGCAACTCTTTGACAATTGGACTAATAAAACCATTCACAATCATCGCTTTTGCATCATCTTCCCCCATCCCTCGAGCCATAAAATAAAAAATATCATCTTCTTTAATATTCCCTGCCGTCGCCTCATGCATGATATTCACTTCATCATTATTCACCCGAATATCTGGAAAAGTATCTGAGATCGAAACATCATCAAGAATCAACGCATCACAACAAGAATTAATCACCGTATCCGTAGCATGCGGAGCCACCTCAATATATCCACGAAACATCGAACGTCCACCACCCTTACTCAAACTTTTCATCAAAATATTACTACGCGTATGCGGAGCCATATGATAAATCTTCGCCCCAGTATCTTGAACCTGCCCTTCATTGGCAAAAGCAATTCCTAAATGATCCGCACTAGCACCTGGACCACGCAAAATACTCGCCGGATAAAGCATCGTCACCCCACTCCCCATATTGCCCCCTACCCACTCCATGTGACCATGAGCATCAACAATCGCACGCTTAGTATTCAAGTTATAAGTATTACGACTCCAGTTCTCAACACTCGAATAGCGCGCCTTTGAATTTGCCTTCAAAAACACTTCAACACACCCAGCATGCAATGCGCTCTGATCATATTTTGGGGCACTACAACCTTCGATATAGTGAACCTCAGCATCTTCTTCCACCACAATCAAAGTATGCTCAAACTGACCAACACCTGGCGCATTCATCCGGAAGTAAGCCTGAACTGGCTCTTTCAACTTCACTCCTTTAGGAATGTAAAGAAAGGTCCCACCACTCCAAACAGCCCCATGCAAAGCCGCAAACTTATGATCTGTATTTGGCACACATTTCATAAAATACTCTTTCACAAGCTCCGGATACTTTTGTACCGCCACGTCCATATCTTCAAAAATCACCCCCAAATCTTCCCATTCTTTTTTCAACGAATGATAAACAACTTCCGATTCATACTGCGCTCCGACACCAGCTAAAACTTTGCGTTCCGCCTCCGGAATCCCAAGTCGATCAAAAGTACGCTTAATATCTTCAGGAACTTCATCCCAAGACTTTTCACCACCAGGAGCTACAGAACCAAGTGGCGCATAATAAGTAATATCATCCAAATCCAACCCACTAAGATCCGGCCCCCATTGAGGCATCGGCTTTTCATTAAAAACTCGAAGCGAATCTAAACGATATTCCAACATCCATTCAGGTTCTTTTTTATCAGCTGAAATTTTCCGGATTAACTCTTCGGATAAACCTTTTACCGTACCCGTCATATATCCAGCTTCATTCTTTTGATCAAAAATTTCCCGACTTAAACCTTCAAAAATATGCTGTTCCTGATTTTGCTCTGCAGTTGCATTAGACATAAATTTAATACTTGTTAACTAATCAAAAACTAAAGATCTTCATATCCACTCTCTTCCAACTCGGCAGCGAATTCCTTTCCACCTGATTTCACCACTCTGCCATCCTTGATCACATGAATCCGATCAGGCTCGATATATTTCAAAATCCGTTGATAATGAGTCACCATCAACACTCCCATTTGCGACTGCTGATGATAAGCAGTTACCGATTCACAAACCGACCGCAAAGCATCAACATCCAAACCAGAATCAATTTCATCCAACATCGCTAACTTTGGCTCGGCAACCGACATTTGTAAAATCTCCATCTTCTTCTTTTCTCCTCCCGAAAAACCATGATTTAACGAACGGTTCAAAAAAGTCGGATTAACCTTTAATCCATGCACTCGCTCTTTCATTAATTTTTTAAACTTAAACACTGACAACGGCTTATACTCAGAATCCTTATGCGACTGATGAGCGTTATACATCGTATGTAGAAAAGTCGTCAGATTCACTCCCTGAATTTCGCGAGGATGCTGAAAAGCTAAAAACAATCCACTTAAATTTCTCTCAGCTACTTCCATCTCCAACAAATCTTCACCATTGAATTTCACCGAACCTCCAGTAATCTCATACTTTGGATGCCCCATCAAAGACATCACCAAGCTACTCTTCCCAGAACCATTTGGCCCCATAATTGCATGGATCTTTCCAGGCTCGATATCTAGATTCACTCCTTTCAAAATCTCCTGACCTTCAACTTCTACTCTTAAGTCTCTAATTTCCAGCAAATTTGACATATGCCGATTTTTAAAATAAATAAAGATTATAAATGAGAATCATTCTCACTTTGTAAATATATATAGTTAAATTAAGGATATCCATCAAGACAAAATAACCATGAAGACAAAAAAATTCAGCCATCAACGCGAATTAATTCTCCGCTGCCTCGACGAACACAACACCCACCTAACTGTCGAAGAAATTTTCAACGAGACCAAGAAGATCAAGTCAGATATCAGCCTGGCCACTATCTACCGCAATCTCAACCAACTAGAAGAAACCGGAAAAGTGTCAAAGATCAAAGCACCGGACAATCTTGCTCGATACGAACTAAACAAAGGCCCCCATCATCATTTTATCTGCAGCCAATGTGGCAAAATAGAAGATCTGCCCCATCCTTCGATAAAATCCTGCCAAACGTGTATCAGTGATAAAAGCAACTTCACCGTGGAAAAAATAATCTCAACTGTTATCGGCCGCTGCGCCGACTGCAACTAAGCGTAAACCGAATCCTTCAACAACTGCTGAGCCAACCGCAATAAACGAACCCCTGACCGACCAAGTAAAGCTCCAGCTTCAGACTCAGTTAGCCGAGAAAACTGACCAATAGTTTTCATCCCATATCGAGCCAAAGCCCGAGGAGTTCTTCGTCCAATGCCTGGAAGCTCAGACAATTCAGTACTTGCATAAAAATGTGAGTTAATAGAAAGCATCATAATGAGTTGGGTTAAGTTCCCTCTCATCATAGGTGAGCACACACTCACCGTCAATATCATTTTCTAAAAAACTCAAGAAATGGCTTTGTAATCGAAAAACAAAGCAAACTCTCTCAAAAGCAAAGAAACTTCATTTCGGTCGCTAAAAGCAGCCTTAGCATGACCGTTAAACTGCTCGATAAACAATTTCTCATCTTTCTTTCGAAAATAAGAAACCACCAACGAACGCAATTTCGAAATATCATCCGCATACAACTCATACATTTGTTCAAACTCCATCGGTTTCTTCAAAATCGTCAAAGCCTGATCCATTACATCTAGAAACTCCTTTTTGCGCGTCAAATGCAACGGATGCTCAACCGAACATTTCTTTAACAAAAACCAAGACTCTATCAATTTCACTCTCACACCTACTAAACGGTGAGTATTATCCATCAAAGAAACATCAGGAGTTTCCGCATTTAAAAACTTTAAATACTCAACCCCATCTTTACTACCAATCCCCTGCTTCAGCTCCAAAGCCTGATCAAACTCTCTCACTTTCATCAAAAACAATTTCCGATTTTGATACAACTGCGGCATCAATTCATCAAAATTGGACGCCGACAACTGACGCTCAATGCGCCTAATATCAGCAAAAGCCGTCTTCATTTCGTCGACGGCTTGCTGGAATTCAGCCTCAACGGCTGACAAATTTTGAGCATGAATAGAATTATCCATTACTTCATTTTCTTACGGAGTGTGCGTAAAGCGCTAGCAGACACCAACATGCGTTTAACTCGTCCAGTAGCTGGATCAACCACCTTTTTCTTAAAAAGATTTGGTTTAAAACGCCGCTTTGTTTTTCTCTGAGAATGACTCACGTTATTCCCTGTAGAAGCACGCTTACCAGTAATTTGACATCTTTGAGCCATAATTTTGATTAATGTTTCAAAGGGATTCTATTAATAGCAATAAAAAACCTGGATATCAATAGATTCCTTTATTTAAGTTTTTACCTAAAAAGTATTGACCACATTCACAAAAAGAGGTATCATTTAATGATACGAAAAAACGAAAGCAAAAAACGCTCCTTAAAAACCAAAACAAAAATAAAATCCTAGCGCTAGGGATCAGAGCCTTTATAACTATGAAAGTTCTGCCCCCTAGCTCTAGAAAGAGTAGAACTCAGTAATTCCTTCTACTTCGGTAGAAGATGTAACCAAGTCTCTTCGGAGACCGGTTTTGCGTCAATCTTAATTCTTTACTTCGTGTAAAGAATTAAAGTTCACTTCTATAGTCTTCGGACTATACCTGAACTTTTCTGATTGCTCATTCTCTCACAAAGCCTTCGGGCAGCGTCAGAGGTGAGGAACCAGCAAGCGAGATTGCGCTTCGTCTGTGTACGAGCTCGATTGTCGACACTTTAGTGTCGATAATGATAGAAACTGAAGGGCTTCGGTCTTTCATTTCCATCATATATTGCCCTGGCTATATGCCAGCGCCTATTGTCTCCTACCTAGCTTCGGCTAGCTCGAAGACAGGAGTTTTGCTCCTAGAGTTAGGG
>CAYGJQ010000111.1:0-5357 GCA_964350285.1 uncultured Candidatus Peribacteria bacterium | reverse complement strand
TGCGGGTGGTGGTGGCGGGGGGGGGTGGTAGTGGGGGTTGGTGGGGGGGGGGGGGGGGGGGTTTGGGGCGTGACGTGGTTTTTGGGGGATGGCCTTCCAGATGGAACTTGAGTTTTTTGCACTCGATGTCCCATGTTTTGGTGCGGCCTGGTTTGTGGTCGTGTTTTTGGTGGCTTTCAGTTATCTCGCACATTCCCATGCGCAAGACTTTGATGCTGTAACCGCCGTAGTCATTGCCGTGGGAATATGAACAGAATGACTTGCCTTTTGCCCGGATACAGAGGGCGTTGAGGTCCACGAACCAACCGTGGATACGGCGGGTGAAGTTTTTGCCGCTGATCGTCACGCCGTGGACCTTGCTGCCGATGATGCAGTAGCTGTCCATGGTGAGACCGAGCACGAGTCCTTGGTTGTAGATGTGGGGCTTGGGGTTGCTGATGGTAGTGCCTTTGATTTTCACTACACCGTAATACTTTTTGTTGTATTTGGTGGGTAGTTTTAGTTTTGGGAATCTGGGTTTCCCTTGGCACATCGGGTGCTGGGCGTGGCGGGGGAAGTACTGGTGTCGGTTTGTGGTGGGCGTTTTGGGAGGGGGGATCGAAGCGATTACTTGCGAGTACCCCAGCATCAAGGTTATTGCGATCATAATTCGTACGCTCTTCATGGTGTTTTCTCCTATATTTAGAGAAGAGCTCCAAATGTCTGCATTTGCAGACAATCCACCTCTAGAAAAATTTCTGTTGGTGGACTACGAATGAATGCTGTTTGAGTATCAAGTTGAATCCCAAGCAGCATTCATCGGTAGTCACATTGAGAAGTTTCTAAGCTCCATCATTTCAAAGAACGTGGTGATTTTAAGGGGTTTTTGTGTTTTGTCAAATTATTGACTTGTTTTTGTGTTTAAACAATGAGATTCTGGCAGTGAAAAATGGCATTTAACCCGTTTACTATGGGAGCAGGTAGAGAAAAAAAAGAGTCGAAGGAATTGTTTTCGACTTCTAGTTCAGTAAAGGCGGGGAATCATCAGACTTTTGTGAAGAGTTTGTTGGAGCGGGGATATAAAGTTGAATCAGAAGAGAAATCGGAAGAGACTGGTGTAGGAGGGGAGTTGATTTCGGAAACAGTAACTACGGTTTTGCGGCCGAGTAATCATGAAATGCCAATGTTGAAATTTGAGGCAACGGAGAAATTTGGAAACTATTCATATGAAGAAGAGGCTTTTAAGCAATGGGATGAGCCAAGTTTTGAGGTGAAGTCTTTTCAAAAATCTGCTCATGTGATGAGAGATAATGATCCGTGGCAGATGATTGACTTGTAGGATTAGACTGTGGTTTTTGAGTTTAGGTCAATTGGTTTATTTTGGCTTGTTGATTTGTGATGTGGGTTTTTTCATTTAGATTTCATCTTTTTTCATAAAAATTTTCGAAAAATTTCATATTTGATTGTTAGGGTCGTGACACATTCCTGCGCAGGATGTTTTCTTAACTCTTAACACGACTAACAATGCATTTGATGAAAAAAAGAATTGCGATGGCGGCGTTGGCTTCGTTGTGTTGTTCGATGGTTTTTAACTCTTATGCAGTTTTTGCTGCCTCGGCGAATGTAGTGATTAATGAAGTGGCTTGGATGGGTTCGAGTGATTCCTCCGCTGATGAATGGATTGAACTTTATAATCCTACGTCACAAGCGGTTGATTTGAGTAATTGGAAGATTGTGGATGATGGGGCTAATGATTATTTGATTAGTTCTGGGACGATTCCGGCGTATGGATATTTTTTGATTGAAAATCGGGAAGATGCGGTGAAAGGAGTTGCTGCTGATGCGGTGATTTCTCTTTCGTTGGCGAATTCTGGTGATTCGTTGGTGTTGAAAGATGCGGCTGATAATACTGTGGATACGGTGAATAGTGCTGGTGGTGCTTGGTTTGCCGGGAACTCTACTGGCAAGAAAACGATGGAACGGGTTGATGCGACGGTGGGAGGTGATGAGGCCAATAATTGGGCTGATAATTTAGTGGGAAATGGGGCTGTGGCTAGTGGTGGGAGTATGATTAATGGCACTCCGGGGGCGTTGAATAGTGTGAGTGTAGTGCCGCAGACAGCGCCGAAATTAGAATTGAAAGTAAATAATGGCCAGCCATATTCTGGTGAGACGATCGTAGTTTCGGCAGAGGTGGCTAATGTGAATGATGTGTTTTCTTATGGAGTGGAATTAAATTATGATCCGACAATTTTGAAGTATCAGCAGGTAACTAAGAAAGGTTTTTTGAACGAGTCCGATCAAGCAATTACTTCGTTTCAGGCCGGTTTGGAAAACGGTGTTGCGGGGAAATTAATTGTGGCGGAGGCGCGAACTGTTGATCCGAAGACCACGGTGTCTGGGGCGGGGACTTTGTTTGAAGTTGAATTTGAAGTGATTGGTAGTGCCGGTGATACTGGTGATGTGACGTTGGCGCCGGGTAGTTTTGTGGCGGATGAGACTAAGGATCTAGGGATGAGTTTTGTGAATGCTCAGGTGGCAGTGCAAGGAGCTGGAGGCGGAGGAAGTGGTGATCCGGTAACGGGATTGACGGCGAAAGAAGGCGCAAATCGTTATGAGCTGGAATTGAATTGGGTGGCTCCGAGTGGTGGAGCTGATAGCTATAAGGTTTCGCGAAAAGATGTGGCTGGGAATTTAGTGGAGATTGGCGAGGTGACGGAATTGAAGTTTGTGGATAAAGACGGTGTGCAGCATGGTGGGGCATTGATTCCGAATTTTGAGTATGAATATCAAGTGGTGGCAGTGAAGAATTCTGTCGCTAGTAGCGCCGTCATGGTGAAAGCAAAAGAAACTCGTGGGTTGAAAGCAGATGCAAATCGAAGTGATCGAGTAGATGGACGTGATTTAGAGTTTGTGGCACGGCATTTTGCTGAGAAGGTTGCGGATGCAAATTTTGATCGTCGAGTGGATACGAATTATGACGGAGTGATTGATGGCAGCGATCTGCTTGATCTCACTGCTGATTGGGCGAAGACGTATTCGCCTTAAATATTTGGGGCGCCCGGGAGGGCGCCCTTTTGTATCGTTTAAATTTTTCTTATGAGTAGAATGTTTTTTGTCTGTGGATTGATTATGGGGCTTTTGGCTTCAAGTAGTGCGGTGGCAATGAAAGGCGAAAGCGAGTTTGGATTATTTTCTCAGCCGATGGAGGTAGCGGGTGATGATGAAAAGTCCGGGGTGGTAAATTTAGAATTTGTGGAAGAGCGAGGGTTTGTAGAGGTGCGGGTGATGACGAGGGATGTGATGGAGGCTTTGTTGGGAGTGGCATTTCATTTGAGATATGCGGAGAATCTTGAGTATTTGGACTATCAGTCGGGGGACGTGTTGGAGAGTGAGGGAGATGAGCCGGTTTATTTGGTGCGAGATGATTTGAGTAATCGACAATTGGTGGTGGGCATGAGTTTAAAACGTGGGGATGTTTTGCCAGTAGTTGATGGAGAATTGATTAGTTTTCGTTTTCGGCGGGTGGGGGATGGTGAACTGAGTTTTAGTTTTGAGAATCCGGTGATTTCTACTTTGATCGATGATTTGCGAGTCGATTTGAAGGAGGTCAGATGGTTGATTAATGGTGAACGGGGAATTGAAAGTGATAGTTTTCAGGTGAAAAAGAATGTGGATGAATGGGAGGGGTGGATGCTTACTTTTGCGGTTTTGTTAGGATTGCTGGTGGTTTTGTCGGGATACCTGATTTATTCATTGAGAGAATGAAATAAAAGTTTGCTTTTTTGGCTTATTGATCCTATAATCCGTCTGCTTACGTTTTAAATTAATCTTATGGGAAAGGGAAAAAGTACTTGTGCCGCTTGGAAATGTACTAAAACCGGTGCGCAAACAAAGACAATTTTCTACAACAAGAAGAACGACAACATCAAAAAAGAGAAAATGATGTTTTCAAAAGGTGCTAAGGCACGCACTCTTCATAAGTTGAAAGAAGTGAAATCTTCTTCATAAGCTTTGTCTGAAATTGAAAAGTTCCGTCGTAAAGGTGGAACTTTTTTTTGTGGTTAATTTTTGTCCTTGGGGATGCTGTAGTACTTGAAGAGGTATTCGGCGATGTCAGCATAAAGCGGTGCGGCAACTGATGAGCCCCAGATGTCGGTGCGTGGTCGGTCGATTTTTACCAGCATGACGAATTTGGGGTTGTCGATGGGGGCGTAGCCGGCGAATGAGGCGATGGTGGTGCCGGGACCTTCGAGGGGTTTCCCGTGTTTGTAGGTTTGGGAAGTTCCGGTTTTTCCAGCGGTATAGTGGCCGGGGATTTGAGCGGTTCTGGCCACACCGTTTTCGACAGCGCTGACGAGCATGGCGGAGATAGTTTCGGCGCTTTTTTCGCTGATGACGCGGTGCAGGATTTTGGGTTCGGTTTTGGTGATTTTACCGTTGGGTTTTTCAATGCTTTCGATGATGTAGGGTTTCATCAGCAGACCTTTGTTTGCTAGGGCGCTATAGGCGGTGACCATTTGAATTGGTGTGGTGGCAATACCTTGGCCAAAAGAACAGGTAACCAATTCTGATTCGGCCCATTTACTGTAATGCTCGAGGCTGCCGGGATGTTCATTAGCAAATTCAATATCGGTGCGTTCGCCGAAGCCGAATTTTTTATAGAAATTGTAAAGGAGATTTCGTCCTACTTTGCGGGCGACAAAGGCCATTCCGGTGTTGGAGGAGTTTTCCAGTACTTGGGTCATAGTTTGGATGCCGCGGTATTTGTCTAAAGAATTGCGGATTTCATATTCATCCACTTCAATCGGTCCGTCTTCTAGGAAGGTGGTTTGGGGGGTGACATCGTTGTCGTCGATGCCGATGGCCATGGCGATGGACTTCATTACTGAACCGGGTTCGTAGATGCCAGATACGGCTTCGTTGCGGTAAACTTTTGGGCCGTAGAAGTTTTTGAATCGTTTGTAGACGATGTCGCCGTTTTTGTCGGTTTCTTTGAAGACAAGGAATTTGTCATCAGTGTCGCGGTTGCGGTAGAACCAGAATTGAGTGTGGTCTTTAGGCTCTATCTCTTCGCCTTCTTCGTTTGCGGTGCTTTTTTGTGCGGAAACGAGTTGTTCTAATTGTTCGTCAGGGAGGTTGATGATTTCTTTTTCGAAGACACTGTTGTAATTGTTGGGGTCGAAGGTTGGGTAGTGGGCCATAGCAATGATTTTGCCGGTTTGGGGTTCCATGATTACTACTTGTCCGCTGTCAGCGCGGACATCGCGGACACGTTTGGCGAGGCGTTTTTCGACCTCCATTTGGATTGAGCGGTCGATGGTAAGGGTGATATTTTCACCGTTTTCTGCAGGTTTGATGATACTGTCGCCGACAGT
>CAYGJQ010000110.1:0-5509 GCA_964350285.1 uncultured Candidatus Peribacteria bacterium | reverse complement strand
CGGTATGATCTAATTTCAAATACTTTTTCACCAATCCATTTGGCCAAACGCCATCCAACTTATCAATCAATTCGCGCTCCAATTCATAACCTTTCAAAACAAAACTCACCGCATCCGCAAACTCACCCAACAACTCAAATAAATCATACATCGTTGCACTACTTTCAACGGCTGGCCAAAAATCATCAAAATTATAAAACTCATCACCAGATCTCTGAAGATCAACCTCCGCCGCCAAATTCTCCCCAAACGAATCACTCACCACCGTCACTCGATAACCAGGCTTGATCTCACATTCAGTTTCGTAGTCCAACAAATGCTCTAATTTCGTCTCCGAAGTTAAGGCTCTGGTCAAATTATGCACACCATATCTGGCCTCATCTTCATAATTCATTTGATACAAATCCCTTGGCCTCAATTTTCCTCTTTTTACCCACAGATCATTTGCCGAAGTATTATCATTGCTAGTCCAAATCAAGCGCCCTTTTTCATTATGAATCATCAATTTCACATCCCCTCCTTGAAAAACCTTTAATCTCACCGCCCCCCGCGACCACACTGGTCGATACGCTAGAAAAGCCGCCCCCATCCTCGGAGCAGAAATTTTTTGAGCATATTCTTTCAATTCCTTGATGGCCTTCGCCGCAGCTGCTCCAAAATCTAATGGACACTCGATAAAAGCGCCCACCACAATTTGCGCCGCCACATCCGAACTCATCAAACTCCCAATACCATCAGCCACCACCACCAAACCATGCTCGCCAAAACCGACACAATCCTCACATCTTATTTCACCATCAATACAAGGCTTTAATCCATGATAAGCCGCCCCACCAAAATGCCCGAACAAATTCACAAACTGCCGAAATGAATCGATAAATAAAATACTTTGCTCCGGCCCAATCATTATCGGCTCCTTCTTTAAATCATTCTCCAACAGTGCAAACAAATGACTGCGAGTAAAACCGGCATCAGCAGTAATTTCATTTTCATAATCTTTCATTTGATCCGACGTTGCCAACATCCGCGGCATTTCCGTTTCAATAATATTTTCCTTCGCCATCACCATATTGCTACAAAAAGGATCGCATCCTACACAAATCACCCCCAAAATAAAAGGGCACCTTTATCAGATGCCCTTCACCCAACTTTAAAATCTAACTCTTCGGCCTCACTTCAATCACCACTTTGCCATCGGGATAAACCGTCTTCACTTCCAATTCATAATCCCCGAACACAAACTTTTGCCCAACCACCACATTAATCTCTTCACCATCAATCGTGATCTGGTAAGTCTTTTTATTATCATTCGTATTATCTTCATACTCTTCAATCAGCTTGATCGTATGTCCCGCAATCTTATGACTCTCACCAGCCTTCAACGAAGTAGTTCCACCATTTTTCAATTCCCCACAACTCGGGCCATGACTATCTTTATTCTTCGGATCCGTGTGATCTTCATATAATTCTTTTCCATCGTTACAACCATCATCATCACTATCTGGATCCAATGGGTCAGTAGTCGCGAATCCTTCTGCCTTATCATCAACACCATCATCATCAGTATCCTTTTTCTTCGGATTAGTCTTCAACTCTTTCACCTCTTTTCCATCCTTTAATCCATCACCGTCAGTATCATCATTTTTAGGATCAGTCTGCTTATCAGTACCTTTCAATTCATATTCCTCCTTATCATTTAAACCATCATCATCGGTATCAGCCTTCGATCCATCACTACCAAACGCATTCTCCGTACCAGTACAAAGTCCATCGCCATCCGGATCTTCACAAAGCTCGGTTCCAGTCGAACTCGCAAACGGAAAATTCGAATAGAACCCTCGATCTTTCACTTTTTTATAAGCTTCGAATCCACCTTCCGACACTGATTTACCAGCAGCAATTGCTTTCTCAAATTCCAAAGTCCAATTCACCGCATAAGTTGGACGAGTTGCCACCGAACTAATATGCACCGTCCGACACAAACATCCCTCCTGATCGACATCTTTATTCAGCCCTTTCTCAATATGCTTCCCACTAAAACAAGAATTAATAATCACTTGAGTTTTACAAGATTTGATCTTATCCAACATCGTCTTCCATTCACGGGTATAAATTGTCCCACCATCTTTATGACCAGTAATCTTATCAATCACATATTTCCCCTTCGTTTTATCTTTAGGATCCCGAATCAGTTTCTTATGCTTTGTTAATTCATTCATCGCAATCCCACCCCCACGACTTCCATGACCTGAAATATAAATCACTACCTCATCACAACAACTGCTGACTTTAGCGGCTAATTCACTAAACGCCGCTTTCACATTCGCCTCAGTGGTATACTTAAAATTTTCCTTTGGCTGACCATCAGGAGTATTTTCCAATTTCTCTCCCACATCAGCTCCAACATAAACAGTCTCATAACCCTGCTTGATCAATGCATCTCGAATTCGCGATTGGTATGGCAAAAACGAATCACCAGTATCAAACCCACTTATCACCAAAGCCAACTTTTTTGGCGTCACACCAGTACAATCTTTCTTACATGGACTCTGAAAATCAGCCGCAACTTTTGGAGCTTTTTTATCCGCATCTCTTGCTTTTTCATACTCTCCTTCATCTTCATCAGTTTCAAATTCTTTCTTCCGTTCCTCTTCATACATCTCTCGATATGAACGTCCACTAGTCTGAGCAATCAATCCTTCCAATGATCCAGCCGCCAACAATTCCGAACTGTTAGTTTTAATCGCCATGAAGGCCGGACTCATATTTGCCAACCGATCAGTATTTCCATCAGTCGGATAAATCCAAAAATCAGTATCCCGGCGCATTTCATCCGTACTCCACCAGCCAACACCATTAATAATTGGATACCCTTCTTCTTTTCGCAACTTCAATTCATCAGTTCCCGCATCAATCAAAATAAACTCTGTCGGATGATGCCACATCGCTTGCGGCGCCAAATCCAAAAACACCAGCCAAGTGTCTCCGGCTAAAGTCTCTGTATGATTCTCATAGTCGGGACGATCCAAATCATAAACCCCGATCGTATCGCCTTTTTGATATGGCACGCTCCACATGAAAGCCACCAACTCATCTTTATTCGGATGCGTCGCAATAATTTCATCCCGCACTTTTTCCGCGATCCGTGATCGTTCAGCTGCAAATTTTTCCATCTCGTCTTCGCTGATTTCTTCGGCAGTTTTAATTTCTGGCTCACCCTCACTAATTGTCGAACCTGTCTCCACTCGGTCACCTTCAACACCATCCTCCTTCAAACCTTCTTCGGGAATTCCTTTTTCAGCAATTGCTTCATCATGCTTTTCCTCATATTTTTCAACATCCAACACCCGCACCGTCACCTCACGATAAACATACTCCGCCACCTGCCCTCGCTTCATCTCCACCCCCGGACCAAATGCTCCCGCGGGATCATCCACCAATTCACGATCAATCGCATAGGCCAAATACTTTCCATACCACTGGGATAAATCCACATCATTAAACCGCTCTCTCTTCAAACTCGTATTCTCATACTCCGAAAAATCCCACCCCAAAATCTCACCCATCATCTTCAAAGCCTCCACCTTATTCACCGATTGCCCCGGCCGAAAATTTCCATCGGGATACCCTTCCACCCAACCTTTCAATTTTGCATGACAAACATACTTCCCAAACCACACATCCTTCGGCACATCCGGAAAACAATCTTCAGTAGGGGATTGCACTTCAATCTTCGCCTCCTCCAAAATCATCTTCAAAAATTCCGCCCGATTCACTTTGCTATCTGGCCGAAACAAACCATCATCATGACCATTCACTACATCATTATTTTTCAAAAACTCAATCGCCTTCCGATACTGATGAGCTTCATTCACATCCGGAAAAGATTGCGCCATCACCACCGACGACAACATCAAAACAACAACCATCAGCCCCGAAAGCTGAAAGGACAAACGTTTAAACATAGAATCCTAAGTTAAAATTATTTCAACAATTATATCTCACCCTCAGTCCGGTTGACAAAACCCAGGAAACCCCTTGAAGTCAGCGCCTCTAGTAATTCGACTAGAGACGATCCTCGACAATTCAGTCTTGATGCAAATAACTGCGTCATACCAAAAGGAGCAAAAAATGAAACTGAAACACTTTCTTCAAATCAGTCTCTTTGAACTGGGAATCCTGATTATTTTCACACAGAACAGAAAAAAATCAGGATCGCTTGGATCCAAAAAAGTTGCAACAAAAAAAACGAAGCCGTCACCTCCGCCACCTAAAGACCAGATCACACTCGGAAAAATTACTTTCCGGGTCGGCCCAGATCTACCAAAAGCAAAAGTCCTTACAAACCTACAGGTTGCTTATTTTTCGCTGGTCGCTGAAACCAGAAAAAAACTAATGCAGTATCCGATCAATCTAGATTTGACAATCCAAAAAGGATACAAGAGCCATGGAATTGTTCAAAGACTTTACCAAGGAGGAATCGAGTGGGACGCCAAAAGTATGTCGCCCCAAGCCAAAGGTGAATACGATTACCGAAACACCAGGTTTTTTCTCAAGACCCCATCAATATCCATCCTTAGTCATGAACTCTGCCACCTCTACTTACAACGTATCCGAACCTGGAGCCAAGCCTTCACTGAAGGCCACTGCAAAGCTCTTCAACGAACAATCGAGCGAAAGCTAGGACTACCAGACCACAATGATGGCCCAGCCTCAGACCTCAAACTGATCAAATCAGCAAAGATCAAAAAAATCATGTTCAACAACAGCTGGGACTACAGCGAGCTGGAAAAAATACACCGCGGAGGTGTTACAGAAAACACCCTCTTCACTTTGGTCCAAGAAACTTGGGCGGAAGCATGGCAAGAACTCCTAAAACAAGACCCAAACTATCTCAAGGAATTCTACAAACTCGTTCACCAAAAACACAGAGAGGGAAGAATCGACCTCAATCAAAAAGAAGCAATCGCACTCAGCCAAAAAGCTTCAACAACTTTTGCTAATTGGTACCAAAAAAATCCTTCGATTCATCCGATGGGATCAATAAATCAAAAACCAATCCTCAAAGCAATCCGCTGGAACAAGGAATACATCATCTACTTCAACTTCCAAACAAACCCACTCTCCATAGTCGACGACAAAAGCTTTATGCCCGGCCACCTCAAACCAATCTCCAGACACCAACTGTTCATGATTGGTCAAGGAAAAGTATTCGGCCCTTTCAGAGCCAAACACTTCCAAATCATCCGCAACAACATCACACAAACTATCTCCTTTCGGGACATCTCGCATATCCGCACTGGACTCTTCCTCATCCCCGTAGAATGAAAGCTGAACTTCAGACTTCCATTCTCGCCCAGAGCTTTTTTCAACGACCCTTTTCAACTATAATTAGAAACAACCTAACACCTTCCATCATGATTGAACCCCTCAAAAGCAAATCCATCGCCCGGCCCAAAAAAGCTAAAGGCCAGATCGATGGAGTTATTCGTATGATTGAAAATGATAA
>CAYGJQ010000109.1:984-5551 GCA_964350285.1 uncultured Candidatus Peribacteria bacterium | reverse complement strand
AATAATCAACCTGAAATCAAGGGCTTTTCTCCTACATTAAGCTAGTAATCAGCTCTCGGAATTTTGGATGTAGATGCTTCACATACGTGAACGCCCAAAGATGAGACCCCTTCTGCACAACAATGAACACTTGATCCTTTCGCACAGCATGATTGAAGTACATTGATCGGTCGCCATAACTGTCCACTTCATTTACCTCGAAGTAATTGGCGTCTACACCTTGTTTTTTTACAAAATTATAAAAATCCTGCGCCGCCAGGGAATCTGACAATGCAAATTCCTGCAAAATACCTACCGCAGTATTGTCTTCAAAAATCTGCGCCTGCACCAATTCTACTTGATATCGATCACGTGGAATCGGAAAAACTCCAAATGCCGCAAAATTCGGCGCATTCACCGCTACATGAGGCGCAAAAAAGCCCGCCTCCCTTAGCTGAGATTCTGTCAAAAATGAATTCTTAGGTAGGCCTTTATCTACTGCGCTGATGACTTTTCTTTCTGCCTCTTCAAGTTGTGGCTCACTAACAGTATTCGCCTCTATCTCTACATCTCCAGCTAACTCCCTGCGCTTCACTTTTCCATCATCTTCAGCTGCTGGCTTCACTTCATCTGGCCCTAATTCGAACAAAACGCCACCTACTTCTACTTGCTCACTAGGCTGTTGCAGTAAATTAGTGCTAGCCCCTACTTCCACATAGTCATTCGCTAGCAGCTCAGCCATTACAGACATCACTGTGATTGAGAGAAGCAGCGTAAAAAGCGTAAATTTATTCATTGAGTCCTTAATAAAAATCCTCAATATATTATATCAAAACCAAAAACTGCGCCACACCTATCATTTTAAGGACACAAAAAAGGCCGCCATCATTGGCGGCCTTAATTTTTCAAAAGTCTTGGTCTATTTATTTCTTTTTCACCTGCGTGAAATCTAGTTCTACTGGTGTTTCACGTCCAAAGATTGTGATCATCACTTTAACTTTACCTTTTTCAGTATCAACATTACTGATAATTCCATCGTAGTTGGCAAACGGACCATCGAGTACCACCACATTGTCACCTTCGCTGAAGTCAATCTTGAATTTCGGCTCAGCTTGTCCAATGTGTTTCTTGATTCGTCGCCACTCTTCTTCCGATACTGGCACTGGAGTTGTACCAGCACCTACGAAGCCAGTTACATTTGGCGTGTTCCGTACGACATACCAAGAATCATCAGTTACATTCATATCTACGAGCACATATCCTGGGAAAATAACTTTCTGTTCCGTGTGCGGCTCTCCTTTCTTCATCACAATTTGTGTCTCTTTAGGCACCACAACATCAAAAATAAAATCTTGCATATTGAGTGACTCGATTCTTTGAAGCAAAGCTTGTCGGACAGCGTCTTCGTATCCAGAGTAAGTATGTATCACATACCAATGCCGCCCGGTATTAGGTGCCTGTTTGGCCATTTTGTAGATGTTAGAGTTCTAAGAGCACTTGATACCCGGTGTTGAACACAAAGTCCAAAACACCAATAAAAAGTGTAAACAAGATGGTCAACAAAATCACAGCAATTGATATACGTACCAATTCATTCTTAGTTGGCCATACAACTTTGCTGATTTCGTCTACACAATCAGCAAAATAACGTTTTATTGCAGATGGGGTCATAATAAAAAACAACTCAAATAAGCGATTTCTTTCCCACGAAGTATACGTCTAAAAAGCGCCAGAATCAAGTCTGACTTTCAGAAAAACACCTAAATCGGACCGCTCGAAGAAGATTAGGCTTCAGTAGTTTTGACCAAATGGCTTTTTTAAGGTAAAATATCTAGATCAAATTATCAGATCATCACCCCATGATTCTCAGTCAGAAAAAACAGATATTCCAGGTCGCTATTGAGCTGCTAGTCTTAGCTGGCGCTATTTCACTAGCACTTTTCCTGTTGGGGCCAGATTCAGCTCTAGCTCAGGCTATCAGCCTTCCCAGTAGCGACAAATACGGCCTCCCTGCGCCAGCTGATACTTCCGCTGAAGGCACGGTTCAAGCTAAATCCACCATCGCCGCTATTGTTCGTGTAGTCCGCTTGCTCCTCGGCGGCATTGCCGTTTTTATGATTATCCTCGCCGCCTTCCGAATGATCCTTGCTCACGGTAACGAGGATGAGATTTCCAAACAGCGCCAGGCCCTTACTTGGGGAATCATCGGTATCGCAATGGTTGCTATGTCCGGCGAAGTAGAGAAGATTTTCTCACTCGAAGGTGGCGGCATCCTACGCGATCCAAAAACAATTCTCCAGCGCACCAAGCTCTTCAATAATCAAATCCAAATCCTGATTACTTTTATCAAATACCTCATTGGCAGTATTGCTGTCTTGATGATTGTGCGCAGTTCGATGATTTTAATTACCAATGGCGGGGAAGAGGAAAAAGCCACACAGGCCAAAAAGAATCTTACCTGGGGTGGCATTGGCCTGGTCATGATTATTGTTGCCGACAATTTCGTAAATAATGTTTTCTTCCGCATCGATCGTAATTCCCTGCCGGGCAGCGACAAATCAGACCCTAAAGTGGCGGTAGGAAGGGGGATCGACGAATTGGTAGGGTTCACAAACTTCATGCTTGCCATCGTCGGCCCAATCCTGATCTTAATGTTTGTTGCTGGCGGCATTCTTTACGTCACCTCTCGGGGCGAAGAAGAGCAAGTAAATAAAGCGAAAAAAATCCTCACAGCTGCCTTCATCGGCACAATCATTGTTTACGGTTCATTCGCCATCGTGAGCACCTTTATCAGTGGTCAATTCGGCTAAAAAAACACCATGATTCGAAAATTCATTACATCATTGATGCTCTGCAGCTGCTTAATCGGCACTGGTCTAGTAATTAAACCGTTGGTAGTTGAGGCAAACAATGCTACCAAGATCGACACAATTGTTGACATCGGTAAAGAACTCGAAAAGCGCAACCAAAAGCTTCCATCTTACGGTGGCAGCGGCGCTCATGCCGACGCCTCATCCGAGCCCGGAGTCTCAAACATCACCAGCGCTCTTTATTGGATTGTCGAGTTCATGAAATACATCCTCGGCTCCATCGCCGTTCTATTAATCATTGTTTCTGGTATCCGACTAGTGACCGCCTCCGATAAAGTCGATGAAACCGCTACCAAGGAGAAACTTCACCTCACATATTCAGCAGTGGCCTTTGTTTTGATCATTATCGCTGATCAAGCTGTCAAAAACGTTTTCTTCGGTGAGTCCGGAGAGATTCTCTCATCCAGTGAAAATGCGATCAAATTTGCGCGCCAAGGCGGCGAATTATTCAAAAACATCTACCGAGTACTCCAGTACGTCATTGGTACGATCGCCGTAATGATGTTTGTGATCAGTGGCATCCAGTACGCCCTTAGCGGTGGAAACGATGACAACATCAACAAATCTAAAAAAAGAATTCAGTGGGGCGTAGTAGGTTTAATGGTAGTTGGAGTATCCGAGCTAGTGGTTTTTGACATCGTTTTTCCAGACCAAGGCCGCGAACTTCCACGCGTCCAACGTGCAGTGGAGTTGATCGTCACCATTACTAACTTTGCTAGCGCCTTCATTGCCACTCTTGCCATCCTCGGATTCGCCTATGCAGGCTACCTTTATGTTTCTGGCGGAGTTAAAGAAGACAATGTTGAAAAAGGCAAAAAAGCTCTTATTGCAGCCATCATCGGCATTATCTTTGCCGCCGCCGCCTTTGCTATTGCAAATACGCTGCTTGCTGGCCTTGTCGACAACCCCGGCTAGGTCGACACACAAAACAATTGACCAATTTGTCAAAAACATCTATAATTTATCAATTGGCATAATTATCTCTTTATCTATTTCCTTGCCAATAAAACAAAAATAAAAACCCTCAAAATGGCAGAAAACAATCCACTGAATCCCGGTGAAACACCGGAAAATCCAGTTCAACCGGAGCAAACTCCGGAAACTCCACAGATCGACCTCACTCAACCAAGTGCAGATAATTCGATCGCTGAAACCGTTGGCCAAGAAGCCAGCCAAGTCGCCCCGGAAGTAATCACCGGAACCGACGTTACTCCTGCTCCAGAAGCAGCGGCTCCTGCAGCTGTTGAAGCTCCAGTAAATCCACTTGAAGTAGCAAATTCAAATGATACTGAGAGTGCCTCAGCTACACCTGCGCCAATCAACCCCGAGCCAGCACCTGAAGCCGCCCCTGCTCAATCAGCACCAATGGAGACCATGGATTCTGCCAGTCCAGCCGCTCCAAAACGTAGCTGGAAACTTTATGGAATTATCGGTGGAATCGTTTTACTTGCTGCCATCATTGGGTTTGCGATGTACCAGCAAAGCTCTGACTTGTTCAAAGGTCAGTTTCAGGCAATCCAAGATATTGGAACAACTGGTCCCGTAGTAGATCTCGGAGGCCAAACTGGTCCAACTATTGTCACCCTCGATCTCTGTGCTCAAAAACGTGTCGACTTCAAACTCGCAATCGCTGAAAACCTCAACAATTCTACCGACGCCACTAAGCAGAAAGTTTACGAAACCGGTGCCGCTCTTTGTGCCGACGACATCGAAGCCGA
>CAYGJQ010000109.1:0-974 GCA_964350285.1 uncultured Candidatus Peribacteria bacterium | reverse complement strand
AGCCGACAAAAGCAAACAAGAATGTACAGTTCTGCGCTGGAAACGGCGTCTCGCTATCGAATATAGCGCTAGCAAAGTAGCCGAAATCGAAAATGAACTGATGTCCAAGTGTCAAGAAACAATCTGTCAGGAAGGATCGAAAATTTCTGACGAAGATAAAGAAACCGCTCGCAAAGTTCTCGATAAAGTTCTCAAAACCGACATCCCAGAACCATCAGCAGATAACTCTGGTGATACTAAAACTGATCCCTCAGGCGGCCTTACCGCCAATCAACCAGGCGGCACTTTGACTGCCACTTTCCCAAGCGGTGGAAACACTACTACCGAACCAGGATCAGAACCAACAATTGCCCAGCCAGGCGGTCTGCCAACCATTAAAGATACAACTCCTTCCTCAACAAACGAACCACCAAATATTGATTGTGATGCAGCCAAAGGTGAAATTCTTTCAGACGATCAAAAGTCATGTGTCTGTCCACCAGCCCACGAACGTGATGAAAACAACGTATGTGTGCCACAAACTGGCGAGCCTAAACAATGTACTGGCGACCCAGAAAACCGTGATCCCGAGAAAAACTGTCAATGTCGCTCTGAACTCGGACTCCAACTCTTCAATCCAGAAGACCCAGAATCAGAATGTGTCTGTAAAGACGGTGCGGTCTGGGGTCAAGATGAAGCCGGCAAATTCCGTTGTCTTGGCGGTGAAAATCAGCCGCCTGCAGAAGAAGACACCGGCGTTGCTAGCCCTGAAGGTGAAGCTACAATCACCGGAACAACACCTGTACTCACCAACGATCCCGTCGCAACCCCTGACACTCCAGTGACCAACGAACTTCCTGAGCTCACTCCTACTCCAGGTGTTGAACTCAATCCAAATCCAGCTGGACTCGCCCCAACTGGTAGTTTCACCGAACCAACACTCGGCGAAACCGCTCCTGCTGCTGGCGGGTTTGACCTGATTAATTTCTTCTCTC
>CAYGJQ010000108.1:0-5555 GCA_964350285.1 uncultured Candidatus Peribacteria bacterium | reverse complement strand
TGATTCGTTTTTTTCTTGGTTTCAGGCCTGTCTTTGCCTATACCCCCATAATCCACTAGCTGCCCCAATTAGTATGGAATGTTCCTTCGCGATCATTACGTTCATAAGTATGTGCCCCGAAGTAATCTCTTAAACCCTGAATGAAGTTGGCAGAGGATTCCATTTTTGACATGCTTTCAAAGTATGAGAGGGCGGCTGGTAAGGCAAACATTTGGGTGCCGGTGTCGGAGAGGTAGCTAACTGTACTACGAAGATATGGGACTGCAGGTTTCAATTCATTAACGATGCTTTGGACTTCGAGTAAGTGCGTGCTAGGGCTGGCGGCCTGATAGGCTTCGTGGATTTGGCTGAGAATTTTGGCACGGATAATGCAACCACCTTCCCAAATGCGAGCGACTTCAGCGAGATTGATGTTCCAATTCTCTTCTTTCGCGGCGGTTTGGATGAGGTGATAGCCTTCTGCGTAGGCGCCGAGCATTCCGGCATAGAGCGCGCTTTCGAGGTCTTTTTTGAATTGGTCGATTTCAATGTCGGGAGTAGCGTAGACTTCTTCGTAATGAGGAGCGATGGTTTGACGTTTTTCTTTGGCTGCGGAATTGTAGCGAGCATAAACGGCGGAAGTAATGATAGGAAGGCCGACTCCCCTTTCGAGGGCGTCGATGGCGGTCCATTTGCCAGTACCTTTGTTGCCAGCTTTGTCGAGGATGTGATCGATGAGGTAACCGTCTTCAAATTCGTCATGTTGTTTGAGAACTTCGATAGCGATTTCGAAAAGATAAGAGTTGAGTCTACCCTCTTGGTATTCTGCGAAAATGTTGGAGATGTTTGGGGCTTCGAGGCCGTAGAGACTGCGGTAGGCTTCGTAAGCGTCTGCCATCATTTGCATGACACCGTACTCGATGCCGTTGTGGACCATTTTTACGTAATGACCAGCGCCGCCTTCGCCGATATGGGTGACACAAGGGCCACCTTTGAAATCTTTGGCTGCGATGGCTTCAAAGATTGGTTTGATAGCCTCCCAGGATTCGACGGAACCTCCGGGCATGATGCTTGGACCGTTGAGAGCGCCCTCTTCACCGCCGGAAATTCCGCAACCAATGAAGTGGAGTTTTTTTTCTTCGAGTTCTTTAGTGCGACGGTTGGTGTCGCGGTAGTTGGAATTGCCGCAGTCGATGATGATGTCGCCTTCTTCTAGGTGTGGCTCAAGCGATTCGATTACTTTATCCACAGCGGATCCAGCTTTAACGAGGATGATGATTTTGCGAGGTCGTTGAATTTTGTGGACGAATTCTTCGATTGTTTCAGTGCCAGCGAGGAAATCGTTGCCATGCTCGGTGATGAACTCGGTGGTTTTTTCGGTGGTACGGTTAAAAACTACAATCGGAAATTGATTGTTAGCGATGTTGCGAGCGAGATTTGCCCCCATCACACCGAGACCGATAAGTCCAACTTGAGCGGTTTCCATAGATTTCTGCTGGGTTAAAATTATTGGCCTAAATTATAAAGGCATCCACTGGGATTGTGAATGCCTTTGAGGGGATCTGAGTTGTGATTTTGATCACTCGTTGTCGAGACGGTATTTTTTGTGGTTTACACAAGCCTCATTTCCATGCTCGAGATAGTCTTCATGGACTTTTTCGAGGATTTGCATAATTTCTTCGTTACTGCTGACGCAATAGATGTTGTCTAGGTCGCCGGGGGAAACGAGTCCGTTGGCTACTGGCCATTCGCGCATCCAGTCGATGAGGCGATGCCATTGTTCTCCGATCAAAATGATGGGAATCGGGCAGATGTGTTTTACCTGAGTGAGCTGCCAAGTGTAGAAAAGCTCGAGACAAGTGCCGATGCCACCAGGAGTGATGATCACCGCATTGGAAAGAACCATGAAATGATCGAGACGGGCTGAAAAATGAGCAAAGTGCTTTTGGAGGTCGAGGTGTTTGTTGGCGTGAGCTTCGAACGGGAGTTCGATGGTAAGACCGATTGAATCTGATTCATTGTTGGGGTCGCCGGCGGAATGTCCAGCGTTGGCGGCTTCCATTAGACCTGGACCGCCTCCCGTTACAATGTCCCATTTTTGTTCACCGATCCTTTTGGCGAGCTCGAAAACGTTTTTCCAAAGTTCGTCATCTTTCTTAGTGCGAGCAGAGCCAAAGATACTAACTCGAAAATCTTCTTTGTTGAGCTCCTTTTGAAATTCTTCTGGCGGAGTAGCCGTTTCGTTTTTATTTTTGTCCTCCATCATAGGTGGAATTCGTTAAAAATACATTATGTTATTTTAACATTTTTGAAGGAACCGGGCAACGTTAAAGAGTCTTCTGCTCTATGGCTTCTAATGAAACTGGACAACAGGATTCTAGCTTGTATAATGCAAAAGCTATAAAGGTAGCACTCTTCAACTTAGATTGCTAAACAATCATCTTGGCTAAAGACTATTATGACATCTTGGGCATCAGCAAAGGCGCTGATGACGGCGAAATTAAAAAGGCTTATCGGAAAATGGCGATGAAGTATCACCCGGATAAGCATAAAGGTGATAAAGAGGCTGAAGCAAAATTCAAGGATATCAACGAAGCTTACCAAGTGCTTTCTGATTCACAGAAACGGCAACGTTATGACCAATTTGGTTCCGCTGATGGGCCAAGTTTTGGTGGTGGTGGCGCTGGCGGATTTGATTTTAATGGCCAAGGGTTTGGTGGCTTTTCGGATATTTTCGAAACCTTCTTCGGTGGGGCTGCTGGCGGCGGCGGAGGTCCAAAGAGACGTGGACCAACACGCGGGAATAATATTGAAGGGTCGGTAAAATTGAAGTTTGAAGAAGCAGCGTTTGGCTGCCAAAAGGAACTGCTAATTACAAAGGCTGATACTTGTCCAAACTGTAAGGGTGAGATGGTTGAGCCAGGGACGAAGATGAAAAACTGTGATGAATGTAAAGGGACTGGAGAAGTACGATCAGTGCAAAATACTGTCTTTGGGCAGATGGCGACTTCGCGGCTTTGTTCGAGTTGTGAGGGAGAAGGACGAATTCCGGAACATAAATGTTCTCAGTGCCATGGGCAAGGACGTGTTCGTAAAAAAGAAAAGGTAACGGTGAAAATCCCAGCAGGGATTGATAATGATTCGACGATTCGCTTGAGTGGGAAAGGTGAAGCGGGCTTGCGTGGTGGTGGCCATGGGGATTTGTATGTACATATTCAGGTAGAAGATCATCAGGAATTTGTGCGAAAGGAATACAATATTCATTCAGATAGGCATGTAAATGTGTTGCAAGCGATTCTAGGTGATGAAATTGAAATTGAAACTTTGCATGGGAAATCGACTTTGACGATTCCACCAGGAACTCAGAGTAATACGGTGTTCAAGTTGGCAGGAGAAGGGATTGAGCGGCTACGCTCTTCAGGTAAAGGTGATCACTATGTGAATGTTGTAGTGGATGTGCCAAAGAAGATTTCGAAGAAAGAACGTGAACTTTATCAGCAGTTGGCTGATGAGAAGGGGTTGGTGTTGAAGGAAAAGAAGGGTTGGTTTTCGTGATGGGCAGGATTTCATCTTTTTTCATAAAAATTTTAGAAAAACTTCATATTTGGTTGGTAAAGTGAAGCTGTCGCGTGACAGCAAAGGTTTTCTATTAGGTTGAATCGAAGGATGATTTCCAAAATTTTGTCGTAAAAGGTGGAAATCGGAAAGGGCAGTGATGAAAGGGGCTGAACAGGAGGGAGAAAGCGAGATTTGCTTTTTTTATGACATCAGGCCTGACTTTACCCCTACCCAAATTTTCTCAATTGAAAATTCTAATAGTGTATAATAGGATTCATTAAGATTTCTTTGCTAAGAATATGAATATTGCGCTTACATGGGACCTCTTTATCGTCGCATTCTTTGTAATTGTGGTGGCCTATAATTTCATTGTTGGTCGCAATCGCTCCTTGAAGATTATCCTTGGTTCTTATTTAGCAATTCTTTCGGCAGATGCAGCCGGAAATCTATTTGGGAAATATGTGGCACACTCGAATTTTTTACTGAAAATATTGAAGCTTTTCTCGATTGGAAGCATGGATAAAGCGGAAGTATTTGTGAAACTTTTTGTATTTGTGGGACTGCTTGTTTTACTAGTGATTCGCGGGGGATTCAATGTCCATGCGGGTAAAGATTTTCATGGTTTGATTGGAGCGATAATGTTGTTGGTTTTTGGAGTTTTGAGTGCTGCAATGATTATGAGTACAATTATTCTTTATATTTCTGGTGGATCATTTGTAAACTTGAGTGGAATTGCGGTGGCTCCTCAACTTTATGACTTCTATCAAAATTCACGTTTCGCAAGGATCTTAGTCAACAACTATAATGTTTGGTTTGTGTTACCGGCAGTAGTATTTTTGTTGACTAGTCTATTTTCTAACCCTCCAGCTGAAGAGGCTGAAATGGAGGTTTAATCAATGCTGAAAAAAGTGTTGCATTGAAGGGGACTGATTAGTAATATGGTCCCGCTGTCTACTGACAGCATTTTGTTTTCAACTCGGGTCATTAGCTCAGCTGGTAGAGCGGCTCCCTTTTAAGGAGAAGGTCGAAGGTTCGAATCCTTCATGACCCACCACGTCGAAATAGAAGGCCTATCACTACAAATCCCGCTCTGCGGGCTTTTTCGTTGTCGGCCTTCTATTTCTCCTCTTCCCCAAAAATCGCTTTGCGATTCCCGGGGGCCCCTGCTCACTCAGTCCTCGCCTTCGGCTCCGGCTGGCTGCGCTCTTGAGACACACGTTCTCTACACTCTGCTCCGCAGGCTTTTTCGTTGTCGGCCTTCTATTTTTCCTCTTCCCCAAAAATCCGTGCTCAAACTGCTTTGCGGGCTTGGGCTCCTGATTTACTGAGACCCCTGCTCGCCCATGCTCGCCTGCGACTCCGGTGGGCTGTGCTTACTGAGGGTAAACTCTTCTTGTTCGCGAGTCTTTGCTCTAAGCTGAAGCCTTGGCCTTTACTTTGCTTTTGACTTTGACTTCTTCGTGGATGGCTTTGGTTTTCCAGTGACGTTCGCGGATTTCACGGATTTCGTGATTGAGGAAGTAACTAAGTACCGTTCGAATCGCTACGAAGGCGCCCAGTTGTGCTAACTGTTCTAGGCTGGGAGAGAATACTGATTTGATAAGATCGCTGGCGACGAAGAATTCTAATGAAATAAGAATCTTTTGGCCGAATTTGACGCGGAGACTTTCTAAAGCATGTTCGCGTTCCTCTTTGGACCCTAAAAATTCGAATTTTGCAAAACTAATTACAGCCATCGTCCCGCCCCACACAACGATAATTACAGCAATAAACTCAAAAAACAGAACTAACCCACTGAATATTTCTTTAAATATCTCCATGATTTGTGAGGGTGAATTTGATAAATCTTGTTATTATACAATTTTTCGCCGAACAAGGGAACCCCTATTGACTTTGTGCTCGCACTTGATCAAAATGGCTCTGCTCTTTGATTTATGGGGATGTAATGGCATTCGACAGAGACATCTTTGAAGCCTTACGCTGCAATCCGGGGATCGCGCTGTCTCCCCGCAGATCCG
>CAYGJQ010000107.1:0-5633 GCA_964350285.1 uncultured Candidatus Peribacteria bacterium | reverse complement strand
CCATTGGCTACGAGGAAACTGATGCGGTCTTTCTTGCTTTTGGTTTCTTGAATGAGGGAATAACCGGCTTTCGCTTTGGTGTCTAGCTTGCTGATGATATAGCCTGATTGTTTAGTTTCGGTAGCGGAACGTTCTGGTTTTACCCAGGCTTGGAGAGTGATTTTTTCCGTGATGTCGAGGTCGACAGTGCGCGGGATGGCAACGTAGTCATTGTCGCCATCGAATTTGAGGGCGCTGCCTTCAACTCCTGACTCCCAAACGGCACCTTGGATTTGCCCAGTGTTTTCTCCGGACGAGGCGGCAACTTTATCGCCGGATTTTTCGTTGAATTTCCAGACAGCTACCCCAGGATCTATTTCTTCTTTTGGCGCTTCCGGTTTTTCTGCTTCCACTTTACATTCGCCAGTTTCGACACCGGTGCGGTCGATACAACCTTGAGCGACGAGGTCGACATATTCAGTGTGTTTTTTTACGTCGTCAGCTGTAACGCCATTGTGCAGGACGAGCACTTCATCGATGAGACCTTGGAAGAATTTACTTTTATCGCCACCAGAACCAACCATTAACGCGCGTTTATTGGTGCTGAGTGGACCAGTGGCTTCAATCGAACCGGTGAGTTGACCATTGACGTAGAGATCGATTTTTTGGCCGTTGTAACTGGCAATGAGGTGATACCATTTATTGAGTTCGGGCTGCCCCTCCCCCCAGTTGACGGTTTTGGTTTCGTCGTTGATGCGGAAGTGAGCTTGCCAACCTTTGTGTTGGTCGAGACCGATGCCGTGGCCATCCCAGTCCCCTTTTTGGATAATTTTGGCAGTGCGGTGGTCTTGAGTTTGAGCCCAGACGCTAAATGAAATTTGATCGGTGACATTGAAATCTTGGTGACTGGACAATTTGACTTCGTCGTTGTCGCCATCGAAGGCAAGACCTTTACCTATCAGACCGTCGATATATTGAGCACCTTTGATGGCGCCGTCGTGCCCATTGCTACTAGAATCTTTGGCGCGTTTTCCTTCATCGTCGAAGTACCATTTGAGGAGTTCTTTGTGAGCGGCTCCTTCCCCACAGTCAGCGATACCGTTGAGGTTTTGGTCGGTGTTGGTGGGCCAGCTGACAGAGATGGGATAATTGTCGTCTTTGTTTTGATCGCCAGCGTAATAGTTACCGGCGCAGACTAAATCATCGAAAGTGTTGTTGCGGCCGCGTTGATTGCTATTAGTGTCGATTTTGGAAGCAAAGTTGTTGTAGAAAATTTGATTATTCGAAGCAGCATTCTTCATAACGAGATCAGCTTCTTTACTGCTGATAGTATTGAATTTGACGACAGTGTTGTTGCCTCCGCGTCCACCATCGAATAGAAGACCAGTATTGTTGTCGACGATGGTGCTGGAGAGAATTTTGGAACCAGTTACATCGTCAGCGGCGGTAACGTGGACACCAGTATCAAATCCAGAGATGCGACAGTTTTGAATAGTCATATTCGTTTCACCGCTAATACCAGCGCCAGCAGTGTTTTCGCCTTTAATTTGGAATCCGGCGCAGTCGAGCGTGAGATGGTTTTTCGTGGTGCCGATGGCGTCAATATAGACACCGCCTTCGGTGATACCTTCCGTACAGAAAGTAATATCGGCTTTGAGTGTACAAGTTTCTGTTGCCTCGTCATATTCACCGACTTCATTACAGGTAGTGGTAGTCAACAAATGTCTAACCGTGCGACAAGTGTTTTCTGTTTTTTTAACTTCGTATTGGAGAGTAATATCAAGCAACTCAACGCTGGTAGTACAATCACTTTGGAGTAAAGCTTTGAAGAAGATTGATTCAGCTGCGGGGAAATTTGAGATATTTTCATCAATAACGTTAACCGGATTGAATTCGCTGTCGGATTCACCTTTGGCTGCTTGCCAGCTACCTTGGTCCCAGAAGTACCATTTCTTGCCATCACTAGAAATTTGGAAGGAAACCTGGCCTTCTTTGGCTTGAGCGACGGCGCTGAAGTTGAGCCACTTTTCGAGATTCTCTACTTTGACCGGGTTGACTGGATGGATGGTCGCGCGACAGATTTCGGGCTGAGCTGGTGTTAATTTTGAGACAATTTGTTTTTCTTCAGGAGCAGGAGTGTTGTCTGGAGTTGGAGCGTTTTCAGGAGTCGCGGCGATTTCTTCAACCTCTGCATCAACAGACTCTTCACTCTCCGCTTCAGATTTTTCTTCGTCTTGTTCCTTTTGATTCTGTTTCTCCTCCTTGGCTGCTGCTTTTTCTTCCTGCTTTTGTGCTTTCTCTAATTCTTTTTTCTCCTTTGCCGTTAACTCCTTTTCTTCTGGCTCTTCGAGAATTTCTAGCTCTGGCTCGGGTTGTAATTCTTCTTGCTTTTCGACTTTTTTAAGCACGGCGACACCGTCCATGATGGAAACCTTAGATTTGTCGTAGACGTAATTGTCGGGATCGTTGAAATGCCAACCGATAGTGGCCGCACTTACTGAACCGGCGGGAGCGAAATAATAATTGGTGAGGGCGACGATGCTTAATTGGACAGCCCAGAGCATAAAACTACCGACGATAACGGAGAGTGTGATTTTTCGACGGAGTTTGTAAGCCACGATTTGATCTTCGGTAGCGCCGAGATCTTGGGGAGCGATGAAAAGATAAGCGGGCAAAGAAACCAGCAGCAATAATAATTCGAGTCCCAGAACGTAAATCCCAATGCCTACTGCATGGAGAGCATGAGCAAACTTTAACTTTTGCTTCGTACGAAAAATTAAACTTGAAAGTCGAATAATTAAGTGAAGCCATTTTTTGCCTTTTGCACTCATGAACTAAGATTATAGGCTAGGATAGCTAAGAAAATACTGATGCTAATGAAGGCGATCAGTAAGTAGTTCAGCCAAGTATCTACCCGAAGGACGATCTTGTTTTCGAATGGTTCTTCTACTTCAAAATGAACTACGGGACTACGGGAACTTTTGGATCGAGTTTCACTATCGTAAATCACTGAACTAGCGGTGTATTCCCCGGGAGAGAGACGAAAAACTGAAGAGGACTTGGTCAACTCCCAGTCTCCGTTGGTGTCGGATTGGACTAGGTGAAGAGTGAAAGATTCTTGATTTTCACTGATCTGTGAAAGGTAAACTACAACCTCTTTATCTTGGTCGGCTTCGCCGGTGATGGTGAGGCTGCGGCCGGTATCGACAGTAACTTCAGAGATCAATGGGGTGCTGAGCTGAGGATTCACTGGGGAAGATGAAATTTCGGCGGTGCGATACTCGGTAGTGCTCTTGGCAGTTGAGACTGCGCTAATAGCAATGTCCTGTTGCGGGGCGACGTAAAAGGTATTTATGGCTAAAAGTCCAACCTTCAATACCCAAATGGCGATGATTGGCAACAATAAAGACAACGCCAAAAAGCGACGGAGACGATATTGAGCTTCTTCTTCGCGGGAGAGTTTGATCTGCTGTTCTTGAAGATAAAGAGGTAAGGAAATGATTGCCAAAAAGGCCTCGGTGAGAATGATTAAAATGATGTCAACGAAAGTCTTGAAGACGCTATCCGTGAGCAGCGCCTGCTTCTTTTTGCTGATGTATGCAGTAGTATGCATGATTAAATTCAGCCAACGGTGATTAAGTGAGTGCGAATTTGAGGACATCTAGCAGTAAGGAATTTATTTGTTAAGGATTTTGCTGATTTTCTCTGTGATCTTTTCGAGATCAGCATTGGATTTCACAAAATAATCAGCAGCACCAAGCTTCATTACTTTTTTCTTATCTTCCTCTTGGGCCAAATTTGTCAGGATGATTACGGGGATCTCTTTGACTTGTTTGTCAGACTTAAGATCGGCGAGCACTTCGAAACCATCAACCCCTGGCATAATAAGATCGAGAAGCACGAGATCAGGCTTGTGTTTCTTAATTAACTTAAGTGCTGATTCACCCTCCGACGCTGATACTACGGTGTAGCCGGCATTTAATAATTCGATGTTGAGAGCCTTGAGTAGGATCCCTTCATCTTCCACTACCACCACCACTGGATTCTCTCTGTTTGTCATGGTTTTTTCAGGGTTAAGACAACTATCAGAAGACCTTTTTGGAGCTGAATTTAAAAGACTGGCTTATTAAGGCACTCAATACAGGTCTCTTTTAAGCCGTTTACCTCTAAATTCAGTAGATTATATATCGATTTACGTTTTTTAACAATGTGGTGTAACCGTTGAAAACACCGCATCGACCAAATGTGTTTATTATAGGTAGGCGGGCCTGCTTGCCAAATCAAAACCCGATGATAAAATCATCATATGTAGTTTAGTTTTTATCCCTTTAAAGCCTGCTTTCTATGAAAAAAATAATGCACATACTTGTGGGAGCGATGCTCTGGCTGGCAATTAGCCCTTTAGCTGCACATGCTTTTGACGCAGATGGCAACACAGAAATTGCAAATGCTTCGGCAGGAGTAGATACGATTGAAATTGAAATTGCACCCGAAAACATACTGCCAGAAGAACAATATTTTATTGAATGTCAGGCAACGGACGCCAAGATCCCAACTGCACGCACAGCGTTTGGGAACAAAAGAACTTTGAGAGTCGATGGTTTAGTAGCTGATATTACCTATAAATGTACTGCAGCTCTTTTTGTAGAGGAGAATGATGTAGTGAGATATCGCAGTAAACCAGTGAGTATTAAGACTGGTCAGAGCACTGATTTTGTAACTGTAGCGCGAAAAGATATTGAATCTGATGAGATTAGCTTTTGGTTGAATGAAACGGTTTTGAGTTATGAAGATGAGTACTATGTAGAATGTTCTGATGGAATCAACCCAATGCAAACTGCACGCTCTACTGATCCGACGGGGATGCGCGTACGGGGACTCTTGTCAGATCAAAAGTATGAATGTCGAGTGGGATTGATTCGCGGAGAGCATGTGCATAAAGCTGGGGAAATTTTTGCAGAAACAACTCGTATTTCCCCATATCAATTGATGACGATTACCAAATATGAATTTGAAGATACTTCGGCAACTTTCTGGCTTAATGGGCCGAAGGCGGAAGAGAATGAAAATTATTATGTAAATTGTGATGAAGAACTAAACCGCGACATGGTGTTTTCTGAAGCGAAATCACCGCTGGGGATCAAAGTTGATGGACTAAAAGCTAATACCATTTATAGCTGCTACTCAGCCATTGTAACTGCGGCCGATAAAGTCCGCTCAAAAGGGCCAGTGGTCTGGTTTACAACAAAGCCACTTGATACTTCAAAAACTCGAATTGTATCGGTTACTGAAGGCAGTGATTCGGCTATGTTTAAAGTGAGTGGCCCAGATTTGAAACCAGGAGAAAACTACTACTTAGAATGTGAAGATCAGGAGGGGAATACCTACTTTAATTCAACAGGATTTGCGAATGACCTTCGCCTCACAGGACTGCAACCAGAAACTGAATATAGCTGTTATGGAGCGGTGACGAATGTGGCGACAAAAGTGATTAGCGCCAAAGGCCCGGAAACGACAATTATGACAAAAGCAGCGAAACGTGATCCCGGAAAGGATAATGCACCAGCAGCTGATTTTGCCGATTCCGCAATTACCGATTGGAGCCAATATCTAAATCCATTTCCTGATACTGATCTTGATCAACTTTCGGGAGC
>CAYGJQ010000106.1:0-5635 GCA_964350285.1 uncultured Candidatus Peribacteria bacterium | reverse complement strand
CTTCCGGTGTCTCAGGCATTTTTGTTCCTTTCGGGATCCATTCCCAAGGGTTTTCAACCAAATGCACATTCCCACCGTTTTTATGTTCCTGAAGTACCGGCATTGTCGTACTCCACCTCATTCCGATTTTGATATCGTGGCTCGGCCCTTTTGTCATCTTTTTGTTATTTAAAAAGTATTATTAGGCAATCAATTTACTGTCTTTTCAAGAAAAGTCAATGAATCCGATAAACTCCTTTAACTCACGCCAATAATTCGGTAGAATCAGCGCGAAGTTTAAGATTTTTCATGAAACCACGACGTCGCAGTCATACAGTCCAGATCGGAAATATTACCATGGGGGGAGAAAACCCGATTCGCATCCAATCGATGACCGATACCAACACCGAAGATGTGGAGGCTTCTGTGCAGCAAACAATCGAGCTTATTGAAGCTGGATCTGAGCTTGTTCGCCTTACCGTCAATACCGACAAAGCAGCCCTGGCAATTCCAGAGATCAAGGCACAGCTGGTTGAACGTGGCTACGACACCCCAATCATTGGTGATTTCCATTACAACGGTCACCTGCTTCTTACCAAGTATCCAGAAATGGCTCAGGCTCTTGATAAATACCGTATCAATCCCGGCAACGGCGGTGTCGGTGAAAAGCACAACTACAATTTTGGACTGATGATCGAATGTGCAATTAAGTACCACAAGCCTGTGCGTATCGGTGTAAACGGGGGATCCCTTGATCAAGAATTGTTGGTGAAACTAATGGACGAAAATTCTAAAAGTGAAACCCCACTCAGCGACAAAGATATTTTCATCGAAACCATGGTCCAAAGCGCCCTTCAGTCCGCCGAAGAAGCTGAACGAATTGGTTTACCCGCCGACAGAATTGTCCTCAGCGTCAAAATGTCTGACGTTCAAGACGTAATTAAGGCCTATACTGTCCTCTCCAAACGCTGCGATTACGCTCTCCACCTTGGTCTTACTGAGGCCGGCATGGGAATGAAAGGAATCGTTGCCAGCTCTGCGGCATTGGCAATCTTGATGCAAGAGGGGATTGGCGACACTATTCGTATTTCGCTCACTCCAGAACCCGGCGCACCCCGCGCCCGCGAAGTAGAGAATTGCCAGCTACTTCTTCAAACCATGTCCTTCCGTCAGTTCAAACCATTAGTAACCAGCTGCCCCGGCTGTGGTCGTACTTCTAAAGGGTTTTTCCGCGAATTGGCCCAAGAAGTCAATGCCCATATCTCCAACAAAATGCCCGAATGGCGCGAAACTTACCCTGGAGTCGAACAACTGCAAATCGCGGTCATGGGATGTATTGTTAATGGCCCCGGAGAATCAAAGCATGCCGATATCGGAATTAGTCTTCCGGGAAACGCCGAACAGCCAATCGCTCCAGTTTATATCGACGGTCGATTACATCAGAATTTAAAAGGTGACGACATCCCTGTTCAATTCATTTCAATCCTGGAAAATTACATTAATGACAGGTTTGCCAAGAATTAAAAAATATCGTATAATAAATTAATTGTTATTCAAATATTATGTCTGACGAAAATAATCAAAATCAAGGAGCTCAACCGCCAGCCGGCATGAATGCCGGCGCACCAAATCCAGGAGCCCCAATACCAGGAGCAACAGGCCAAGATCAAGGTCAACAACCACCCGGAGGTCAGCCAGCAGTTCAACAACCAGTTCCGCCAGTCACACCAGTGCATCCAGCGCCAGCCGCACCTCAAGCTGCTGCTCCAGTTCCACCAGCCCCAGTGCCAGCAACTCCACCAGCGCCAGCCGCCCCAATTCCACCTCAGGCAGCTGCTCCAACTGGCGGATTTCCGCAACCACCAACAGGCATGAACGCCGGCGCACCAAATCCAGGTGCTCCAATGCCAGGAGCAACAGGTCAAGATCAAGGTCAACAACCAGCCGGTGGCCAACAGCCTGCAGGAGGTCAGCCAGCAGTCCAACAACCAATTGCGCCAGCTACACCAGTTGCACCCCAAGCGCCAGCAACGCCTCAAGCCGCTGCCCCAGTTCCACCAGCCCCAATGCCAGCAACTCCACCAGCGCCAGGCGCTTTTCCACCTCCGCCAGCTCCTGCTGCCCCCCAAGCAACCACTCCACCTCCTGGATTCCCGCCAGCACCAGGTGGTTTCCCTCCTGCTCCCGGCACCCCAATGCCAGGACATCCAGCAGCTGGTTTCCCCCAAGCCGGTGGTGCCAATCCGATGGCCGGAGCGCAAGGAGCCACCGCCGGGGCCGGATTCCCTCCACCACCACCTAAACCAGAGGATACAACCCCAGCCAACTTCCAGCTTGGCCAGCTATTGCCAGCCATGCTTGATGTTGCTGTGCCTCAACACAATCTCAGCTTTGATGAGCAGAAATTCCTCCGTCTGCTTGCCGGTTCAATCTCTCTCACCAAAGACGAAAAAATGCGGATCATCAAATCCATCCCCAAGCTTCGTCAGGCTCAGGTCGATGAACTGATCCGGATCTTCGAAGAAGAGATTCGCAAGTTTGCGGCCCTCAGCAAAAAACATGTTCCACAGCTTGAAAAACTAGCAAAGAAACATCATCAAGAGTGGATGGATATCGAAGCCCAATTCAAACAAGAAGGCAAAGCCGAAAAAGAAGAAGCCGAAGCCGACGCCATCCGCAAACAACTCGGACTCTAAATTTAAACCGTACAAGCCTCAGCCTCAGCTGGGGCTTTTTTTGTTTCTACAAAACCGCCTGTCACCTCACCCAATGCCGCATCATGTCGCAGCACTTCTTTCATTTCTACTTCAATCAGTTCATTTGTTAAATCATGATCTGATTCAATTAGAGTCCGGACATAATTAGTTGTATACCCTTGCCAACGACCATCCTTCCGTCTTTCTTCAATCAACACTTCATATTTCTCGCCCACAAGTCTCTCTTTAAATTCAGTCTCCAATTCTCGTGAGAGTCTCAGTAAATCTTTCGCCCAAGCTTTCTTCTGTGGGTAAGGCACTTGTTCCATTTTTGCTGCTGGAGTATTTCGGCGTCGTGAATAGGGGAACACGTGCAGTTTCGAAAAACCAATGCTCTCGATAAACCTCTTCCCAGCTTGAAACATTTTCTCTGTCTCACCTGGAAAACCAGTAATCACATCAGTTGTGATCGCAATATCCGGAATTTTTTCCTTCAATCGATCACAAATCATTTTGAAAACAGTGCTGTCATATTTTCTTCCCATCATCTTCAGCACCTGATCCGATCCCGACTGTAAACAAAGGTGTAGATGCTTGCAAATTCGTGGATGCTGCATAATCTCATAGAATTTTTCCGAAAAATCACATGGTTCAATCGAACTAATCCGAATCCGCGGAATCTCAGTTTGCTCGAGCATCATTTCCAATAAATCAGCAAAATCCTTATCACCTTCTTTCCAATCTCCAATATTTATCCCGGTAATCACAATTTCCTTATAGCCCTTCGCTTCTTTTTCTTTAATTTCCGCAATCACATCTTTGCTCGCAAAACTCTGAGGCATCCCCCGCGTAAACGGAATAATGCAGTAAGTACAAAAACGATCACAGCCATCTTGAATCTTAATCAAACTTCGCGTTCGTTCCGCATCAACTCGCGCACTAGAGAAATACAGACCATCATGAGTCAGGGTTGCAGGCTTTTGATCGAGGATGAACTTTCGCAAATCGTGGCGATCACTAGCAATATAATCGACACAACCAAGTTCTTCATATTGCTCTTTCGCCATCCGCGCCCCACAGCCAAAAACCACTACTTTTGCTTGCGGATGGGCCCGACACAGCTGCGTCACAATCTGGCGCGATTTCCGATCGGCTACATGGGTCACGGTACAAGTATTTACCACAATCACATCAGCAGTTTCATTTTCATCCACCACTGTCGCCGCCGTTCCCAGCTCATCCAACAACCGGTCAGATTCATATCGGTTCGCACGACATCCCAGTGTTTTTACCGCAATTCGCAACATACTGATAATTATATGTCAAATCGGCGAAATATTAGCATAGTGACTTGCTTAAACAAAGGACAATTTATAGTTTAAAAATGACGTTACATCATTTTTGCTATGTCAAAAATCAGCCAAATATTCATCGCCCTTCCAATTATTTTTATGACAATATTCAGTGGCTGCACTCAAGAGTCAACAACCACTACTACTTCAGTTTTGGAATTGCCAAGTAAAAAGACTCCGCCTCCAGCTCTCGAATCTGACGATTCAATTTATCAACGAGCCATCAATTCTCGTGACATATCAATTTGTGACTCAACCAGCCTCGACTCATTCACTAAACAATGTATTTTCGACATCACCGTTCTTATCGCCATCGATGAAAATGATTCCAGCGTATGTCAACAACTTGAAGATTTCAAACAACAAGAGCAATGCCTCTTCCAAATTCAATCCCAGTAGTCGGACTCCTAAATCCCAAATCTCCGCTATTGCCCATCCGGTCGAAACTTTTTAATATGTGTTTAATTAGATCCCTTTAATAATCACCATATGAAAAAAGCCTTTTCACTCAGCCTTATCGCCTTAACAGCAATTTCACTGGCCGGTTGTGGCTCTCAGCCTGAAGTCCCTGAAACAGACACTGAAACTCCAGTAGAAAATCAAACCCAGAACAACACCCCGGAAGCCAAAGAAACCCCTCCCACAACCAACGATAATACTGCAAATGCAACCGCCGCTCAAATCACCAAAATGGCCGTTCAAAACGGGGACTTTGAAGAGTGTCAAAAGATAGAGGACGCCAACGCTCAAGACCAATGTGTAGTGAAAGTTCGCGAAGCTGAAGCCCAAAAAGAAACAGCAGCTGCCAATCAAGGCAACAAAACTTACGAATCAGCCACTCAAAACGGAGACCCTTCCCAGTGCGCTACCATCGAAAACGAACAACTAAAATCACAATGTGAATATGACGCCATCACCAAAAAAGCACTCAATCAAAAAGACGAATCTGTCTGTGATCAAATCACCGATGAAAGTGCCGCCTCCAATTGTAAAGTTGGTGTTCAGCTCAGTGTTAGCTCAGAGACCGTTGACAACGCCCCAATTGAGGAAACAAAAAAGGCTCAGTAGTAGAAACACTCTGAGCCTTTCGAATTGATGATATGCCTTCTATCCGTTCGGACTAAAGCAATAAGCATATGCTCCCATTGAACCATTATGGCTTGTTGCTTTTTTATTTACAAAGTAGGCGCCACATTGAGTTGTGCCAGTAGGCCATGCGCCACGATAATCAACATCAAGTGGGAAAGTCCCGTCCATCAAGCCGCCACAAGAAACCACCACGTCTCCACTATCGCAAGAAGCATAAAGTGTCTTACTTGATCCGGCGTTAATGGTATTCAATCCATAACTGTTTCTAGTATAAAATCTCCCAATACCATTATTGGCGGTGACAGTATTTGCACTCAGGCTTTCGGCAAAAAAGTTCTTTGCCAATACCCAGTCAGATGTCGCGCCAGTGATATTGTCCGCTTTCAACGTATAGGCAGAACCAACACGCACATTATCTCCAATGTAGACATCACCCAATGATGCAGTAGAAGAGTTACTCAAAGTACCAACATTTTGCAAAGCACCTCCACCAATATCAATTGCTGAAGTGGTTCCGTC
>CAYGJQ010000105.1:0-5692 GCA_964350285.1 uncultured Candidatus Peribacteria bacterium | reverse complement strand
CCCATTGCACCACCTAGCGCTTTACCTAAAGTTCCGGTAATAATATCTACTCTTCCCATTACGTTGCAGTATTCTGCTGTTCCTCTGCCTGTTTTTCGAATAAATCCGGCAGCATGACATTCTTCTATCATTACCAATGCATCATATTTATCAGCTAAATCACAAATTTTATCCAGCTTGGCGATGTCTCCGTCCATTGAAAATACACCGTCTGTTACAATAATTCTGTGGCGTTGTGCCTGTGCTTTTTTTAATTGCTCTTCCAGGTCTTCCATATTGCTGTGCTTGTATCGATAGCGTTGCGCTTTACATAATCTAACACCATCAATGATGGAAGCGTGATTAAGTTCATCCGAAATTATGGCGTCTTCTTCTCCAAATAATGGTTCGAAAACTCCACCGTTGGCATCAAAAGCAGCAGCGTATAAAATAGTATCTTCTGTTCCGTAAAACTTGGCAATTTTAGCTTCCAGCTCTTTGTGGATGTCTTGTGTACCACAAATAAAACGAACCGATGACATTCCAAAACCATGTGTGTCCAGTGCATCTTTTGCCGCCTGAATAACTTCAGGATGAGAAGAAAGCCCAAGATAGTTGGCACAAAAGTTAATTACATTATCTCCGGTGCTAACTTTAATATCTGCACCTTGAGGGTTTACAATAATTCTTTCGGATTTGTATAAACCGGCTTCTTTAATGTCGCTTAATTCTTTGCTGAGGTATTCTTTAATTTTTCCGTACATAATTTAGTGATAAAGTTGAAAGTTTGTAAAGTTATAAGATGTTGGCTTAAAGATAAAATTTTAGTTGGAGGAATTTGAGCTAAAAGGAAATACTGTTATCACCAGCAACTGCCTATAACAACAATGGCATTTGGATAAATTACTTTTTCCTTTTTGTCAATTACCGTTTCTAATAATTCAAAATTTACACAATCTATTTTTTGAATTTTCCATTCTTCTTTTTGTTTAACGAAGAAAAATAAAAATATAGTATAGCGCTCTGGCCTGAACACTTCTATACCTAAAAAGGCTTTATTGCTCTCAAGATAAAAAGGGTTTGAATAAACCAGAATACCGTTGTTTCTAGAAGAACCAGAATAACTGCTCCAATCAATTATAGAGATTGAGTCTTTTAATAAAGCTGGAATATCTTCATATGAGATTGTTTGACTTTCGTAATTTAATGGCTGCCAATCATACACATAAGGAACAGAATCTAACTTCTTTTTAGTTTGTATTAGGTCTATTTTTAAACTAGGTAATTGTTGGGCCCCAATTTTACATAATCCATTGAACTCAATAAAGGTATTGTTTTTAAATGTATCTACTTTTAGGAGATTTCTATTTTGAGGCATAAATTCTAAATTCATTTCCTTAATGTCAAGAGAGTCAATAGCTAATTCTAGAATTTTGTCATTGTCTGTGTAAAAATCAACTTGATTAGGCTGCTTATTAGTACAACACATAAGCAAAAAAATAATGTATATGAAGATCGTAAATTTTGATAAAATGTTTAACAACTTAACAAACTCCTAATATCGGTTTTTTGTATTACTTTTTCTATGGCTTCTTTGATGCTAATTCGCTCTTGCTCCATGCTGTCTCTGTGGCGTAAGGTAATGGTGTTGTCTTCTAATGTTTGGTGATCAACGGTAATGGCAAAAGGAGTTCCAATGGCATCATTTCTTCTGTATCGCTTACCAATAGAGTCTTTTTCATCATAATTGGTTTGTACAAATGGTCGTAATTGGTTAAAAATTTCCATTTCTTTTTCGGGTAAGCCGTCTTTTTTCACTAACGGAAGTATAGCCACTTTAACAGGTGCTAACGCCATTGGAATTTTTAATACCACTCTTTCAGAACCGTCTTCTAATTTTTCATTTTGGTAAGAAGCGCAAAGCGTAGCCAAAAACATTCGGTCTAAACCAATAGATGTTTCTACTACATACGGAATATAATTTTCGTTTGCTTCAGGGTCGAAATAGCGTAATTTTTTCCCTGAAAACTCTTCATGTTGCTTCAGGTCAAAGTCTGTTCGGGAATGTATTCCTTCTAATTCTTTAAAGCCCATCGGAAAGTCAAACTCAATGTCGCTGGCGGCATTGGCGTAGTGTGCTAGCTTTAAATGGTCGTGCAGTATTTGTACCACTGTAATTCTTCTCCGGGTTTTACAAAAAACTGCATTTCCATTTGCTCAAACTCACGCATTCTAAAAATAAACTGGCGAGCTACAATTTCGTTACGAAAAGCTTTTCCGATTTGTGCAATTCCAAACGGAATTTTCATCCTTCCGGTTTTCTGCACATTTAAAAAGTTTACAAAAATTCCTTGAGCCGTTTCGGGACGTAAATAAATTTTAGCGGCATCTCCTGCTACAGAGCCTAGCTCAGTTGAAAACATTAAGTTAAACTGACGAACTTCCGTCCAGTTTTTGGAGCCGCTAATCGGGCAAGCAATTTCCAAATCAATGATTAATTGCCTTAGTGCATCTAAGTTGCTATCGTTAAGTGCAGCTTCTAATTTTGTATTTATCTCATCAATCTTTTCTTGATTTCGTAATACGTTTGGATTGGTTTTTAAAAACTGCTCGGTATCAAAAGCGTCTCCAAATCGTTTTTGTCCTTTCTCAACTTCTTTCTGAATTTTAGCTTCGTATTTTGCAATGTGTTCTTCCACTAAAACATCAGCACGATATCTTTTTTTACTGTCTTTATTGTCAATTAAAGGGTCATTAAAAGCGTCCACATGGCCAGAGGCTTTCCATACGGTAGGATGCATAAATATGGCGGCATCAATACCTACAATATTTTCGTGCATTTGCACCATTGACTTCCACCAGTATTCTTTGATGTTGTTTTTGAGTTGTGCGCCCAGTTGTCCGTAGTCGTAAGTTGCACTTAAACCATCATAAATATCGCTGCTTGGAAAAACAAAGCCATACTCTTTAGCATGACTGATAATGTTTTTTAATGAATCTTCATTTGTTGCCATAGGAGGGCAAAGTTAAAAATGTTTAGAGTTTGAAATAGCAACTAATGAGAATAAATTATTGCACTAAAAACTCTCTGTAGCCAGTATCGTTAAAAGGAGAAAAAACGACTTCATTTTTTGAGTTAACCAGTTGTAGCCTTAAACTGTGCTTGCCTTTTGGTAATTCAGAGATTAGATGTGGTTTGTTTTCGGTAATGTAAAAAGTTTGTGTTTCGTCAATAGTGGCTTTAATCTTCATGGTAGAAAAATCAACATCGTAAGCGAAAAAGTCTAACACAATGTTTTTTTCAGCTACAGTATCTAGCGGTGAAATGTAATAAAGTAATGGCGTTCCTTTTGTCCACTCATTACTAACGGGCATCAGTAAGTGTGTGTTTCTGTTGCTTCCTTTTCCTTCCGTCCAGTCAAAAAAGGCAATGATGTTGTCTGTTTTGGTGGTAAAAACATCAATGTAGTTTGCTTGAGCAAAAATGGGATTATCATTATTGTTTATTGCTCCAACGATTTGGTCGCCTAAGCTTCTTTTAAAAGAAAATTTTTGAATAGGAAAATTGAGCTTTTTGGGGTTTGATGAAGATATTAAGTCAAGCCTGATGTTTGGAGGCAGTTCAACGGGTGTAATTTCAAAATCTAATTTTTGTACAGACTCTACCAGTGTGTCGGCCGAAATAATGAAAGTGGTATCGGTTGCTTTAACGGTATTAGTTTCAGAAGTTTCTTTTTCTTCTTTAGGTTCGCTACACGAATGAACTAAAAAAGCCACTCCAAGAATGAATGGAATGGCTTTGTATGGATTAAATAATTTCAAAGTATTATTCGCAAGTTTTGTTAAGTGTAGTTTCTATTATTACCTCAACATCCGGCCATAAAACGCTTTTGCCGTCAGTTCCCTTATGTAAATCGTTACAAACTTTGTTTAAAGAAGCAATAGCATCTTGTCCGTTAAAGTCATTCATGTTTAGTGCAACGTTAATCTTTAGAACTTCACCTTCCATGCTTACATTTCCTGTCACCTCTTTTTCTACATCATTTAATTTTAACTTAATAGTAGCCGTGTTGTCCATAATTCCCATTACGGTTCCGGTAATGGTAGATGTGTTCATCATTTTTCCAAAGAAACTTTCTGCAATTTTTTGGTCTCTTTCCGGATTGTCAGAGTTTACGGAAGAAGTATAAATAGTAAATGAAGTGTTATGAACTAAATCGGTTACTGTTTCCACATTATCACTATATCCAGAAACTTCAATAGAGTCAAACTTACCTTTTACGCCTGTTTTTTCAGTAAACTTAAAAGCTGTCCAGTAAACTCCTGTAGTGGAGTGATTGTAAGAATATTTACAAACGGGCTCTGTAGCCACAGTATCTTTTACTTCGTTTTCAGTATTCGTTTCGTTTCCACCACCACAAGAAGTGATGATAGTTAAAAATGAGATGCTAATTGCTGTAAGGAATAAATTTTTCATAATGCTTATAGTTTTAAAAAGACAAAGTGGGTTAGTAATATTCAATTAATAATTGATTCTTGTCTACCGATTGACCTTTTTCGACTTTAATGTTTTTAATTTTTCCATCAATAGGAGATTTTAAAACATTTTCCATTTTAATGGCTTCCAAAATTAAAATAGAATCTCCTTTTTTTACATCAGCATCTTTATGAGCTACAACTTCCAATACCAAGCCCGGCATAGGAGCTTTAATATCTGATATTTTGTTGTCTGCCATGGCGTCTATTCCCATGGTGGCCAATAGTTCGTCTAACTCATCCTGAACCTTAACATTATATCGGTTGCTATTTACTTTAATAATTAAAGTTTTAGAAACATAGTCCGCCTCAATAATTTCTACATTGTAAGACTGGTGGTTAGACAGAACATGAAATAGTTCTTCGTCAATAGTGTTAATATCTAAATCAAAAGATTTTCCTTCCATTTTTCCGGAAGACTTTTCTTCAAAAACAATCTCTTGTTTTTTATCGTTAATGATTGTAGTTAGTTTCTTTTTCACAAAACAAAGGTATAAAAAAAGACGACCATTTCCAGTCGCCTTTTAAACCTATTATGATTAAAAAACAATACTTATTTAGTAAGTACTATTTTTTGAGTTGAGACTTGTTCGCCAATTTTAACTTTTACAAAATAGACGCCATTTGGTCTATCTTTTAAGTCAATAGTGAGATAGTTCTTCTGAAAGCCTGAATAATTATATACTATTTCTCCTAACATGTTTAGTACATATATTTCTGACATATTGCTTTTAGGCATCAATATTTTTACTTCTCCGTTACTCGGGTTAGGAAATACTTTTATTTCAGGAACCTCAACTAAAGCTTCTTCTTCACCCGTTATAATATTACACGCAATTGGAATAATTGCCGCAGAGTGGTTTACGCTATAAGTAGATAATGCCGTCCAGGCAGGCGTAGATTCGTAAGCCCACATGGTTGCAGTTGTTTTTGGTGTGGAGAAAAGAGCTACCGTATCTCCTGTTCCTCCCGTAGTTGGATGGTCAAAGCCCACAAAGAAATTTCCATTTAGCGCAGGCCTTGGAGAAAGAGTCCATACTTTACCTTGTGCCGGAGTTATGGTAGAAATTCCAATTGTTGATGAAGCCATTACATTTGAGTTGTTTGGTTCTCCGCCTGTTGCTTGTCCCCAACGGTCACCTGGTATCTCAGGAAGTGATAAACTGGACCCTGAGCA
>CAYGJQ010000104.1:0-5725 GCA_964350285.1 uncultured Candidatus Peribacteria bacterium | reverse complement strand
TACAGAGCCCACTATCACTGACAATTGGCTCAAAGCCACCGTTAACAAAAAGCGTAAAAACAAAATCATCAATAAACTTACGGTGTCGATTGATCCACTTTTCAACGCTTTCCTGTGTAGTGGAAAGATGATCAGCAATATCGCTATAGGTATAAAATACTTCTTTGGGTGAATTCTTAGCCATTAGTGTAAGCGTTAGTAATAGTAATGCTTACACTACTATTTTAGCCTGAATATTGCTGAAGTTCCGTTGAATACTCCAAATTTGTAAACAAACTTCAATCCATTCGCGGTCTTCGGAATCACAAATCCAATCTCACCCCGTTTCTTACTCCCAGGCAAAAGCTCCCCATCCTTAAAAGCCTTATCCAAAGAAGTCAGAGCTTCAAAGTCTGGAGTATAACTGTAGCCATCTTGGTCCTGGATCTGCATTTGAGTCAGACTGCTTACATTCTGTGTTTTATCGGTCAGCATATTTTCAATCACCAAGTCCACGATTACGAACTCCTTCCCCTCTGAAGCATTTGCCGCCATGAACTGATTTCCTTTCTCATCGATTCTATCGACAAAGCGAACACTCTCCACCGAGACATTGGTTTCTTGATTTGTAGCGACATCACCAACATTGAATTCAGTCACTTCCGGAGCTGTGACCTCATCTTGTGTTGAATCAGAATCAGTAACCTTTTGAGGTGCATCATAAGGCTTGCTTCCACCACAGGCCGAAAGAGAGCCCGCTACCAACAAAGTAAAACCAATCACTCCCAGCATTTTTAAAAATTTCATAGTACTTATTTTTAGAATTTAAAGGTCAAACTACCGCTACTTTTTCTTGCGGCTAAGAATATAAAAGGTGATACCTAGCGAAAGACCTATAACAAAGCTCAAACCGACCATGATCCCACCACCAATTAAGCCTCCTATCGCAGAACCAACTTGCTCAGCCTCGCTACCTGCTCCTTCAACGGCCATGCCAGTAAGCACAAAAGAGTAGACCATCGCCGATACTGGTAAAAGAAAACTCAAAATCGATGCAGTTTTGAAGTGAAAATGCTTAACTGCATCTTTGGTCTTCAATGCCTTTGATTTCCAAAGACACAAGCCAAACACTAATAATATTAACCATCCAGCACCATTTCCTTGAAGTAGAAAGTTAAAGTGAAAGTAAGCGAGAAAAGCACTGAGAAAGCTACCAAGAATTATTCTCATCATTGAAGCGTCATGATGAGTAGAATGCGTTGCCATAAAAGTAGAGGTTAAATAACAAAAGAGGGCAAGCCTGTTGTCGCCCACATATCATTCAACCAAGAGAGGCTGTCCGATAGCGGAACAGAACTTGCCCACCTCTACCCGCTATCGGGTTTGGTGGACAACGAAAAATCTCTTGAGCAATGATATGTAGGCGACACGCTTAGAATACTGTTTTTGAACCAAAAGTAAACAGAAAGATCGCTAGATCTTGGGGTCCAGACGTGAAATAATTTTAGTAATGAATATAAATATGTAAATTATGGCGAACAGCCTAAGGCAAAAAATGCTTATTCCATATCGAGATAAGGATCTATTAACTGTAGATTCATTTATCCATTTTTGTAGGAAAAACAATGTATCAACTTCTAGAAAGGAACTAGAGTTTCTAGATCAGCAATCACTTCTTATACCAGCTACAATCATCAAACATCCAATCAAAGCTGACTTCAAAATGATTGAAGCCCAATTTAATGGCTCAAAGAAATACGAATGGAGATATGTTCACAAAGACAGTATTAACCAATTCAAACCACGAAAGGTTCAAGACAAGATATTCTTTCATTATGAAGGGATTTCAGCTGTAGATAAAGACTGGACAGAACATTATGAAACGATTGATCCTACTACTAAATTTTGTACCTGGAATAATTTTAGCTGCAAGGAACATAATTGGACTACAGAGATTGAAAACGCACAAATGTACAGTATCTGTTATTCAAAAATGCAGTTCTATACCTTGAAGCTAATACAACCTCGCAGGCAAATCGTGATCAAGAATAAATCAATTTTCACTCCACTTGAACAATGGAAAGAAAAAGGAGCCAAGATTCAAGAATTTTTCAAAAAATCTGAAAGCAGCAATTACTTGCGAGAAGAATTAATTAATTACTACAGATTTTTTAAAGTACTCAATAATATCTTGGATTTTCATGATGAAACTCCAGAAGCAATTAATAACTTTTTCAAAGATAGCCTCGAAGATTATACAAATCCTGATGAAAGCAAACGAGAATCTAAGGACATGATACAAAACAAAGCCATTGAAGACACTAAACATTTCATTCCAACTAGGGAAAGAGAAGACCTAAAAAAGATCGTAGAGTCGCACAACTTTTCAGTGGAAAATCTACGAGAATGGCGTAATAAGATCTTAACTTTCGGACAGCTTTCTGGAATTAGAATTCCTAAGGCATATTTAAAGGAAATCCATGAAGAAACATTAATAAAAAATGAAATGCCCTACGAACATGCAGCCTTATTAAACAGAATTATCTTCTTAATATCTGGAACAAGAGAAACTTTGAACCAATCAATTGTGAAGACCCTATATCCATATTGCCCATATTGCAGAGAAGAAATAAAAAAGGTGACAGCCAGGACTAAAACATGTGGCAAACCTAAATGCGTACAAGAACGCAAAAATGAATTGAAGAGGATTAAAAGAAAATCGGGAGAATATAGTTAACCACAGCCGCGGAACTTCGGCGGAACTTCAAATACCCCATAGGAAACATCAGTAACTTCAAACTGATGTTTTTTAAGTATGACTATGAATAAACCAGTTAGTAACGAATCAAAGGACTTTTCAACCTTTGATTTAAGTCTTGTAGGGGCCTTGCTCGCAAAAGGTTTCTCACTCAAAACCTTACAACGTTCTCAAAACGGCAGAGCGTTGTTTGTCATGCAAGGCGATAGGCAGCTTGAAGCAGCTATCAACGATTTTTGGAACTTCCAATGTTCTGTAGACGCTCAAACCTACTTTAATCGTCTCAAAAATCTCAAAAATCAAATTTATAGCTCTCGTTAATGCAACTATCTCCAGATGACATCCGCGAACTAAAGGAGGCTCACTTCAAAGATTATGGTGTGAAGCTATCCGATGAAGAAGCTGCGAAATTAGCTGACAGTTTGCTGACCTTTTTTCAGCATATCTCTCAAGCTCAGCCACCTCCTTAGAACTCAAATCTTGAACACACCTAAATTATTTTAATTAACATATATTAATATGACGACACCTACTGAATTCCTATCTTTTTTCCCTGGCCACCTATTTCAAACCTTTGACGATAAAGGGGAAAATCGAAAACATTTAGTTTGCTGCGGCAAACCATCTGATATTCCACGGGAAAAATTAAAAGAGTTAAACAAGCAAGGCGCGGCTATCTGCTTCTCAATCAACTCCTTTCCATCAGGAGTTCGCAAGGCAGCTGAATGTACTGGAATTAATGCTTGGTTCTTTGAAGTTGACGGAGCATCATTTGAAGAACAATGGAGCAAAATTAATAAAGCCCCACTTTTCCCATCAGTAATAGTCCAAACCAAACAGTCTCTCCATTGCTACTATTTGGCTAACGGCGCTACTAAGGAAAACTTTAGAAAAATTCAGCGAGCATTAATTGATTATTTTGCCGCTGACCCAGCATGTAAAGACATTACTAGAGTTCTTCGCATTCCAGGCTTTTATCACAACAAAGAAGAGCCAATCATGGTGAAGGTAGTTAGCTGCAAAAAGACTCTTTACACTGAGGAGCAAATGTTAAAGGCTTTTCCACTTCAAAACACAAATGAAAAGGCGCAGCCAAATCAGAATAAAGTTACAACTTCACCCTTTTGGAAAACTGCCAGCAGTCTAGATAATAGAATGATGCTGCAACAATTATCTGGTTCAAAATTAATCAATGGCGATGAAATATCTTTTGAACCAAGAAGTGGAGGTGGCGAATATATATTTGTTAACGGTAAGTCCTCAGATTCTTGGATTGACGAGAATGGAATGATTGGCTCTGGAAAAAATGGTGGCCCCACTTGGATTCAATGGTTTGAATATTACGGAGTTAAAAAGGGTGATATTGCTCAATGGCTTAAAGATGAATGCCCAGAATTAATTGGTGATGAGTCCAGTAAGAATCAAGAACTAGAAAAGCTAACCTTAACTAAGGCTGTGTTAAAAGCTTTCGAGAAATTAAAGCCTCAGTACTTTAAAGATGAGATGGAGGAGGCCTATGTGCAAGTAGAGATTGAAGAGAAAAAGCACATCATTAAATGTGAAAGTAGTCGTTTCGAAAAATTACTATTAAAGGTCTTTTGGGAAGAATATGGAGAAGCTTTAAGCCCAGATTCCATTAAGAAAATAAAAAACATGTTAGCTGCTAGAGCAGAATTTGGCCCTACACAGTTTGAACTATTCAACCGCATCGCTAAAAAAGAGAATGAAATTTGGTATGACCTTGGTGATCAGACTGCCATTCAAATTGGTATTCAAGGCTGGGAGCATATGAGAGATCCTCCAGTCTTATTTCGCAAGTATCAACATCAGAAACAGCAATTGCTTCCATATTCAGGCGGAAGCATTCGTATGATCTTTCAATACGTAAGGATTGACGAGGAAAATAACCAAATAATGTTTCTAGTATGGTTAGTTGCATGTTTTGTGCCTGAAATCCCTCACCCTATTCTCATTATTCATGGCGAAAAGGGTGCTGCAAAGTCAACCACGATGAGGTTTCTACTAGCGTTAATTGACCCCTCTAAAACTGAACTACTTACCCTTCCTCATAAACAGGAATTAGTTCAACAACTCAGCCATCATTATGCTGCCTTTTATGACAATGTTCATAAAATAACGCAAGCGGTATCAGATATTTTGTGCAGAGGAGTGACTGGGACAGGCGCTTCAAAACGAAAACTGTATACTGATTCTGACGATAAAATTTTAAACTCTCGTAGGATTATTGCGATGAACGGTATCAATAACGCTGCAGAAGCACCAGACTTACTCGATCGCAGCATTCTAATTGAACTAAAAAGAATCCCAGCAACTGAACGAAAAACTGAAAGAAAACTCCGCACAGCGTTTAAAAAAGATATTCCAACGATATTAGGAAGTATCTTTGATGTGCTACCTAAGGCAATGAAAATTCATGCTGACTTAGAGTTAACAGATTTTCCGCGAATGGCCGATTTTGCTGAATGGGGCTATGCGATTGCCGAGGCACTTGGGATTGGAGGTAAAGCGTTTATGGAGGCTTACAAAAGCAACATTAAACAGCAAAACAACGAAGTAATCGAAAATGATTCTTTGGCTCTCTGTCTCATCAAGTATGTTGAAAACAATAACGACAATCGCCAAAAGCCTACAGAATTACTGAATTCGTTAAAAGAAATTGCACAAGATCTGAAAATAAATGAAAAAGAGCTACCTAAAAATGCTTCAGCCCTAGGCAGGGAATTAACAGTTATCAAATCTAATCTTGAGGAGTATGGCATTAGTTTTGATAAAATTCGCGAATCAAACTCTAGATTTTATGTGTTCCGTAGAATAAATGAGCCTACTGTCATTCCTGTCACTGACGTCATAGACACTTCAGCTTCCATAAATACAAATGACAGCAATGACACGAATGACAGCAGCCCAGGCAAAACTGTTGGGGAGGCAACTGACGAAGAATTAAATGCATGGCCTTCTGACGACTCT
>CAYGJQ010000103.1:2939-5745 GCA_964350285.1 uncultured Candidatus Peribacteria bacterium | reverse complement strand
TGACCTCGTGGCTAAGCTACCACTCAGTAAAGCCGGAGAAATCATCGACGTAGTTACCGATGGCGCCGTCTGTGGTTATGAAGAAGTCCGCGACGGCGCAATCTGTGGCTACGACACTGTGACCGATGCTATTAAATGTGGAACCGATACTGTCACCGACTCTGTAAAATGTGGGAAGAAAACAATTACCGACGCTGAACGTTGTGGTAAAAAATACGTTACCGATGCTGCTGCCTGTGGTAAGCGAACAGTTACCAGCGGCGCCAAATGTGGCTGGGATTCGGTATCTTGTTGGCTCAATCCGTTGAAATGGGGAAAGTGTAAAGAGCCAAAAAGTTGTAAGGTAGCCAAGAGTTGTAACGTTGCAAAAAGTTGTAAAGTTGCTGCTACTTGTGAAGTAGCTAAGACCTGCGAAGACAAGGATAGTCCTAAAAGTTGTCGCGATTTGAACAAACCAAAAACATGTAAACGTCATCACCTCGGTGATAAAATTGGTGACCTGGAAGGCGACGTTACTTTAGATATCAGCCAAAAGGGTCTCGAAGTAAGTTTTGCTGGTAAGTATTGTCCGCCAAGTGGTTGTGTTGGTTTCTCTGAAAAAGGCGAATACCACGTTGGGCCACCGATGCAACTTTGTTATGACGTCAGTGTTTTCAAAGGCTTTGAAAATAGCGAAGGCAAAGCGTGTACCAACTTCTAAACCAATCACCAAAAAGAAGACGTCGTTCCGCGGCGTCTTTTTTCTTGCCTAAATTCGCACTGCCAAAAAACCCGCATCATAATCTTTGGGATCGATTATTCGCGACGGCATCACCACATCACAAGCTTGCGGCGCCGCAATTGCTCGTGAACTTCCGTTGTTTTCAATCTTCGCAAACACTTCACCCGCCGCCAGGCGCGTCCCCGTTGTAATCCCTGGAATCGTGAATTCCATTCCTTCATAAGGCACAATGCGATCAATCGTATGATAATGAATTGGATCCGGATGTTCTTTAATCACCATATTTTCAATCCGCGGCCATTCACCCTCCAGTTCTATACCATAATGCTCACAAGTCAGCTTGATATAGTAGATCGCTCGATCAATCGTCATCGGCGCTTCATGGTGTCCACATTCCGCCGCCCAGCCATCAGCCTCGTAGAGAGAAGCCACATCCATAAAAGTGCCTTCCAAGTGTTCCGACAGAAAACCAAAATAGTATTTAAACGCTTTCGGTAATGATTGAATCAATTTTAAATTATTCGGATTCGCTCGGTTATAGATCCCCATCGAAAAATCATCTCTACTTACTGAGTGCATATCAAAGATCACTCCTAATTTATCTCGAATACTATTGATATATTTCATCATCTCCCACGCCCGCTGCCCCTCCACATGATTTGGCATCTTCGCATGAGCAAACATTCGATTCAAATTCTCCACCATAAATCTCTTCCGCAAACGATAAGCTTCCGGATTCCCCAGCAAAAAGCTAATTGATCCATTTTTTAAAGTCAGCCGTCCATCCATTAAATGCTGATGAACTTTCACCGCCGACTCCACTCCCGCCGTTTCATTCCCATGAATACCACCACTAAAAACCAAATGCGGGCCAGGATTTACCCCCTGCACTTCTATCACCCCCGGTGTTCCATCGGCAGCATTTCCATGCTTTTCAAAATAATCAATATGGTCCTGATGCAGCGCCATTAATTCAGTCTCCGAAAGCTCATAGCCTAGTGATAACGACCGGTGAAGACTATCTAGTCCTGATTCCATAAAAATAGATACTTATCATTTCGCCTCAATTCTTCCCTCAAAATTATCGAAAAATCAACTATCCTACTGCCATTTCAGTTGCACTTGATCTGCGGACATGGTGAAAGGGAACCAGTTGAACTATTAGATCGATCATCCAATCCGGGATCATCAGCATTTTCCAATTGGCAAATTCATTCTGCACCTTGTTACAATAAGCGAAATATTTTTAGCCGCGCATCATGAAAAAGTTACTCGCCCTTCTCTGCCTTTTCACTATCAGTTTTTCCGCCTGTTCATTCACATCTTCCGATGAAATCGCCTCCGCCCCCTTCAATTTTCAAACCGAACTCACTGAAGCAGACATCGCTTACTTCACCGAAGGCGACGATCTGATGACCATCATCAGTTCCACACCTTATTATCTCAGCCCACACACTCTCTCCGTTCCGGCCTTCAAAGAATTCGATCAACTCAAAAAGGCCAAAATCCAAGAAGCCCAAGACCTCACCGATGAACTCCACGCCGAAGTCCAAAAACTCCAAATCGCACTCGATCCCTTCAAAATCGCCCTTCACCAATTTGTCAGCGTTGCCTACGAACATGAACCCAAAGCCGCTGATTTCGCTGAAGGCGTCGCCGGCCAATTCATGGAGTTCAATATTAAAATCGCCGCCGCCACCGCTCGCATCAAAACTTCAGAAAACCAGTCCGCTTCAGATGAATTAGCCAAGTCATACCTCGAATATCAAAAAACTTCTGCCGTCCTCCAGCTCGCCGACGCCCTCTACCAAGACCTCGGCTTCCTTTTTGCCAATAGTGCCCAAATCGCTTCCGCTTTTGAAAACCACGAAAACTCCGAAATCAAATCCGCCTACGCCACCTTCAATGCCCAAATGGAAAAGTTTGAAACGCTCAATGATACCCTCACCGCCATCAACCAAAAAAGCGCCGAACTCAATCACGCCCTTAAACAAATCGAAACCGCCGAATACTACATGGGCCTCGCCTCCTTAGCTTTCATCCAAGCTGAATTGCCAGCGCTCAAAACTGAAATCTCCAATCTTC
>CAYGJQ010000103.1:0-2929 GCA_964350285.1 uncultured Candidatus Peribacteria bacterium | reverse complement strand
AATTTCACCGCCACAGAGATCGAATTCATCTCCGAATACGCCGTTCAATTTGAATCATTCTCTGCTGATCTCGAAGAAATCCTCGCCAAATCCGATACCTCTGATCTCTTAATTGAAGTCAAAAACACCGAAACTTCTTTCATCCCCACCGCCCAAGCTGATTTCACCGACAATCTCAGCTCCGCTTTCAACATGCTCAAGACCGGAGTCAGCACAACTGGTAAAGCTGCTAAACTCGCTTGGAGCGGTGCCAAAACCACTGCCGGCGTCAGTTTGGATATCCTTGATGCTGGCGCTAAATCCGTCTTTGATACTGGCTTCGGACTCTACGCTGGCGAAGATCTCAAATCAATTAGTCACCGCGTCTACGGCAACATCGCCCGTATTAAAGAAAACTTCGACCACGGAGCTTCCGGATCAAAAGTCCTTAAAACTGCTGGCGCTTATCTCGAAGGCACCGAAGACGCCGCCGATAAATTCTTCGCTGACAGTGTCGCCCAGCAAATCGGTAAAGGAAACACCAGCTGGCTTGTGGGCAAAGTCGCCAAACTCACCACCGGAATGTTTACCGGTTTCGGCAAAGGCGTCTACAAAGTCGCCAATAATCAATCCACCACCGCTGATATTGTTGAAGGTTCAATCGATATTGGTTTTTCATTTATTGGTGGCACCAAAGTTGTCCTCAAAGGTTCCCAAGCAATTTCCGGTAGCAAAGAGGGGATCAAGGCTCTCGGCAAAAAAGGAATCAACTACATCAAAACCGCTTGGAACAACGCTAAACTCAAGGACCTCAAAGGAATCTACAACGAAGCGGTGAAACAAGGCGGTGAAGAAGCAGCAGAAGTGATTGCTAAAATCACCAGCAAGATTTCTAGCCGCGAAGCCTTAAAAGAAACTCTTGAAGAAACTGCTAAAACTATCAACGACGAAATGATTGAAGGCATCAAAACTGCCGGTAAAACTGTGATCGAAAATCTCAGAGGCGCCAAAGATTCCTACGACGAATTCGTCAAAGTAATGTACGACGAAGACACTCTCACTGGGCTGCTGGGCGGACTTAAAGGTGCCATCGATGATGTTGCTGGCACCACTCTCACTGATTATTTCGACAACCTCGTTGGTAGCGTTCTCGACGATGCTCTCAAGGGCGAGATCAAAACTGTGGTCGAAAGCCAATTCGGGAAATTCGGTGGTACCTACGCCGGCGCCATTAATATCGAAGGAATTTCCATCCCAATCAGTGTTGAAGTCGATGGTTTTGCTTTCACAGGTGATATTGCAACCACCTTAAATCTCGACATTTTCGACGAACCAGTTGTCATCGTCGTTAGCGCTCAAATCACCGGTGCTATTGATGAATCCGCTGCTATCAAAGCTTCTTTCACCGGCACTGCCAGCGTTGAAGGCGAATCAGTCGGATTCAACGGATCCTTTGATGGCACAATTAACGAAACTACTCTCACCGCCACCAACATCATGTTCGTCAATGAAGAAGGTAGCTTCGGTCCCCTCACTGCAACTCTTACCAAACACCAGTAGGCCATTCATTTCCCCCTCAAAATCCGCTATAATAAACAGATAGCCAAAAACAAACACCAAAATGGCCCGTCCGGAAACAAATGAATTCAAAGAAGTTCTTTCCTATGAAGAAGGCTTTGACGCCATCAAATACCGCCTGCGCGATCAACTCCAGCAAAACGGCAACTCCGTGATCCTGATTAATGGCGCCGGCCCCAATGTGGGAAAAACCAGATTAGCTGGCGACATCATCAAGTACTGCAAAACCAATCAAATCCCTGTAGCCACTTGTCCTTCAACCCGCGATCTTTCATCTTCACTCCTCACCGAAATCCAAGTCCAGCAACACCAACATCAGACCCCTCAATACGTCATCATCTTCGACGCTGATGGTGCCATGGGAAAGCTAAACCCCGCAGTCTATAAACTCACCGATCAGTTGATTCAGAGTAAAATCAGAAAAGCCTTCCATGATTTCAATCTAAATCCTCCACCAGAGCCAATCACTGTCGCTCTTTCATCTCCATTGTGCCAGTTCCAATCCCATCCCGACGATGAACCTCACACCTCCCAACCATATGGTGAGATTCAAATTTTCAATCAAGCAGCAAAGCAGAAGTAGGGGGGATTTTCTCAGATTGAATTTTTCACCTAGTCGCTTTAATTCCTCCAATCTTAATGGCGAGTGAAAGACTGGGGAAGTAAATCAAATTCGCCTATACTCGCGGTAGTAGCTTACAACTTTTGCTCAATCTGCTCCACTCGGTGCATATTGCACTTCATCGGCGGATACATGTCAATGTCACGGAAGCGAAGTTGCGGCGGATCCCATCCTCCACAGTACTTCTTGCACCAGAGTTTGCAGTCGTCTTTGCATCCAGTCACCGGAGTCAGTTGACCACCCACAAAATCTTCTCTGGTGCACTTGCCGTCATCGGTGGTATTCGCTTTGACGCACTTGTTGGTGCAAACTTTGCGACACTTGGGCTCTTTGTACAGCACCCGCCAATCGTCGCGTTCTTTTGCTTCTATTTTCAGGGCTTCGGCTCGGCGTTTTAACCATTCGTCTTGTAGTTTCTCGTAGTGGAGTCGGCGAATCTTTTCGGACCTCGATTCTGGCCCGAAAAGAAGAAACATAACTCCCAAAGCCATAAAGCCCACAAGGACTAACAGTCTAAATATTGATGCCATCCGGCACCTCCTTTCTTGATTCCCCAATCTTTCAAAGGCATATCTGCGCTATCTGGAGTCCTCATAAATAAGAGGTAAATGCTTAGCCAAGGCTAAGATTATTTTCCAATAGCGAGATACTTTTATCAGGTTATCTCGAATTGTCAAGTTTGGCCGTCGCGATTCTATTTGTTAAACTCTTCAAGCAACAAATTCTGAAACGATTCTAAATGAAGCTTTG
>CAYGJQ010000102.1:0-5825 GCA_964350285.1 uncultured Candidatus Peribacteria bacterium | reverse complement strand
GCAAGATTTGTATAGTCAAGAACGCCGGTGCCGTCTCCGTTGTCAGTAAAAGGAGTGCTTGCTGGCACGCCGGAAACGGTGAGGGTGAGATCGGTGTTGGGGGCGTCAGGATCGTCGGCTTCTACCTCGAGGAATTTATTGTTTGGGTCGGTGAGAGGTGTGATTTTAACAATTTTTGGGGCTACGTTTGGTACTGTTGGGGCGTCGCCGATGGTAAATGAATATGGAAATGGGTTCATGGCGTTGCCATCGATGTCAGCACCGTTGAGGGTGACGTTAACGGTTTCGGAGAAATTGAAGTTTGAAGTTGGATTAATCACAATGTGATAATTTTTTTTCGAGCCGGAAAAACTGAACTGACTGCTGTTTTTGGTGTAGGTGACGCCGTTGACGTTAACTGAAACTGTGTTGATGTCGACGCCACGTTCGTCGTCTTTGATGTTGAAACTGATGTTTGTGTTGCGAGGTACGCCGGTAGCGTTTGGGGCTGGGTTGTGACTAACGGTGTATGGCGGGTTGTTGTCGGGGACGAATTGGAAGCTGGCGTTGTTTGCGACGCGAAGGATGTCTTCACTGGTTACTGCTTTGGCAATATTGGAATCAGTGGTGATTGGAGGATTTTGAAGGGTGAATTCATAATCAATATTGGCGTCGTTGGTTGCTTTGAGGGCTTTAAGTCTGAGTGTTGCTACGTGACTAGCGCCATTGAGTGGGCTCAAAACTGAGAAACCGGTAATTTTTACTTGGCCGGGGGGATTGTTGTATTGCTGGCCAGGATAAGCTTGGAAAGCGGGGCCAGTGGTGAATTGGGTGATTTCGATTTCAGATGGGTCGTAGCTGAAAAAGGCATCGACGGCAACGGCAGCTTCGCCGTCCGTGTCCATAGTTACTTGGACGTTGAACTCACCCCCACAGTAGATTGTGCCGCTAGAGGGATTGAATCCAAGGTTGGTGTTGCTGGCAGCGTGTGCTGGTACAGCGGAAGAAGAGAGTCCGAGGGTAAGACAAAAACAAGTGAGTACCGCTTTGGTAAGGAGTTTTTTCAGTTGTTTTTTGATTTTGTGCATTTATTTTTTGATTTTGGTTTTTTCAGAATCTTTTAATTTTAGCATAAAAGCACTCTTTTTGCTAGAGGTGTTTAAGTTGAATTTGAAGAAAGGTTAGTTTTCTCCCCATTGGTAAATGTTGGTGGTGGTGATGGCAAAATCAATACCGTTGACGACGTTGTCGCGATTGAGGTCGGTTTTTTTGTTGTTGGTGTAGATTTTATTGGCGATGACAGAAAAATCGATGCCGTTTACGAAGTTGTCACCGTAGGTCATGTTTACGTCACCGGCTTTGTTGAGTTTTGTGAATCCTTCGGAGGTGTCTACTAAAGTAGATGGCCAGTTGAGGGTTTGGCTTTTGTTGGTGTTTCGGAGATGGGAAATAGTTTTTACGGAAACGTCATAGACGCCTTCGGCGAGACCTTCTACTTCAATATTTCCAATCCCGTTATCGCCGGTTACTCCTTCTGAGATGAATTCTACTTCACCGGTAGTGGGGTTGCGGAGTTCGACTTCGAATTGGATATCTTGGTTGGTTGAGGTGGTGGAAATTTCTCGGCCAGTGGGGTCGTGACGTTTTTCGGGATGGATTTTGATTTGGAGTTGATTTGGGGGAGGCGGACCGCCGGGGAGAACTGCTTCGTCGCCGGGATCGTCTCCACCATCATCCCCGCCGGAGTCGGAACCGTCGTCGATTGTGAGTTGGGCGATGTTGCTGGTGACCCCGCCGTAAGTAGCGGTGATGCCGGCTACACCTGATACGATACCGGTAGCGAGACCGCGGTCGATTTCGGCATTACCAATAATGGCGCTGTCGTCATCGCTGGTCCAGGTGGTGAGTTCGTTGAAAGTGATATCGAGGACGCTGTCATCGGCGAAAACTGCATTGGCAGTGTATTGTTGGGTGCCGCCGCTGGCAATCGAGGCGGTGCTAGGGGTAACGCTAATGCTGACGGGTACAGGGAGGATCTCCAAAGTCATTGTTGCGGCTTGAACTGTTGGGAGAAACAAGCTGGAACAGATGATCAGGATACTGGAGAGTTTTGAGAGTTTCTTTTTGATTTTATGCATTTTTGGTTTTTGGGATTTCTAAATTATATAATTTTTTGGGGTTTGGGGCAAGCGCTCAGGTGGTTTGCAGGGGAGACGCGCGGAGAAATTTTTGCTACGTGAAAGTAGCACGCCGCTTCGCTTATGTTGCGGTTCGCATGCGAACCTTCACTGAACAATGGGCTCATGAGCCCATTGTTGGCTTAGCAATACTTTCCCTTAAGCAAAAATTTCTCCACACGTCTCGTGACATTAAATGTTGGGGATCTTTAAAAATCAAATTGGGTGGCGCTTCGAAGAACCTGTCGATCTATTGGCGCTTTTGTGGGCGACCGATCAACAGGTCTTCTGTGGCTCATGGAGTTGTTTCTTCCCAGCTTTCAAGTTCGTTTCGAAGTTGAGTGAGGGCTTCTCTGTAGTCTTCAGCGATAATGCAAACCCCTTTGTTGATCATGGTTTCCAGGATGTTTTGGGCGGAGTGCTTGCTGTGATAAGGGGTTGGGCCGGTGATGATCCATGTTCCTTTTACCTCTCCGACCATGTGTTGGAGTGCAACCAGGGCCAGAAGATCTAACCATTTTGATCGGTCACCTGGAAGGCGGAGAATGATAAAGATGGGTTCTTCAGCGAGGACTTTTTGGGACGTGAGGCTATGCACGTTCCACTGGATCAGCCCATGCTTTTTGGTGATTTCCCTGAGGAGAGTTTGGTCTTGGAAGGGGACATTCTCTCCAAGCAGCAAGAGTTTTGTGGACATTCCTAAGTCTCCATTGGTTTGATGAGCCACGATGTGAAATAACACCTCTGGCCCATCTGTTCTGTGAAAAAGTCTATTTACAGAGGGAAAGAGGAACGGGGTGGTTATAATTGATTTTCTTGTGTTTGTAAAGTCGGCCTGTTACATAATCAACGGTTCTTCAAAGTCTTCTACTTCTTGGGGGCCAGTGTTGGATTCGTTGAATTCGCCGGCTTCGTCCCATTTTTTGAGCATTTGTTCGACTTCGGCTCTTGGGGTGCAGAATTGGTCGCGGGAGGCTTGGATGATTTGTTGGGTGAAATCGAATGGTGATGGTTCGACGTTGAGGGTGCGGGCGGAGAAGGCTTCGCGGATTTCGCCGTTGACGGACATTTTGGTGTAGAACTCGCGGACTCCGAGGTTGATGATGTCGCGTTCGGTGAATACTGGGGTGTATTCTTCGGCGAGGACACGGGCGTCGTCGGCGCCAACGCGGAAAGAAATCATTGATCCGACGTTACCAAGGACGGTGGTGCGGACTTTATCGGAGAGTTGGCCCATGTATTGGTGGGCGATTGTTAAGTTTAAGCGGTATTTGCGGGCTTCGGAGAGGATTTCGGCGAAAGTGTCGGTGGCGAAGTTTTGGAATTCGTCGACGTAGAAATAGAAATCTTTGCGGTCTTCTTCTTTGATATCGGCGCGTTGCATCGCGGCTTGGTAGATTTTGGTGATGATCATTGAGCCGATGAGACCGGAGTTTTCTTCACCGAGGAGACCTTTGGATACTTTCATTAAGAGGATTTTTTGATTATCCATAATATCGCGGATGTCGAATTTGTTTTGTGGTTGGCCGATGATATTGCGGATCATATTGGTGGAAACTAATTGTCCAACTTTGTTTAAGAGCGGAGTAATGGCTTCAGCATCGAATTTTTCACTCCAGCCGGCGAATTCGGATACCCAGAAGTTTTTTACTACTGCATCGTTAATTCTGGAGACGATTTTTTGGCGGTAGTTTTTGTCGGTGAGCATTTTGAGGATCGAGAGGATTGTGGTGTTTGGGCTATCGAGGAGGGCTAATGTGGTGTAGCGGAGGACGTGTTCGAGGCGATCAGACCAGTTGGTGCCGAAGAGTTTTTTGAAAATGTCGATGAAGCCGATGGTGACTTGCATTTTGTAGGCTTCGTCGACGGCTTCTAATGGATTGAAGGCAATGGGGAAATCGGTGTCGGCGGGGTCGAAGTAGATTACGTCTTTCATCCGGTGTTCGGGGATGTAGGGCATGATGTTATCGACGAGGTCGCCGTGGGGGTCGAGGATGCCGAGGCCTTTGCCTTGGGCGAGGTCGTCTTGGATCAAAAGTTCGAGCATTTTACTTTTACCGGAACCGGATTTTCCGACGGCATAAAGGTGACGGCGGCGGTCGGCGCGGTAAATACCGAAATCGATATTGGTGTTGTGGTAGTTGGTGCGGCCGAAAAGGGTTACTTCTTGATTGCCTTTTTTTGGTAGATCTTGCGGTGGTTCGGATTTTTTGGCGAGAACATGGACAACGTGTGGTGTGTGGTCGGGGTTGGGGAAATGGTAAAGGGTGGCGAGTTCTTTGACGCCGAGTAAGTAGCTGCCGCTGAGTGAGCGTTTGCGGTAGGTGTCGATGAAGGCTTGATCGGTGCGGATGCGTCCGGATGAGAATTCGTTGATGTCAGTTTTGTTGAATTGGTAGAAGCTATTTACAACGGCGGCGAGTTTGCGTTTTGCGGTGGCTTGGTCGTTGGCGATGTAGCCGAGACGGACGACGCAGCGGAAAGGTTCGAATTGGTTTTTTTCGAGGGCGGTGGCTTCGCGTTGGGCACTCATCGAGGTTTCACCTTTGATTCTTACTTTATCTTTGATGTTGAAGCGGTTGCGGAATTTTGCCATCCGCATTTTGACGTTTTGTTTGAAGTGATAGCCGGAGGCGTCGGTGTGAGGGTTAATCACGATTTGGATCCAAACTTGTTCGCCTTGGGAAGCTTTAGAAACTACGGAGAAAAGCCCGGATTGGCTGTCGTCGGTGAATTCGTCGTAGAGTTTGAAGGGGTAGAGGGCGCTGTATTTAAGGTCTAATGTGGTGCCGGCGATTTTTTGGATTTGGGGGTTGAAGCTGTTTGTGTAGTCGTTGAGGCGTTTGATTTCGGCGTCCGGGTAGGTGGAGTATATGAGCCCTTCGATAGTTTCTAAGAGGTCGTTGGGGACGACGATATAAAAATATGAGTATTGTTCGAAGCCTAGTATTTCTAAGGAAAGAGTTTTTTCTTTTACAATATTATGGAGGTTCGTTAAAACTTGCTGGAAAAGATGTTCCTTTTTGGGGTTTCCGGGTTCGCCTTGCGGGACGACGATGTGGAGGTGGTGGAACATTTTAGGGGGTAGGTGTTAGGGGGGGCAGCTTTTTATTCGGGCAATTGAAGATTATACTTTACTCGACAGGTGGCGAAAAGGTCAATATGTTGTGTGGTTAGGTTTGTCGTGATATTTGTGTGACGATTATTTTTTTTAATTGGAATTATGACTTTGTCGAAAACGATTGGTTATGAGCAAGGTAGTGAGGAAAAAGAGTTGATTGTAGAAGAATTAGGGCGGGAAGAATGGTTCGATAAAATGATGGGGTTATTGAAAACTTTTGGGTTTGGTTCTGGTGAATTGCAGTTGGATGATCGTCGGGAGTTTCAAGAGGCGCGTGGGGCAGTGGTTTTTAGTATTTGGCGAGAATTAGCAATTAAGAGTGGAAATTTTGATGGGAATATTGATGAGGATGTGTTGCGTCAGGGATTAGGTCAATATTTTGAGGCAATAGTAGCGGGGAAGGAGGAAGAATTTAGTATTAGGGAATGTGTAGATGGTTTGGTGGAGCAGATTGGTCCAGCGACAGAAGATTTGAAGAAGACGATTTTAGATCCGGTGAAGAATAAGTCAGCTGATATGAGGCGTAAAATTAGGGAGGCGGCGAGAGT
>CAYGJQ010000101.1:0-5838 GCA_964350285.1 uncultured Candidatus Peribacteria bacterium | reverse complement strand
GTGTCGCCTTCAACTTTCACTTTTTCAATCGCTTTGATCATTTCTTCCGCTTTATCTTCATCGGGACATCTTACAATATTTGCTTCCACTTCATTCAGCTGAAATTCACTGCCAACTTCCGCCACAATCTCTCCCACTTGGGAAACACAAGCCACAATCTCTACACCATGCTTCTTTTCTAAAAATTTCTTCGCAAACGCTCCCGCCGCCACTCTGCCGATCGTTTCACGGGCACTAGATCGCCCACCTCCAGCCCAATTCCGGCGACCATACTTCGCTTCATAAGTGAAATCAGCATGACCTGGACGAAATTGTTCCTTTAAATTTTCATAGTCCTCCGGGTTGGCATCTTTATTTCTCACCATCATCGCAATTGGTGTCCCGAGAGTCTTTCCTTCGAACATTCCCGAGACAATCTCCACTTCATCAGCTTCATTCCGTCCGGTAGTGATATGACTTTGGCCTGGTTTACGACGAGTGAGTTCTTGCTGCACATCCTGCACATCAATCGCAATTCCTGCCGGACAACCATCCAAAACCACCCCAACTCCTCCACCATGGGATTCTCCCCAAGTACTAATTCTAAAAAGTTCTCCAAAACTGCTTCCAGCCATAGTTTTAAAATAAATATTAGGCCCCACCAAACTATCATGCTAAAGCCAGTTTGTCATTGCCATCCTGGCTTTCTCTCATTAGTATGTAAAACCAAAGTTTAAGTCGATCACATGACTCCCGAAGCCAATCTCTCAAAAGCCGATCTCCACATTCATACCCGTTTTAGTTATGACTCGATGGCCCGAATTAAATACATTGTCAACCGGGCATTGGAGAAGGGGATTAAGATCATTGCCATCACCGACCACGACACCATTCGTGGAGCCAAGCGAGTAAAAAAATATGTTGAAAAGAAGGGGATCCCTCTCGAAGTAATTGTTGGTGAAGAGATCACTTCGCTCAGAGGTCATGTAATTGGATTATTTCTGAAAAAGCATGTCCCTCCATTTTTACCATTGCGCGAAACTAGTAATAGCATCAAGGACCAAGGAGTATTAGTGATTATCTCTCACCCCGGCTTCAGCGAAAGCAAACCCAAGCCCCGCCTCTTCCGGGTTCGGACACATTATTCTGAAATTCTCGACGATCCTACAGTCCTAGAACAAATTGACGCCATTGAGGCCGCTAATTTTACAATGTTCGACAACGATCTTCGTCAGAACGTCGCCAACTATGCTCACAAGTTTAATAAACCCCTGGTCGGCAGTAGCGATGCACATATCACTCGCCACATCGGTACTATTTACACTCTCTTTCCCGGCTCCACAATTGATGACTTCAAACAAGCTCTTATTTCTCAAACCACTAAGCCAGTAATTGAACGCATCTGGACAGTCACCGATTGGATTTGGCACCACGCCTGTGCTTTCAAAATGCCTTTTGCCTTTGCTTGTTACAATCTCAAAAACCTGATTACCAGAGCTATTACTTTTGTCCTTAAAAAAATATGGCCGACCAAAAAGGTCTCAACGATTCACAGAGATCACGCCGGAGTAAAGCCTTCAGTCGAAAATAAATCCAAAGTGAAAGACCCTCTAAGCGTATAACTTTTGATTTAACGCTTCTGCCATTTCTTCCACCGGCGCACTTTCACCGGTAAACAATTCAAACTGAACCACTCCTTGATAAAGCAACATTTTTTCACCGGTTACCACCGCTGCCCCTCGGGCCTTAGCATCTTGAATCAATTTCGTCTCTCGTGGCTTATAGACAATATCGTGAACCAGCATTCCTTGCGTAATTGCCTCCGCCGGAACAGGTGATTGATCAACATTTGGCTCCATGCCAACGGAAGTAGTATTCACGACAATCTCCGCACTTCGATATAAATCTAAATCATCCAGTTTGCCGAATTGATCCGCACCAACAATTTTCGCCAGCACCTCAGCTTTCTCCACCGTTCGATTCAAAACCACCAGCTCCCCACATCCCTTCTCTTTTAGTCCAAAAGCCACCGCCCGCGCCGCCCCACCAGCGCCAACCACCAAGGCCTTTTTCCCCTTAATCTTTAACTCATCTTCGATCGCCTTCATGCACCCCAACCAGTCTGTATTGTATCCTTTCAATACCCCGCCATCATTGACAACTGTATTCACCGCGCCAATATTTTTCGCCACTTCATCAATCTCATCAAGAAAATCCATCACCATCACCTTATGCGGAATCGTCACTGAGTAACCGCGGATATTTTGTTCTCTCATTTGCTTAATTGCTGTGGCAACATTCTTAAACTCCCAGGCCAGATATTCAAAGTCCAATCCCAACTTCGCGTACCCAGCATTGTGCATCGCTGGCGAAAGCGAATGTTTCACCGGAAACCCAATAATGCCGCAGATAGTAGTCATACTTGGGGGTCTTAACGCATAAACTGCCAAAACTTTATCCTAAATCCTGCAATATAAAAAGCCCCAGCAACTGCCGGGGCTTTTTATATGCTCTTAATATTCTAGTGCTGGATCCTCGGCATTTTGCTCAAAATATTCCATCACATTAAAGGTATCCGGATCTGCACCTTCAATCACTTTCAGCACTTCCTCATCAATTTGATCCCGATCAGAAACCCAAACCTTCTTCCCATCAGTGAAGAAAATCATATCCATTTTCCCCCAGCCCTTCTCCATCTTTTCCGTCTGCGTTTCCGGGTTGTAGTAGACTTTGAAATTTCTGGCATCAATGCCTTCCAGCTCTTGAAGGTAGTTCTCCATCCCTTGCCACCATTCATAAAGCATGAACACCTGATCATCATCTGAGAAAATTATCCGATCCGAAACATTGGTTTCGTAGGATTGAAACTCATCTGGATTAAACCCTTCCAATTCGCGCATAGTGGTAACATAGTCAAACATATCTTCCGATTCGATATTAATTTCTTGAGCCAAGAAGAAGGCTTTATTGCGATCTCTAAACAAATAGTCAGTGCCTGCCGCCATTTTCCTGAAACTATCAGCATCTGCCCCCTCCACTGATTTCACTTTTCCTTCAGCAATATCGATATAGTAAACCTGACGATCTAGCTTATACATCGTCTCCGAGACAAACTCCGCTCCCCGGACATTCACCGGTACCATTTCGCCCGTATCCTTATCAAATAGCCAGATTGAATTCTTGTCTTTCAGCAATGATCCTACTTGTGAAAGTGTCTCAAAGTCAGCATCCACCAACTCAGAAACCTTGCCCTGATAAAATGATCTCACCACTCCATCATGACTCAGCACAATATTATAATTACCAAGCCAAATATCAGTGTTTTCTTCATTGGCGCCTGGAATTTCATCAACAACATCTTCATAAATCATGTACATCCCGTTGTCATCGACAGCGATTAGGTAACTATTCGAAAAATGACGAATAGGTTGGAATGATTCGGGGTCAGCCCCTACAATCTGGCTGAACTTGTAGCTGTACTGATAGGTAGTGTAATCAAATTCTGAAGCGTGGAAGACATAGACATTCTCCGCATCAGCAATAATTTTCACTGCATCAGCGTAGAAAGGTATTTCTCTGGCCACACCCACAAATCGTGCAAGACGCACATATCTTCCTCCATCTAGCGAATAGAGTCCATTCACATCCACCAGATAGCGCGAATCAGCATCAAACAAGAAAGAAACTTCACCTCCAAGTTCCGGAGCTCCAGCATTTTCTTGTTGTTGCCTTAGTTTCGGAGTGTCAATAACACTGCTAAACACCCGCTCTAAACCTGATTGCTCTTCCACATATCTCCCGCTTTGATAAACTGACAGCTGCTGATTTTCGAGATCATAACTTAGGACTTCATACTCTTCATAGCCACCACCTGAATTCAACGGACGCTGCAATTGATAGTACTGATCATAAAGATTTTCCCGCTTCCAATCTTCCGGAGAAATATCGTCTTCAAATTCAATCTGACCATTATTCAAAACATAAAGTCTTTTGCTGTCCCTAAAAATCAACACATTATTCCAAGCTTCATTCAAAAATTCGAATGATTCCATGTCTGCATTCGGCACCTGTACTTCTCCCTGATGAGTATGTAAAACCACTCTATTATTGGCCTTGGTCATTCCGACCTGCGGATAAATTCTACCCTCCGCCAATACTTGGTCCGCGCGGATAAGATAGTTGCCGGCAGCATTCCCAGCTGAGATTAAATCATAAGTAGTATGCGGACGATAATCGCGGTCATCCAGTACCCGCCACATCATTTCAAATACCACTCCACGTTTCATTTGCTGCTCAAAAGATTCCACAATCTCCGGAATTGCATTTTTCTTTTCTAGGGCCCGTACATACTTTTCAAACCATTGATCTGTATTACATTCTGGACATGAGGTATCTAGCTTAGCGGCATTAGCGACAATTTTTGCCGCCTCCACAAAATTAATCTTCTGCGATGGGCGGAAATTGCCATCAGGATATCCTTCGATAATTCCCAGTTCCGCCGCCTTACAAACATAGGTAGAGAACCATTCATCTTTTACATCATTGAAACAGTGAGTTTCCAAAGCAGTTTCTCCTAAAGAGATGATCACCATCTTTGTAAACTCCGCGCGATTAATATCTCGCTCTAAACCATAGGTCCCATCTGGGTAACCATGAATAATCCCGGCGTGCCACAAATAGTCCATTGAGTACTTTAAGTCTTCCTCACTGGTATAATCTAAAACCGCCGCAGAGGCCGAAGCCGGCAGGGCTATTAAAAACAAGCCTAATACGAGATGTTTAATCTTCATCATTAGTTAAGTTAGAAGTTATAATTGATTTCTTGTTCTAATCAGTTAATACAGATTCTACTTCCTGGGGCTACCGATGCCAAGCAGATCAGCGACATTAGCTTTTTTGCTAATTACTGGCTTGATCAAAGGCTTAGCAGCTGTCATCACCGTCATTACTCCTGGTCCATGACCCGCCAAATAAGAGTCACAGTGAATTACCACTCCAATCGACACTGCCCCCTCGCGCCAAGTACGACCATAAACATTATCCGCATCCATAATCGCCACAAAATCACCGAGACGAATTTTATCAATCCCATGCTTCTTCATATGTTTCTCATCCTGAGTCAGAATATCGTAATCGCCACGAGTCACACCTAGAGCGCCGATCCCTGAACCCATCAAATGAGCGGGAACCATTGTGGTCACGGGCACTTCCAGCACGCCACCTTTCGTTTCTTTAATTTTCCATTTCTTCAAAACTTTTGGATCCAAATTAAAGCATTTGATTTCTGGATAATCAGTTAGTTCCAGTCCTTGACCATAGGTCCGTATCAAAAATTTGTCATCGAGCGTCAACTTATCCAAAGTCTTCTGCGGGAAATCAATCATCACATGCTCCACCCCGCCATGCGTCCCAACCACAGTTCCTTTAGCGCCTTTAGCCTCACCAGAAATTACTTTCACCTCATTGCCAACACAGGACAAATAGTTATAACCATTACTCTGTCTTTTCCCAGAATCAGTACACTTTGAAGAAACACCCGGCTCAATATGATCGCCCCGCCAACCACAAGCCTTATCACCAACTTGCACATTGTAAGTAATGCTTCCAGTACTTGGCACCGCATGAAGTTTTCCATCATGGGCAATTTCAAATGGCATCCATTCAACCGCCGGCGCCACCGTCCCCTGTACCGCCATTGACACTAAAGATTTTTCATTGGTTTTAAGCATTATACTTAGGGTTATCAATTAAACTTCTAAAGGCTAAATGATTTCTTTCAAGGCATTAATTAAAGCAATCAATATCAGCCTAGTTATTATAGATATGTGGTGAGATCCTAAGCAGTTCACCTCTCTTTGC
>CAYGJQ010000100.1:0-5874 GCA_964350285.1 uncultured Candidatus Peribacteria bacterium | reverse complement strand
AGGAGATTCCAATTATGGGAGGGAAGGTAAATGCTGATTTCACAGTGCGCAATGATAGCTCTGAGCCAGTAGCGATTTTGAACGGTGAAACGAGCTGCATGTGTACCGAAGCTATCGTAAAAGGAAAAGATGGCTTTGAATCGGGAGTGATTGTGATGAGGGGACATGGGCCTGCTAAATCAATTAATTATACAATTCAGCCAGGTGAAGAAGCTACCGTAACGGCCATTTATGATCCTTTGGCTCATGGGCCAGATGCTACTGGTCCAGTTGCCCGTGATGTTTATTTGCGGACTAATTCGACTCAGACTTCAGAGCTGAGGTTTTCGTTTAGAGGTAATGTAACTAAAAATTAATATGTTTAAGAAAGCTTTATTTATTTTGTTGCCGCTAAGTTTATTTTTAGCTGGCTGCAGCACGGTTGAGACTACTTTTGAAGTGAGTGAACCTAGTCAGTTTCAGGATACTGGCTTCGTTTTTGAGGAAATGGAACATGACTTTGGAGTTATTAAGCAGTCGGGGGGTAAAGTCAATTATGAGTTCAAATTTAAGTATGAAGGTGAGGAGCCAATAAAGGTGGTGAGTACTCCAAGTAGTTGTATGTGTACTGAAGCTGAAATTAGCAAAAAAGAATTCAAACCTGGTGATGAAGGTGTGTTGAGGGTAATTTTTAATCCTAATTTGCATGCTGAGCCTGAAGGAAGATTCTTTAAGACTGCTTCGATAATAACTGAGCCTGAACTTGAGAAAATGCCTGAGGTGAAAATTTGGGTGGAGATTGATTTAGATCTTGGAGAAGAAGCGTTTGAATTGCAACAGCCGCATAATGATAGTCATGATTTAGGCAAGAAGATTAGCCATGATGGCTCAGTGGTGGGTTTGGCGAAATCAAACAAGAAAGTTCTTGAGATCGAATCTACCGAGGTCACGGGTGAATTAGCTGATGGATTGAAGTATAATTATTGGACTTATAATAATACTGTTCCTGGAGAATTTTTCCGTGTGAAGGAAGGTGATGAGGTGGTAGTAAAGTTTAAGAATAGCTCTGAGAGTCAGAATCCTCATTCGGTTGATTTTCATTCTGTGAATGGTCCAGGTGGTGGGGCTGCTGTGTTGACTGCTAATCCAGGCGAGAGTAAGGAGTATACTTTTAAGGCGACACATCCTGGAGCATATGTTTATCATTGTGCTACTCCTGTAGTGTCTCACCATATGGCGAATGGGATGTATGGCTTGATTGTTGTCGAGCCTAAGGAAGGCTTACCGAAGGTTGATAGAGAATTTTATGTGATGCAGGGGGAATTCTATACGAATTTGGAGTTTGGTCAGAAGGGGTTAGCAGGTTTGTCTGGCAAGAAAGTGCATGAAGAGATGCCTGACTATATTGTGTTTAACGGTGCGACTAATAGTTTAGTTGGTGAGAAAGCCTTAGAAGCTAAAGTCGGAGAGAAAGTAAGGATGTTTGTGGGGAATGGTGGTGTCTCTAAGGTTTCCAGCTTTCATGTGATTGGTGAGATATTCGATCAAGTTTATCCAGAAGGAGGTACACCAATTAGGCATAATGTGCAGACTACGGTGGTACCTGCGGGAGGAGCCACGATTGTTGAATTTGTGTTGGATGAGCCTGGTGTATACAAAATTGTTGATCATGCTTTGAGCCGTCTTGATAAGGGGGCGATGGCAGAATTGGTTGTGAGTGAATAACATTTAATTATTAAAAGCTATGAATACTAAATATTCAGTGTTGCTCGGTCTGACTTTTGATGAAGCTGTGAAAGAAGTTAGAGCTTCATTAAAGGAACATAGTTTTGGAGTGATAACTGAAATGAATTTAACTGAAAAGTTTAAAGAAAAGTTGGATAAAGACTTTAGGAATTATATTGTGCTTGGAGCTTGCAATCCACATTTTGCCTTTGAGGCAATTAATCACAATGAAGATGTAGGATTGTTGCTCCCTTGTAATGTGCTGGTTTGTGAGTGTGATGATGGGGTGCGAGTGTCTTCAATGAAGGCTACTCACATGTTGTCGCTATTGAACGATGCAGAAGTATGTAGAGTTGCTGCAAAGGTTGACGAAAATATGGGAAAAGTCTTTGCAAGATTAATTACTATTAACGAATCAACATGAGGAAAAAAGTACTTTTACTCTCAGTAACTTTTGCGCTAGTCATTCTTACTGGGTGCTCCGAGCAAATTGTTTCTATTGGTGAAGATGAAGTTTCTGCCAGTGTGGTCGGCAAGGATGATTTGGTGCAAGAGTTCAATCATTCTTATCGTAAAGACTTTCCAAAGTCTGTGGGAGTGAAAGAATTCAAAATGGTAGCAGCAGAATCAGAGATTGAGATTTTTGATGGTTATCAGACACAAGTTTGGTCATATAACAGTCAGGTCCCAGGTCCAGAATTGCGAATTAAGTTGGGAGAAACGGTAAAGATGAACTTTGAGAATAATCTCAAGGTTCCTACGACAATTCATTGGCATGGAATAAGGTTAGCTAATGGGATGGATGGCGTACCTGATATTACCCAAAAGCCAATTCAGCCAGGCGAGAAGTTTGTTTATGAATTCATGCCTAAAGATGCGGGGACATTTTGGTTTCATCCTCATGTAAGGGGGAGTGAAGAATTGGAACGTGGACTCTATGGAGTATTAATTGTGGAGGATGAATATGTTGATAAGTATTCTCAAGATGTAGTTTGGGTTATTGATGACTGGTTGTTGACACGTGATGCGCAAGTGAATCCAAACTTTAATACTATGCATGACTTGATGCATGATGGCCGTTGGGGAAATGTGATGACCGTGAATGGGAAGCAAAGAGAGGTTTTGCAAGCCCAGCCTGGAGAGAGGATTCGCTTGAGACTAGTGAATACTTCTAATGCCAGGGTCTATGTGCCGATGTTTTATGGCTTGCGACCACAGGTAATTGCGGTTGATGGGATGTATGTGAAAGAGCCGTTTGATTTGGATCGATTTGACTTATCTCCTGGTAATAGAATTGATTTAGATATTGTGATTCCAGAAGAGGAAAATACTTACAAAATGTACGATATTTTTGGTAGGGAAAATGTTTTGTTGGCAGAAATTGATGTGCGAGGTCAACCTGTTGAAACTCCTCAGTTTGTGAGTCCTAGAGCTAGTTCATTTCCAGATTCGATTGCTGCAGTTCATGCGCCTGTAGATAAGGAGTATGTTTTAAATGCTCAACGTAGTAGTGGTGGTGGTCATATGATGAGGGGGGGAATTGATTGGGCGATGAATGGGTTAGTATATCCAGAAAATGAAGCAGCTCAGATGAATATAGGTGAATTTTATAAGGTGAGATTCACGAATGATTCGTATCGTCTTCATCCGATGCATATTCATGGATTATTTTTTAAAGTGATCGCTCGTAATGGCCAGCCTGTGAATGAAGAGTTTTGGCGAGATACTGTTTTGGTAGGCTCTCGGGAAACGGTTGATATTGCCTTTGTTCCTTGGGATGAAGGGAGGTGGGTTAATCACTGTCACATTCAGGAGCATGCGGAGGCTGGTATGATGACTTTATTAGAAATTAAATAACTAAATTTCTTATGAATTTAAAAAAATCTAAAAAAGCTCAACTATTTCGGATGGTGATGTCGAAGCATATTTGTCCTTATGGAGTGAAGTCTAAGTATATTTTGGAAAAACATGGTTACGAAGTAGAAGATCATCATCTAAAAACTCGCAAAGAAACCGATGAGTTCAAGGCAAAACATAATGTAGAAACTACCCCTCAAACTTTTATCGATGGAGAGAGAGTTGGTGGATATGATGCTTTAAGAGAGTTTTTTGGATATAAAGCTAAAAAGAATGGCAAAAGTTATAAACCGGTAATAGCTTTATTTGCTGTTGCTCTATTGTTGGCAGGAGCTTTTAATGTTCTGATTGAGTGGCAATTTGGATATTGGATTATTATTCAACATTTCATTGCTATATCTATGGCTTTGCTTGCTCTTCAAAAATTAAAGGACATTGAGTCTTTTTCTACGATGTTTTTGAATTACGATCTATTGGCTAAAAAATATGTTCCATATGGATATGCTTATCCTTATTTGGAGTTATTGGCAGGAGTATTAATGCTAGGAGGAATTCTTCCACATGTATCAATCCCAGTTGGACTACTAATTGGAACTATAGGTGCAATTTCTGTGTTTAAAGCAGTTTATATTGAAAAACGAGAATTGAAGTGTGCTTGCATGGGCGGCGATAGCAATGTCCCTCTTGGCTTTATATCACTGACGGAAAACTTAATGATGGTAGGAATGGCAGGTTGGATGTTGGTGAGCTATTTGATTTAAAGCAACATAGATTATGGTCAAAAGAAAAGTACAAGAAATAATTGAATTAATGGTGCTTTTCTTTTTGCCAGTTGTTTTTATTTATTTTGGCATTATACCGATTGAATATAGATTCTACGTTATTCTGATAGGCATGTTTGCAGTACTTGGAATTGTTTTATTTGAAAAATGGAGTTTAAAGAAGCTAGGGATTAGAATGGATAATTTAAAAGAGAATTTATTTTTTTATCTTCTAATTTCTATTGGATTGATAGTGGGAACTATTGCAGTAGCTCAAATGGCCGGAGGCAGAGTGGCTTCCAGCTTGAGTCATCCACGTTTTCTCTATGGATTTTTTGTGTTGAGTTTCTTTCAAGAATTTATTTTTCGCTCCTTTTTAATACCAAGATTGAAAGAATTATTTCGATCTCCAAGTTTAGTGATTATGGTGGATGGGCTATTGTTTGGATTGATTCATATTATTTTCCCTAATGCATTAATGGTTTTTGTTCTTTCTTCCTTACTAGGAACTATATATGCTTGGATTTATTATTATCGACCAAATTTGATTCTTATTACTCTGTCTCATGCAGCCGTCAATTTTATGGCAGTTTATTATTGTTTGGTAAACATTAGCGTGAGATGTATGTAGAAAAATATTATGTTAGCCCCCTACTCTATCTATATAGATCAACTTTATAGTCTTATTAGACTTGTAATCTAACAAATCTTCATCTAATTGCCACTAGTTTTCGCATTTGGCTCTACTTGATTAAAAAATTGCATTATACTGCAAGCGATTGTAAAAACACATTATCAAATCGACATATATGTTAATGAATAAAGTTGAGTACTGGCTGATGAATACCCCTGTTAGGTCGGCTATTCAGATATGGGAGGCAAAACAGATGAGGAAAATGACTGATTACTCTGGAGGTAAAGTATTAGAGGTAGGTTGTGGGCAGGGGGAAGGAACGAAGCTTATTCAGCAGTTTTTCCGCCCAAAGGCAATTCAAGCTATAGATTTAGATCAGAAAATGATTGCACGGGCGAAAAAGCGAAGAAATAAAGGTAATGTTGAGTTTCAAGCCGCAAGCGTAACTGAATTACCTTTTCAAGATGGAGAGTTTGATGCAGTTTTTGATTTTGGTATTTTGCATCACATTCCTGATTGGGAGAATGCACTAAAAGAAATACATAGGGTTCTTCGTAAAGATGGGCAGTTCATTTTGGAAGATTTTTCAATTGAGTCTTTTTATTTCCCCGTATTGGGTTGGTTGATGAGAAAAACTTTAGATCATCCATATAAGGAGATGTACACAAAAAAGCAGTTCTTTGACTACTGTAATAAAATTGGATTTGAGGTTGTGAGTAAAAAGGTGAATAAATTGTGGTTCAATTTGGTTCTTATAAAAAAATAATGATTTCAAGACTTACAACTCGAATTGCTTACCATGGATTTATCGCAAGGTTGTCACGAGGAATTTTAAGTGACAAATTTACAAAAAAAGAGATTCATCAAATCAAAAAAGACACATGGAGAGAATATACGAATCTTTCATCAAATTTGCCA
>CAYGJQ010000099.1:0-5902 GCA_964350285.1 uncultured Candidatus Peribacteria bacterium | reverse complement strand
CAGAGAAGTTTGCACTTCCTCTCGAAACACTTTTGGCAAATGAAGATAAACACATTACGATTTTGCCAAAGGGACGGGATTTTTTGAAGCAGATGGTGGCGGCAAACGAATCGCTGATTGAGTAGTTGTAGATTGGAGTGCCGAAGATGAAGTTGTCGGCTGCTTCGGCGAGGGCGTGGATTTTTTCTTGGTCTGGCGTTTTTTCTTGGAAGGCAAAATTTACTTCCATCTCTTTGAGGTCAATGAAGGTGACGTCAGTCCCCTCTTTTGCGGCGAGTTGTTCTTTGACGGCGAGGCAGACTTGGTGGGAAAGAGATTCTGGGTTGCGGGATGATGAGATGATGAGGGTGTGCATATGATAGGAGGCTAGGAATTAGGAGCTAGGAAGCTAGGTGGTTTTGGCCTGTGGTCTGATTATGAGTTTTGAGGGAGGCTTTTGTAGAAGGCTTTGGCGTTTTTTGTGGTTTGTTCGGCGATTTGGTTGAAGCTTTCGTTTCTTAGTTGACTGATGGTTTCAGCGAATTCTTGGATATAGGCTGGTTCGCAGCGTTTTCCTCTTTTTGATTGAGGAGGGAGGAAGGGGCAGTCGGTTTCGAGGATGTAGAGATTTGAAGGGCAATGCTTGGCGACTTCGCGGAGGTTTTCATTTTTGGGGTAGGTGATGGTGCCGTTAAAACTGACGTATACTTCCCTCTCCCAGAGTTGTTTGGCAAATTCGAGGTCTTCGGCGAAACAGTGAAAGACGCAGTTGAAGTAATTCTCTTCATTGATGATTTGCCAGATTTCGTTGGCGGCACTTCCTTTGTTTTTCCAGGTGGTTTCTTTGGCGTTGCGACTGTGGACTACAAAAGGTTTTTGGTGTTTTTTTGCTAATCTGATTTGGTCACGGAAGGCTTGGTGTTGGATTTCGCGGTTGGTTGAATCTGGGGAGTCGGGATGGGCGTCTTCGGCGTTACAGCGGTAGTAGTCGATGCCGCATTCCCCTACGCCTATTACTTTGGGATTGTTTGCGATTTCGTTGTCGAAAAAATTTTCTACATCTTTGTTCCACTCTTCAGCTGAGCATGGATGGATGCCGACGGTGGCGTAGATTTCTGGATGATTATTGGCTAATTCTAGTGATTCTTTGGTCGATGCTAGTCCGGCTCCGATATTTACGAAAGTGTCGATGCCGTTTTGTTTGGCGTTGGATATTACATTGTCGAGGTCGGATTTTAATTGGGGGAAGTTTAGATGGGCGTGGGTGTCGATCATTTGTTTAGGAAGCTAGGAGATAGGAATTAGGAGGCTAGGGGGCAGCTATTAGGATGCCTTAGTTTTTGGGGTTTTTCTAGTGTTGGGAGGGAAATAGTTTTGCTTTTTGGGGTTTGATTGGTTAAGTTGGCAACAGTTTTTACAAGCTCCAATGATTAATTCCCTCTCACAAATCGTGTCTGAAACTTTGAACCAATGGTTTGGCTTCTGGGGGTTCTTTTATTTTTATGCTTTTGCGAAGCAGCGGTCATAAGGAGTAATTCAGATAATTGATTAAGTAATAAACCTTGTGATCGCTCACAGGGCTTTTTTGTTTTTAAACTACTAACTGAAACCAATCATGTTACAATCTACGCGCTCTTCTCCTGGGAAGCGGCGAAAAAACATTAAAATCGATAGTGTCAAATTCAAGCTTGGCACTGAAAAACAAATATTCGATTCCATAAATAATTTAACTTCGAAAAATATGATTATCGTTATGAAAGCTAAAAGTGATAAAAAGCACTTTGAAAATTTGATTGCTGAGATTAAGGGTAAAGGTTTGGAGCCAATGCCGTTGATCGGAACTGAGACTAATGTGATTGCAGTAATTGGTGATGAGCGAATTTTGGATGTGAAACATATTTCTTCAATGCCTGGTGTGGCGAAAGTAATGCCAGTGCTGCAGCCTTATAAATTGGCTAGCCGTGAATCTCATCCGGGGAATACTGTTGTAGATCTTGGTGATGGGGTAACGATTGGTGGGACTAAGTTGGCGGTGATGGCAGGGCCGTGTTCGGTGGAGAATGAAGATCAGATTGAACAGGCAGCTGAAGCAGTGGCGAAAGCCGGGGCGACAATTCTTCGTGGCGGTGCCTTTAAGCCACGCACTGGGCCATACTCTTTCGAAGGTCTTGGTGAAGCTGGTTTGAAAATGATGAGAGCTGCTGCTGATCGTCATGGATTGAAGGTAGTAACTGAGCTTTTAGATATTCGTCATACAGATTTGGTTTGTGAGTACGCTGATATGCTTCAGGTGGGGGCGCGAAATATGCAGAATTATGCTTTGTTGCGAGAAATTGGGAAAACGAAAAAACCGGTTTTATTAAAGCGAGGGATGAGTGCGACAATTAAAGAATTTTTACTAGCAGCGGAATATATTTTGGCTGGAGGTAATCCGAATGTGGTGCTTTGCGAACGTGGGATTCGAACGTTTGAAAGTGATACGCGAAATACTTTGGCGATTGCGACGGTGCCGGTAGTGAAAGAGTATAGCCATTTGCCTATTATTGTTGATCCAAGTCATGGGACTGGTAAAGCAGCTTGGGTAAGAGCGATGGCGCGAGCGGGTGTGGCGGCTGGTGCTGATGGACTGCAGATTGAAGTTCATCCACGTCCAGAGGAAGCGATGAGTGATGCTGATCAAACTATTACTCCTGAGGAGTTTGAGAAAACGATGAAAGAAATTTCACCAATTGCGGCAGCTTTGGGAAGAGAGATTTAAGGTAGATTGTATATAATATTAGAAATAAATTTTTAATTATCATTCTTTATGGCATCAGTGCGTGTAAAACTCAAAAAAAAGATTGATCAATCTTATGAAGTAGAAATTGCTCCAGGAGCAGTGAAATCTTTGATTGCTGATGTTGTGGGGATGAAGGAGGGGCGAAAATTTGCAGTGATTGCTGATAGCAAGGTAGCCAGGTTGCATGGAAAGGACTTGGTTGAGAAGTTGGAAAAGAAGAAAGTTGAATGTGAGCTTTTTAGTTTTCCAGCTGGTGAAGGGTCGAAAAATTGGGATGTGGCGTTGAAAGTTGCGCGGGAAATGTTGAAGAAGAAGTATTCACGTTCTGATGTAGTGATTGCATTAGGTGGTGGGGTGACCGGTGATCTAGCTGGATTTGTGGCTTCAGTTTTTATGCGGGGGATTTCGGTAATTCAAGTGCCGACAAGTTTGTTGGCGATGACGGATGCGGCGATTGGGGGTAAGACTGGGGTGAATTGCCAGGAGGGCAAGAATTTGTTGGGAGCCTTTCATCAGCCACTGAAGGTTTATGTGGATGTGAATTTTTTGAAAACGCTGTCGAAGAAGGAAATGCAGAACGGTTACGCCGAAATTGTGAAACATGCGGTGATTGATGATCGACGGTTGTTTCAGATGATTGAAAATGCTTCGGAGAATGATTTGTTTAAGAAGTTGAAGTTTGTAAATGAGATTTTGTTGCGTTCTTGTGCGGTGAAAACACGAATTGTGACTCGTGATGAAAAAGAAAGTCGTTTGCGAATGAAGCTGAACCTGGGGCATACGCTTGGTCATGCGATTGAGAAGGAAATGAAGTATGCGGTGGCTCATGGAGCAGCGGTGAGTATTGGTCTGAGTAAGATTTGTGACGTGGCGGTAATGCGGAATATGCTGAAGAATCAGGCCTCGACAAGAATTAAAAATGTGCTCAAGAAAATTGGCTTGCCGACTGAGATGCCGAAGAAATGTAGTGCGGCAAAAGTAATTGCGGCGATGGCTGGCGATAAAAAAGTGAAGCAAAAAAAACTCTACTTCATTGTGCCGACAAAGATTGGCAAAGTGGTGATCACGGAGGAAGTGAAGGCGGGTGATTTTGAAGCTGTTTTGTAATTAATCTTTATGAAAGAAATCCGACCTAATTTTCTGGAAGATTTTCAAATTGCGATTCCGGGATCGAAAAGTATTACTAATCGAGTTTTGTTGTTGGCCGCGATGGCTGATGGTGAGAGTGTGTTAACGAATGTGTTGTCGAGTGATGACGCGGATTACATGAAGAAGGCTTTGGAGGAATTAGGGGTTAGCTATCAGGTATTAGGAGATAGTGGTGATGAATTGAAAGTTTTGGGGTGTGGGGGGAAGTTAGAAGTGCCCGGGGGAGAGTTGTTTTTGGGGAATGCGGGAACTGCGACGCGGTTTTTAACAGCGGCTTTGTCGACATGTGATTTTGAAGTGATTGTTACCGGGAATGAGCGAATGAAGGAAAGGCCAATTGCTCCCCTACTCGATGCATTGAGTCAGTTGGGCGTGGAGTGTGTTGACTTGAAAGGTACTGGGTGTCCACCAATTAAATTGAAGGGGCCGATGAAAGGTGGGAAGGCTGTGGTGCCTGGCAATTTGAGCAGTCAGTATTTTTCAGCTTTATTGATGGCGGCGCCGTATGCTCAAGGCGATGTGGTAATTGAGGTTGAAGGTGATTTAGTGTCGAAGCCTTATGTTGATATTACTTTTAAATGTATGGAGACATTTGGCGTGGTGGCAGAGAATGAGAATTATCAAAAGTTTCGAATTAAATCAGGGCAGCGTTATCTGGCGCAGAATTATTTGATTGAAGGCGATGCTTCTGGGGCTACTTATTTTTTAGGTATTGGGGCGTTGAAAGGAGTGAAGGCGGAGATAACGAATGTGCCTTTGGATGCGATCCAGGGTGATGTGCAGTTTTTGGAAGTTTTGCAGCAAATGGGAGTGGAGATTGGAGGAGCTACTAGTGGTGCTGATGGCGGAGGGAATATTTGGGCTCGAGGTGAAGTAGATGATAATAGATTGCCGCAGATCAAGGCTTTAGGTGAGGTTGATTTAAATCATATTCCTGATGCGGCGATGACAGTGGCAGTGCTGGCGGCTTTTGCTGATGGGGTGACGGAGATTGTGAATGTTGATAATTTGCGGATTAAGGAAACTGATCGAATTGCAGCATTAGTAACTGAATTGAAAAAAATTGGCGTTGAAGCCGAAGAGTTGCCGACGGGAATTCGGATTGTTGGTCGGGGGCCGGCGGCACTTTATGGGGCAGATATCGATACTTATGATGATCACCGGATGGCGATGTGTTTTGGGATGGCTGGGACGGTTGTGCCAGGGATTAAAATTGAAGATCCAGGATGTGTTGCAAAAACGTACCCAGATTTTTGGGAGGATTTAAGTGGGATTGGGATAAGTTTTGCTGATTAAAGCTTTATCCCTAGTCTTTTGATCGATGCGAGAAAATATTCTTTTAGCTCAATGCGTTTTGTTGCGTTGAGGTCTTCAGTAGTGGCTCGAGCCATTTGAGCTGCAAGAGCATAGGCTTCTTCAGTGTTTTGTGCCAGAATCATTGGGAGGATGGTTTTTATCTGCTGGTCAACTGCCTCTCTAATTGCTTCAGTCTTGGGGCAATTGGTAGAGAGGGGGCGATTTATTCTTCTTTCAGGGAGGGCAGGGGTTGGAAGTTCAGCTTTTCTAACCATAGTTGGTAATTGCTATCATAATAGGTGTTGTCGTGATCATAAGATGGGTCTTTCTGTTTGTCATGATCTCAGGGGCAGCTTGTCATTTTAATCTCATTTTTTATTGGGTTGTGATTTTTTTTACGATTGGTACTCTTGCAATGAGTTAATTTAATCAAGATGGAAAATATAATTCTTACTGGGATGCGTGGCACTGGGAAAAGCAGTATTGGAAGGCTATTGGCGGAAAAATTGGATCGAGAATTTGTGGAAATGGATGCTTTGATTGAAGATAGAGCTGGGAAGTCGATCAAGGATATTGTGGATGATAGTGGTTGGGATGTTTTTCGCGAGATGGAGCATCAGTTGTCGAAGGAACTATCTGAAAGGGAAAGTTTGGTGATTAGTACTGGAGGTGGAACGATGGTTTTTGAAAGGAATGTTG
>CAYGJQ010000098.1:5206-5991 GCA_964350285.1 uncultured Candidatus Peribacteria bacterium | reverse complement strand
CCAGCCCGATCTACTCTCGTAGCCTCGACCCTAAAAGATTGCGCATACTTATTACTACAAGCTTTAGCCACATCTCCACCGGCTGCTTTCAATTCAGCATTTGTAATGTGAAAACGTCCATTTCCATATCGATAAAAATGCCCATCACCACTCGGATGCCGCCCCAATAATTCCGGCGGCGTCAAAACTGCTCGCGATGGAAGACCACGAACACGTTGCATCACACCACCAATATGATGACCAATTCCATGGCCAGAAATCTTCAACTTTCGCAATTTCCAAACCCCACGTGCAGCATGTACTGGCCAAGTTAGAGCATAACCCACACCTCTAATCGGAGCAGTCAAGATCCTCCCTTGCCCAAAGACCGCTGAAGCGGTTCCAATTCCCCCCGCCGTCAGCGCCGCATACCATCGAGCATAGCTGAAAAAATTCCCTTCCCATTCACCCCGCTGATTATAACCAAACGAAAAAGCTCCGAGAGAAAACAGTCCAGTAATCACAGCATCTTTCACACCCTTGGCAGTAACTTTCCCGGTTTTCAATCTATCTCGATACGCAGCAGTAGTTTTGTTATTCGCTGTCCTTAAAGCCTGCTTCAATAAAAAGTAATACCCCTTCTTCTTTCCTGAGCCAAACAGTTCAGCTTTCAATTTTTTTAAACGTTGCATTTGAGCAGCAGTCATTTTTTGCCCCGGTCTCAACAAAGAAACAAATCGCTGAAAACCATTCAAAGCAACAAACATTTCTTTAAAAACCCTTTCATCGCCCTTCCTCCCCAACTT
>CAYGJQ010000098.1:0-5196 GCA_964350285.1 uncultured Candidatus Peribacteria bacterium | reverse complement strand
CGCCATCTGCACCAAAAAAGTTTTTCTGGCCCTAATCATATCCGAACGTTGTCTCATTTTGGCATGATCAGGAGCCAAGACACCCAAAGGAACCTGCATCTTATTCAAATTTTTCAAAAAGGCATCCCAGTACCCTGGAATTGCCTTCTTCATATCCGTAGCGTCCTTCAACAACTCCTTACTTTCTACCAATAGCTTTTTCTTTTCCGTCTCCGAGACACTGCCCCTCTGCTCAATCCCATCCAACAACCTCTTGGCACTTTTTTCTTTAGTCACATCGATCAGTTCTTGTCTTCGTGAACGTTGCCTCTCTTTCGCCGTCAAACGCCTTTGTGTCGCTCGATCCAAATTTCCACCAGTCACAACTTTCTTATCAATCGCCTTTAATACATCATCAATCGTATCACCCGGCTTTGGAGTATACTTTGCTGATTTCAAATATTTATTAATCTCCTCTCTCAATTTCATTTCCTTTTTAATCAGATCAGCCTGACTAAAAAACATTGAAAGACCAGGGATCGCCCCAATCAGCCCCAGCGCCAAAGCACGCTTCTTTTGCAAATAGTTATGATCCTTAAATTTACTAAATTTCACCCGCCCCATATACCAAAGCAATGAGCTCTCACCTCTAAGACCCGGCATCTTATCTGCCATTCGCTTATGCAGCGCCTCATTTTTATCATGACCATGCACCAAAGTCATCATTGCATCCAAAAATTTAAACTCAGAAAACAAGATCAACGCTTTCGTGATCCGATTCTGATTCGCATCAATCCCCATCTTCTTCAACTTCTTCCCTAAAAACCCATAAACCTTTTTATCGTTAAGAATCATCCCCGCCACAAAAGCCCCCCCTGAAACAAACAATGCCCGCTTGGTCCAAGTCCACATCCTCCCTAAAAGCGTCTGCTTTGGAGTCACATAAATATTCATCGCCTTCGCATTCTTCCCTGTGCCCACCATCACTGTTTTCGATTTTGGTCGACCAAACAACTTCTTCCCCAACCACCCCAAAACTCCAATCGCCCCCAAGGCACCGGCCCCCATAATCAAACCTTTAACCACTGAATTTTGTCGATCATAAGTTTTCTTTGTCTGATCCCACAATTTACTAGCACTAGCACTTAAGCCATTTGGTTTCATCACCTTTTGCCCCTGCGCCTGAGCCAAAGCCATTTGCGTCGAAAAATCCATCGACTGCACATTTTCTTTCATCTCCTTCGTCAAAACCTTCCACTGCTCGGAAACCGCCGAGATATGATGTCCCGGCAATCTTTGCGCTATATCTAAAATCGTCTTCTCTTGGTAAGTCAAAGCCCGCGTCCCATTGCCAGACTTCACCTTAAGACTGTCTTTCTTACTAAACAAACTCACAATCGTCCCCGTCGCATTATTCGTTTTGAAATCGTCATACTTCAACTTTCCACTCCGAATCAACAGCACCATCAAAACCGTCAATCGCATCTCCATCTTCCCCATAAAACTCATCCTCTCGGCATCATTCTTCAATTTGTCCGGATCCTTACAAGTCTCCAGCAGCAATTCAACTTCCTTCTCATCCGCTTCCCGAATTCTCCGCTCACCTTCAAGTTTCTGCTTAAAATCACGCACCGCTTCCTTCGTCAACGTCTTACGCTCAATTTTAGTCAAATCCTTTGATTCCCATTTTTTCCTCTGATCAATACCGAATTTTGGACTTCTAGCTGCCGATGCGTCCATTTATTTTTGTTTTAAATTCAATCAAAAAATTATACCACAAAAACACCTCGCAGAAAACCCCTGACCCCCTAAAAAATAGCCACAGTTTACCCCATCCAATTGTAAGCAGCGTTGACGATTGAAGTAAGTCGCTCAATTAAATCAAAAACCCGCTCAAGCTCTGCATAAATTTCTCCTTTTCTCGCGGCTGGATCAGATTCAATTATCTTGCCAGACAAATCATCCAACATCGACTTCTCACCTCCAAATTCCGGCAAATCCTTCACCACCACATCAAATTCCAATCTCATCACCCGCTGCACATCTCCTGGCTCCAAAAATTCTTGATTTTCCGCCGCAAACTGCTGCAAATAGTCCAACAACCCAGTATTTAAACAATGAGCGACGCGAATCACATCGAAAGCTCCTGGTGAAATAGCAGACTCCCACTCACCAACAATACTTTGAAACCGCTTAAAGACCGATTTTGCCGCCTCATATTCCGCAATAATTTTCTGATAAGCACTCGCCACCAAATCATACTTCTTCTCTCCCTCCAATAAAGCTTTCAGCTCAAGACTACGAACATTTTCTGGATTCACCAATTCAACTTTCGCCTGAAACACCTCTAAATCAGAAAAATCAAAACCACAACAAGCATGATCAATCAACCGCCGAAAACGCGGTGAATTCTCCACCAAAAAAACAAATTTCTGATCAAATCCTTCAATTTCAACCGCAGCTTTCCCAATCCCACCAAAAGAAGTCAAAAACATCGCCAGCATATGCAGTCGCGCATTATGTCCAATTGCCCGAAACTTCGACAAGCCACTACGTTCTTTCCCATTATTGCCTTCACTATCAACACTCCGTTTCACTTTCCGCGAACCATATTTCGGCCCCATCGTCCCAAACAAACAAAGCAACTCCACATAAGCAGGATCATCCATCAATTCCTGATGAAAATCCGCTACCGATTCAATCAAGTCCTCCCGAAATTCAGCAAATTCTTCATCATAAAAAGGATCATCCATCTCCTCCACAGTAGGGGAGCGATACATTTCCTCCATCGCTCGCCAAGTAGTTACTCGCGCCATCATTTCCCCATGAATCAATTTCAAAGCATCACCACCTTGCAAGGCTTCCTCCCACACCACTGGCCCCCTGCTAAGATTCCGCACCCGTGGCGGAACCCCCATCTTCAAACCATCACGTAAACTCCGTGGATGCATCCCACGTCCCGGCGACATCCCACCAGTCGGGAAATTAATCACTTTTCGCGGACCAAAATGATGCTGTGCCCCTTCTGCCGTCTGCTCCAACAACAAACTTGACGCTAACTGCCCCACAAACCTTCCAGAATCAGAACGTCCAGCTTGAAACGCCGCTTCATTTTTTTTCTCAGTATATTCATCATACTTCTCGTCCTCACGCATATTCTCCACCGACTGATAAGCCCCCTCCAATCCAATTCGATCCTCAAACAATGGCGAAATCTGTACGACATCTAATAAACCATGTTTTTCCACCAATTCCCGCAACTTCAAAACTGGATCCTCCGTTCGCGTCTCGGCAATCAAATAACGAACTGGAGTATCAGCATCAATAAATCTCACCAAATGACCAATCACCTGTAATAAATCTTCCGCCCGCGTATTTGGCTGATTCTGCAAATCTACCAATTCCCCCCGAACGCCATCAGCCGCATCCATTACATTATCGGAATTAGTCCGGAAGTGCACTCGCGCAGCCATCAAACCCATATTCTGTAGATCAGCCCGAAACAGCATCGCATCAATCAAGGCCTCCTCATTTCCCGCATCTCTTAATTCCTCGATCAACTGAGCCACCTTCAATTCCAACTGCCGCGGTGAAACATTACATTTCATAAACCGCGACTGATCACCTTTCGCAATCTCCGCTAATATCGCTTCCTTACCTTCGGCATACAAGCCTGAAAGTATTTCATAATCATGATCAATCTCCTGAAACAACTCCGACCCCTCCAAATGTTGAACCAAAAATTGCTTTGAGTCTTCCAAAAACTTCACCTTTCTCTCCACAAATCCCATAAATGAATCGACCGGCATCACATCGCCCCGCCCATCAGTATCACCCCAAATCCAATTCGCTAACGTCACCATCTTCGGCTGAAATTGCGACCACACTTCCACCGGATAAAAATCCGCCAAACGCCGGATAACAACTCCATAAATCCAATGCAACGCTTTCCGAATACTACTACAAGCTTCCAAGGACAGCTTATGTTCAAAATCCAAATTCAAATTTTTATCTGGACCAATCTTCGACTGCAAAACCTCATCGAGCAACTGAGCCATTTGATCGACATTAATCCTATTCCCTTCAGCATCATGCCCCGACATCAATTCATGCTGAATCTGCAAATAACGCTCACTTAAACTATAAGTAGGATGACCCGTCAGCACCCAGCCAAACTTCTCGGCAAAATCATATTCCAATTCTTTTAATTCTAACGGCATACCATCGCCCCAAGAAAAAATCTTTTCATCGACCCAGTCCTCAATTTCCTTTTTAATTTCCTCCGGCTGTCGGTAATCAACGAATTTTTTCCGCCCTTGCACATCACAAATCACCGCCTGCAATGACAAACGCTGCACCAACAATTCCATCGCTTCCGTCCCCATCTTCCTATTTTTCAACAACTCTGCAACTTCCTTAGCCACATCACTAAATGACTCCTGCCTCAATTTAGACAAAACAAAAAGCTCCATCCCTTGCGTCAAATCACCAACTTCGCCATCAGGCAAATTAGCCACCGCTTGCAACTCCTCAACAGCTTCTAAATAATCTGAACTGCCCATCAAAGCCACCTCTTCACTCAAAGAAGGGGATTCAGGCAACTCCATTTCATCTCTTTCGGGGGTACGACTCAAAACAAATTCGTTAAGCTTTCATCAAATAATTCCTATCCAAACCCAACTGAACTGTCAACGGTGACAAACCAATTTCAACTTACGTCAACCTCACAACCATGTCATAATTAAGTCCGTTCAAACTCAAGTTTATGAAAAAACTGCAAGGAAAAGAAGGCTTTCTCACTTACTACCAACAATTTTTCCCTGATCAAAATGAATGGGAAAAATTTCAAAAATCTTTGGTAATCACCAATCAACCAATTCTAAGATTCAATCCCCAGAACGAGAAAAAACTCAAACAACTTTGGCAAACGACAAACCTTCCTTGGAAAACCCACCCCCAATACGACTACGCTCTCATCTGGCCGCTTGAAACCCCGCCAGGCACTAAACTCCCTGGCTATGAAGAACACCTCTTCTACCCAATGAATCCATCCTCACTGTTACCGGTAATCGCCCTTGATCCGCAACCAGGAGAAACCATCCTTGATGCCTGCGCCGCCCCTGGAGGCAAGGCCCTATTCATTGCTGAAAAACTCAGTGGCACCGGCGAACTAATTATCAATGACATCTCACCTGCCCGCCGCCAACGCATGAAAAG
>CAYGJQ010000097.1:3742-6212 GCA_964350285.1 uncultured Candidatus Peribacteria bacterium | reverse complement strand
GGGAATCAGGAGCGCAGGCCCGCGAAGCGGGATGAGCACGGATTTTTGGGGAAGAAGGAGCACTAGAAGGGCGATAGCGAAGAAGCCTACGGAGTAGGATTCGCAGCGGCAGCCCTTCTAGCTCGACGCGACGTTACTCCCATTCAATTGTTCCCGGCGGCTTATGCGAAATATCGTAAAATACGCCAGTGACATGCTCAATATCATGCAGCCGCGCCGCCAATTCACTCAAATGATCAGCTTTCATCTCATAGAAGTTTGCTGTCATCGCTTCTTGCGAACACACCGGCCGCAGCACAATTCCAAAGCCTTCTTTGTGATCCACCGCTACCGGAATCAAAACTGTTGGAAATTGCCACACTTCGCCGTAAATATCTTTTTCCCAGAGAAAATCATTCACTACTTTATCTGCTTCCTGCAGCACCCCAATCCGTTCCCGATCCATAAATCCAGCATCCACCGTCACCCAATTGAAGTGATTTGGATTCACCGCCAGTACCACTCGATTAATTTCCGCAAACCGATTCGTTAGCTTAGTCGAAATCTCATCCAATTTTTGCCAATTCGTCTCTTCCGTCATCAACGCGCAGCAGTGGCGATAAGTCCGCGCATCTCCCTGCACACCCACACTTTTGATCGGCAGAATTTTACCCGTCATCTTTATTCCTCCTTCATTTGCCAGGAATTCATTGATTTCTTTTTCTACATCTTCATGATTTTCCGGATAATCTTCACCTTCCGCACACAAACATCGCACTGCCAGCCCCGGGCCTGGGAACGGATGTCTTTCCACAATTTTCGCTTCCAGTCCCAATTGCCGTCCAACTTCCCGCACTTCATCTTTGTAAAGTTGCTCCAGCGGCTCAATTACCTTCCCTTGTTTAATCAACTCTTCAATTTCCGGTACCCGGTTGTGGTGGGTTTTAATTGTGGCTGCATGTTTAGTACGTCCACTCTCAATTGTATCCGGATAAATCGTCCCTTGGCCCAAAATCCATTCATCTGGATTAAGACCTAAGTCTTTCACTACTTTTGCTTGAATATCCAAGAACAGTTTTCCAATAATCGCCCGTTTCTTTTCTGGCTCATAAACGCCGTCCAAAGCTTCGAAATATTCTTCACTAGCGTCATAAACATGCAAATTCTTAAAGCCAACTTTTCTCAAAGCCGCCTCCACTTCATCCCGTTCACCTTTCCGCATGAATCCGGTATCGACAAACAATCCATAGACATTATCTTCACCCAGCGCCTTATCAATCAATAAAAAGGCCACTGTCGAATCCACTCCGCCACTGATCAACAAGAACACTTTATTATTCCCAACTTTCTGCTGAATCTCCGCCACTTGCTGTTCAATATAGTTATCGATGCTCCATTCCCGCTGACATCCACACAGTTCAATAAAATTATCTAGCATCTCCATCCCAAATTCCGAATGCGTCACTTCCAAGTGATACTGCACCCCAAATAATTTTTTCGCCTTATCAGCCACCGCTGCATTTTCACAATCCGGCGTCGAACCAATAATCTCAAACCCTTCTGGCAACTGAGTAACTTTGTCTCCATGAGACATCCAAACGCGCGTCGTTTCACCTTCCATCAAAGTATCAAAGCCATCAAATAATCCACCTTCTTCCACTTCCACGCTCAAATCTGCTGGACCATACTCTTTCACTTCACCGGGCTCAACTTTCCCGCCCAAAGTTTGAATCATCAACTGTTCCCCATAACAAATCCCCAACATCGGGATTCCCAATTCAAAAATTCCCGGATTGCACTGCGGCGACCCTTCTTCATAAACACTTTGCGGCCCTCCAGATAAAATTACTCCTTTAAATCCTGTCAATTCCTCCGGATCCACATCCACCGGTAAAATCTCCGAATAAACCCGCAACCTCCGCACCCGGTTGCCAATCAAATGCGCATATTGTCCCCCGCAGTCCAGAATCGCAATTTTATCCATAAAATTGAAAGGTGAAATTTTGTAAACAACAATTACTACAAATTCACTATAACAAAGCCAAATAATTAGTAAACGGTTTTCGATTCAGTTTGACAATGTCTGAAAAATGATTAGCATTCGCATCCCAGATTTTATTTTCGCCAATGAAAGAAAGACTCGAGTCCAATCCAAACCTTTGTTTTCCGGAAGGAGCATGTGATTTGAAGCCATCACCCTCTACCTCAATCCAATCCGCAATTATCGATTCTCGTTATCATGTCCAGCAATTAGTCCGCTGTACTGACGGACTCAAAGATCTACCGGTTACGCCGCCAGGGTTAAAGTTCAACTATCTCCCAATCGAGATCCATCGCGAGCTCAATTTCCCGGTCACAATTGATGACGAGCCAGTCCTTTTCCAGTTCGATAAACAAACCGGCCGCATCAAAGTTAGCCAGTCGCATCGTCAAGATTTAATCGCCATCAATGGTCAATCAAACATCACCGAAATCCCCCTTCCACCAAAAG
>CAYGJQ010000097.1:0-3732 GCA_964350285.1 uncultured Candidatus Peribacteria bacterium | reverse complement strand
TCAGCTGAACGCCACTTTTACCTCTCAATTGAGGGCGGGCAAATCAGATTAATTACCTTTGGCGATCTGGATATCGAATTAGTAGGCAAATAAAAGTTTACGCCAATACCTCCCCACAACCCCTTCCCCATACCCCAAAAAACCGCTATACTCCACCAAGAACTAGCATCTAGCTTCCTAATTCCTAGCTCCTAGTTCCTAACTTCCTAATTCTTCCTATCTCCTAATTCCTACCATCCATGTTCTGGGGCGACAAAATTATTGACGAATTCATTGATTCCCGCAAAGAAAAGATCGATCAAGGCGAAACGATTATCGTTCGCGACGAAAAAACCATTTCTGGACACCCACACGTTGGCTCTCTGCGTTCTTTTGTGATGCATGCCACTTTTTCTGATGTCCTCACTGATCGCGGCGTTAAGCACCGCAACGTTTACGAACTCAACGACACTGATGCTTTTGATTCCGTTCCCCATTACGTTCCCGCTGAATGGAAAGAACACCTGGGAAAAAGATTAAAAGACGTACCATCTCCAGATGGAAAAGCTGAAAACTACGCCAAATACTTCGCTCAATTCTACACCAACGCCCTCGAAGACGAAAAATATAATGTTGAATTCTATTGGAATTCTGAACCTTATGAAGCCGGCCAATACGATAAATACATCCGTCTCGCCATCGAACACCGTCACGACATCCGCAAAATTTACAAAGAAGTTTCCGGCGGTGAAAAACCTGAAACTTGGTATCCGGTGCAAGTAATCTGTGACGCCTGCGGCAAAATCGCCAACACTAAAATCAGCGAATGGGATGGAGAAGAGCTCACCTACAGCTGTACCGCCAAAACCCGCTACAACGAAGGTTGTGGTCACGAAGGCAAAAAATCACCTTTCGGCGGCAATGCTACTTTGCCTTGGAAAGTTGAATGGGCCGCAAAATTCTGTGTTCAAGGAGTTGATATTGAAGGCGCAGGTAAGGATCATTACGCAGCTGGCGGATCGCGACATATTTCCAACCGCATCTGTGAAGAAATTTTCGGGATGAAACCGCATCCTTTCGATGTTCGTCATGAATTCATCCTCATCGAAGGCGCTAAAATGTCTTCTTCGGCCGGTGCCGGCATGACCGTCCAAAAACTCCACGATTTAATGATCCGCTATCTTTTCCGTTTCATGATGATTTACAAAGACATCATGAAGACCATCAATTTCAGCCCTGACGGTGATACTATTCCTGTACTATTCGATACCTACGACGGCGCCATGCGCCATTACCTAATGGACCAAGATTCCGAAGACCGCAACGCCGACCAAGCCCGACTAATCGAACTTACTCATTTCTACGAACCAGAGCGCAATCTCGATCGTTACCTCCCAAGATTCAGCCAAGTGGCTTTCCTCGTCCAAGTGCCACATTTGGATATGGAAGAAAAAGTTGCCGAAATGAAAGGCGCTCCGTTAACTGACGCCGACAAAGAAGAACTCCAGCTCCGTGCCGAAATGGCCAAGTACTGGCTGGAGCACTATTCGCCAGAACGTTACCAATTCAAAATCCAAGAAGACGAAATTCCCGAATCAGTCAGCGAATTATCTGCCGAGCAAAAAGATCTGCTTGGCAAAATCGCCGAATTCCTCAATACCCAAGGTGAAAAAGTAGATGGCGAAGCCCTCCACGCTTTCCTCCACGACCTCAAGCGCGAATCCGGTTGCCAGCCCCGCGATCTCTTCGGTGCTATCTACCATTCCATCTTCGGTCGTCCCAGTGGCCCCAAAGCCGGATTTCTGCTTTCCACTCTCGATAAGGAATGGCTCACTAAGCGGTTTCAAGCAGTAGCTAACTCATAAGCGATGGATCCTTCAGAAATTCTCCAGCCTGGAAACATCGCCTTAATGGTGATTTTCAGCATTATCGCATTGGTCTGTCTTTTCTTTTTCTGGAAAGCAATCAAAACCATCCTCGGCATTGGATCCAAAGTTGATCCCCAAATGAAACAGCTAGCCATTGCGGCTTTGACATCAGTCTGTGACGCCTTCCACCAACGTCAATCAGACTTGATTAAAGGCATTTCTGGCAGTGCTCGATCAGATTTGATTAAGCGGATCCAAGAATACAAACAGCTCCACACCGAAAGTGACACACGACTCGACATCTCTTTAAGTAAAAAGCCCTACGTCACTATTCTCAAAAACAAAGACCAGTACCTACTCCTTTCAGTGGCTGGATTCAAAGCCCGATTTATGCAGGAGCCCGCCACCGAAAAATCTTTCCAGCCTGGTCTCAATAAAGATTTCCAGCACGGCGTTTTTGTCGTCAAAATTGATAAAACCACCCGCCAAGTTACTGGCATCAAAGAAGATCTCTGGGGCGAGAAATACGGTGATATCTAGTTCGGAATCAACGTATAAATCAACCGTCCAGAATAAGCTCCGGGAGCCTGGAATTCCGGCACATCCAATTGGAAGCTGAGATTCACTTCAAATCGGGAAATACCAGTAGAATCAGTGGTTTGCAATACATTAGCTGGTGAATCTAACGAAGTTCCATAAGTAGTAAACGTCGACCCCAGGCCAAGTTTAGTTTCCGCTGAAGCTTCATCCACATCATAAGGCGCAATCGCTGCTCCTTGAGCGTTCACATGAGTGACACCATTGATATCAGATCCCCCAGCTCCCGAAGGCGTGGTTACAAACGAAAGATTATTGCTAGCAATAGTTGATCCTCCCGGTCCCACAAAGTCATTAGCCTGAAGTTGGAGAATAAATCCAGCGTCCGAAGCTGATTGATCCAATACAATCAAACTATCATCGGCACTGGTACCACCAGCATTATTAAAAGTAGTTTGCGCTGCTCCCGCTGATACTTCCGGGAACGAGAAGTTGTCCGGCACATCATAAAGCGCCACATCACTACCAGTTACTTCCTTAGTCTACCATTGGACGCTTCCTCCCCCGCCTCCGCCACCGCCACCGCCAACAATCGGATCAGAGCCATCCAATGTCACTCCATCCAATTCCGGAGTTGCATTTAGTTCCGATTCAAAGAAGGCTCGATACTGAATATATTGATTGTCAGTGACATTTGTTAGTGTCAAAGAGGGGAGTTGATTATCAGTTCCATTTTCTTCCGTGTAGAAAGTACTCGCTGTACCATCTGGGCCAATAAATGTTTCCCCAGCACAAGCACTATCATCACAAGATCTTACCTGGAAACGAATCCGATCCGCCCCACGACGATATCTTGCCGCAATATCCGCAGCATTAAGACTTGAATTGTAAAACGCCACTTCATCAATAAGTCCCTTGAAATGACTAACTGGCGTATTGCTCACATAATTTGTCGTGACTGCACCAATATACAATGGCTGAGAACCATAAGTAATCGACCCCAAACTACCATTACTGCCAGTACATTCTTCTTCTCCATTTACATAGACGATCACATTAGTCCCATCTCTTACAAGTGCGATATGATTCCATTCCCCAAATGTAACAGGGGCCGCATAACATTCAGCTCGAACATCACTGGCTCCACCAGTTTGGACGCTGGCATAAACAGTGCCACCAGCTGTAGTTCTGATCTCATACCAGTAATAAGCTCCATTCCCGCGCCGCGCCACAATAAAACTTTCAGCATTATTTTTGTCTGGTTTAACCCAAGTTTCTATCGTGAAGTTGGTGCCTAGTTCAGTCGATGCCGGGGCACCAAAATTGACATAATCATCAACACCATCAA
>CAYGJQ010000096.1:0-6270 GCA_964350285.1 uncultured Candidatus Peribacteria bacterium | reverse complement strand
TAGGAATCGACGACGAACTCGGTCTCTAAAAACCAAATCAAAGAGCTACCAGCTAGCAGGAGAAAAGGCTAAAGCCCGACTCCCCTAGCTCCTAGCTTCCTAACTCCTAGCTCCTAAAGCCTAAAACCCATGCATACGCAACCGCATCAACGCTTTGACAGCTTTAATGCAATCTCCATCGGCATCGCCTCTCCTGAGGAAATGCTCTCATGGTCTTGCGGTGAAGTTAAAAAACCAGAAACAATCAACTATCGTACTCAAAAGCCGGAACGAGATGGTCTCTTCTGTGAAAAAATCTTTGGCCCAACGAAAAACTACGAATGTTATTGTGGAAAATACAAACGTGTTCGTTACAAAGGTGTAATCTGTGAAAAATGTGGCGTTGAAGTTACTCGCTCAAGCGTACGTCGTGAGCGCATGGCCCACATCAAACTAGCAGTACCGGTAACTCACATCTGGTTCCTTCGCTCAACACCAAGTAGAATCGGTCTTTTACTCGACCTCCCAATTAAAGCCCTAGAACAAGTAGTTTACTTCGCCGCTTATATCGTTACTGAAGTCGATGAAGCAGCCAAAGAAGAAGCACTAACTTCTCTAGACCAAGAACACAAAGCCTTCCGCAAACGCATCATGGAAGAATGCAAAGAAGTTCTCGCTGATGCCAAAGCTGCTGAAAAAGAAACCAAAGGTTCAATCAAACAATCAACTGAAGAAATTGAAGCTGAATACGCTGAAAAACTCGAAGAAGTAGATGAACAACATTCGATCGCCAAAGACGAACTCTCTGGCCTTGAAGTTGGAAAAATCTTCTCTGAGCTCACATACCGCGAAATGTCGATGAAATTCGGACAAGTATTCAAAGCCTCTACTGGTGCTGAAGCTCTCCGCGACATCATCGCCAACACTGACCTCAATAAACTTTTCGACCAACTCCAAATCGATGCCAAAAAGGCTACTGGTCAAAAACATAAAAAATTGATCAAAAGAATCCGTCTCGTTGGTAACCTGATTAAATCTGACATCAAACCAGAATGGATGATCATGACTACTCTTCCAGTAATCCCACCAGATCTTCGTCCAATGGTACAACTTGATGGTGGGCGTTTCGCCGCCTCTGATCTCAATGATCTCTACCGCCGCGTAATCAACCGGAACAACCGTCTTAAAAGATTGATCTCCATCGGCGCTCCAGAAGTAATCTGCCGTAACGAAAAACGGATGCTTCAAGAAGCGGTTGATACTTTGATCAACAACAGCGCTCGTCATGGCCGCACCGTCTTCAACTCTGGCGACAAACGAAAACTTCGCTCACTTTCTGACATGCTCAAAGGTAAGCAAGGTCGTTTCCGTCAAAACCTCCTCGGTAAACGTGTTGATTACTCTGGTCGTTCCGTAATCGTCGTTGGTCCAAACCTCAAACTCAATCAATGTGGTCTGCCAAAAACAATGGCCCTTGAACTCTTCAAACCATTCGTAATTGGTCGACTAATCCGCGACGGCTACGCTCACAACATTAAAAACGCTGAAAAACTTATCAACTCAAGCAAACGTGAAGTTTGGGATATCCTTGAAGAAGTAACTAAAGACCACTACGTACTTCTAAACCGTGCTCCTACACTTCACCGTCTCGGTATCCAAGCGTTCCAACCAGTACTAATCGAAGGTAAAGCAATTCAAATCCACCCTCTCGTCTGTGCTGCCTTCAACGCCGATTTTGATGGTGACCAAATGGCCGTACACGTTCCCCTCTCTGAACAGGCTCAACGCGAATCAAAAGAAATTATGGTTGCGAGTAAAAACATTCTCAAACCATCTGCTGGTGAACCAATCACTACTGCTACCCAAGATATGGTTCTCGGTTGTTACTACCTCACCAAAATGACTCCCGGAGCCAATGGTGAAGGACTAGTATTCTCTGATCTCGACGAAGCACTTCTCGCTTACCAAACAGATCACGTTCACATCCAAGCCCCAGTTAAAATCCGCGTTAACGACGAAATCCAAGAAACTACAATCGGCCGCGCCCTCTTCAACAGCATGGTTCCCGACGAAATGGGCTACCTCAACCAAACAATGGATAAAAAAGGTCTCGAAAATCTCGTCGGTGACGTTTATGACCGCTGTGGTCAAGCAATTACCGCCGAACTCGTCGATCAAATCAAACGTGTTGGTTTTGAGTTTGCTACCAAATCTGGTCTTTCAATCGGTGCTGGCGATATGACTGTCCCTGAAGAAAAAGAAAGAATCATCAACGAAGCCAATGAAGTAGTTAAAGAAATCAGCGACCAATTCTGGCATGGTTTCGTTACTGAAGACGAACGCTTCATCAACACCATCAAAGTTTGGTCAAAAGCCAAAACCGACGTTACCAATGTAATGGTAAAAAGTATCGATGAAGAAAACGACATTCACTACATGATCAACTCTGGCGCCCGTGGTAACTGGGGACAAATCACCCAGCTCTGTGGGATGAAAGGTCTCGTAACCAATCCGGCCGGTCGTACAATCGAACTTCCAATTAAATCAAACCTCAAAGAAGGGTTTACAATTCTTGAATACTTCATCGCTTCCCACTCTGGTCGTAAAGGTAAATCTGATACGGCTTTGAAAACTGCAGAAGCTGGTTACCTCACTCGTCGTCTCGTTGATGCTGTCCAAGATGTAATCATCAAAGAAAAAGATTGTGGCTCAGACCACGTTCACTACATCACTCGTGAAGAAAGTGAACAACTCGGTGAAGACTTCGAAAGCCGCATCTTCGGTCGCACACTCGCTGAACCAATCAAAGATCCAAAAACTGGAGACGTAATTACTAAGAAAAACACGGAAATCAACAAACAAGTTCTTGCCGACATCGAAGGCAAAAAAATCGAACAAGTTGGTGTCCGTTCAGTAATGAACTGTCTCACTCAAAACGGTATCTGTGAACGATGTTACGGTACAGATCTCGGTACCAACAAAACTGTTGATCTCGGTACTGCCGTCGGAATTATTGCCGCTCAAAGTATCGGTGAACCAGGAACTCAGCTTACAATGCGTACCTTCCACATGGGTGGTGTAGCCGAAGGAGCAGATATCACTCAAGGTCTTACTCGAGTAGAAGAACTCTTCGAAGCCCGTCCACCTAAATCCCCTGCTGCACTTACCGAAATCGACGGAAAAGTTAGCATCCATCAAAAAGGAAACATCCTCGAAATCTCAGTAACTTCTGAAAAACCACTACTCATTGAACACGAAATGGCTTCTCACCAAGAACCAGTAGTCAAAGTCGGCGATTCAGTTACGGCCAAACAAACTATGGCTAAATCAACTGAAAACAAAAGTACCGTCAAAGCCACCATGGCCGGTAAAGTCAAAAAAATTGAAGGTAAAACCATCATCGTTGAAACCGATGGCAACGTTACCAAGACTTACCCAATGCCAACAAAAATGTCTCCGCTCGTAAAAAATGGTCAAAAAGTTGAAAAAGGTACACCTCTTACAATCGGACACATCAACCTCCGTGAACTCATGGCCCTCAAAGGAATCTTCGCCGTTCAAGAATATCTCCTCGCAGAAGTAATGAAGATCTACTCATCACAAGGTCAAACCATCAACGATAAACATATCGAAGTAATCGTTCGTCAGATGCTTTCAAAGATTCGCATCGTTGATCCAGGTTCAACTGACTTCCTACCCGGAGAAGTCACCGACCACATTGCTCTTGAGATCACCAACAAAGAACTCAGCAAGAAAAAGAGCAACAAGCAAGCTACTGGTGAACGTCAGCTATTCGGTCTCACTCGACTATCTCTCCAAACCAACAGTTGGCTATCTGCAGCATCATTCCAAGAAACAATCCGTGTCCTCGTTGAGGCATCAACTACTAAAAAAGTAGACAACCTCGAAGGTCTCAAAGAAAACGTAATCATCGGTCGCTTGATCCCTCCCGGAGAAACCTACAAAAAATCTTACGCCAAGGAACAAGAAAAATAAGCCATAAATCTCTTGCACCGCCATCAAATTTTCGCTAATCTAGCGAAGCTTTGAACAAATTAATACCTATTACCTAAAACCTAATACCTCAAAATGCCTACGATTAATCAGCTTGTTAGAAAATCACGAAAGAAAGTTAACAAAAAAAGCAAATCACCTGCTCTCGGTTTCACCTTCAATAATTTGAGATCAAAAGCAGTAGGTATTAATTGTCCGTTCAAACGTGGCGTATGTGTTCGTGTATTCACCATGACACCTAAAAAGCCAAACTCAGCCCTTCGTAAAGTAGCCAGAGTACGTCTTACCAACGGACGTGAAGTTAACGCCTACATCCCAGGTGAAGGCCACAATCTCCAAGAGCACTCGATTGTAATGATCCGCGGAGGTAAAGTACGCGATCTCCCAGGGGTGCGCTATCACGTAGTACGTGGTGTCCTCGACACCGAAGGCGTAAAAGACCGCAAACAAGGTCGCTCAAACTACGGAGCAAAACGCCCTAAGTAATCTAAACCCAATAGCTGCTAGCTAATAGCTGAAAGCTCTAATCAAATAATCCTAATTCCTAGCCTCTTTAAGACAATGGCACAAAAGAAAGCACAAATCATTCCAGAAGGATCCAACCCAGTAAAAGAAAAATTCATCAACTACTTGATGCTCGACGGTAAAAAACACGTCGCTCGCCGAGTCCTTAAAGACGCTCTCGAAATTGTTCGCAAGAAAGGAGCTGCTAATCCAGACAAACTCTTCGATGAAGCAATCAACAATCTCAAGCCTTCACTTGAAGTAAAAGCAAAACGTATTGGTGGTGGTGTTTACCAGATTCCAATCGAGGTAAAACCAAAACGCCAACTTGTCCTCGCTTTCCGCTGGATCATCAATATCTCCCGCTTGAAAAAAGGAAAACCAATGGCCGAAAAGCTCGCTGAAGAAATTATCAACGCGGCCAACAACCAAGGTGCAGCCATTAAGAAAAAAGAAGACACACATAAAATGGCCCAAGCAAATAAAGCCTTCGCTCACTACGCTCGGTATTAGAAAAACAACAATCAAACAAAAGCCTCCTCTCTCGGAGGCTTTTTTGTTTTCCCAATTTCCAATCTCCTTTCGCCTAATCACGACCGATTAGACAAACTTTCCAATTTTGGCAGAAAAAAGCGCTTTTTCTTTGACTTTCGGTGTCAACTACATATAATGCTTTCGTATTATTCATAGTTAGTAACTAATTTTCCCATGTCCGAAAATTTGAAAAATCTACGTAACATCGGAATCATCGCTCATATCGATGCCGGTAAAACTACTACCACTGAGCGGATTCTTTTTTATACTGGTAAAACCCATAAAATTGGGGAAACACATGATGGTGAATCTCAAATGGACTGGATGGAACAAGAACGAGAACGTGGGATTACTATTACTTCCGCCGCTACCACATGTAGCTGGAAAGACATTCGCATCAATATTATTGATACTCCTGGACACGTGGATTTCACAGTTGAAGTTGAACGTTCACTTCGTGTACTCGATGGTGGTGTTGCTGTATTCGACGGATCTCAAGGTGTAGAGCCACAATCTGAAACAGTATGGCGCCAAGCTGACAAATACAGCGTTCCTCGTATCGCCTTCGTCAACAAAATGGATAAGATGGGTGCTGATTTCTACATGAGTCTCAACTCAATCCACGAACGTCTCAGTAAAAAAGCCGTTGCCATCCAACTCCCAATCGGAGCTGATAGCACCTTCACTGGTGTCATCGATCTCATTGAACAAAAAGCTTACACTTTCGAAGGGAAAATGGGTGAAACCCAAAAAGAAATCGACGTTCCTGGCGACATGGCCGACAAGATTACTGAATACCGCGAAAAAATGATCGAAGCCGCTGCTGAGCAAAGCGAAGATCTAATGAATGCTTACCTCGAAAGCGGTGAACTTACAAACGATCAAATCCGCGAAGGACTCCGCCTTGGAACCATCAAAAATGAAATCTACCCAGTACTTTGTGGGACAGCGCTCCAAAACATCGGAGTTCAGCTTGTTCTCGACGCAGTTAACTACTACCTCCCTTCTCCGCTCGACGTTCCACCAGTAACTGGTACCGACGTTAAAAGTGGTGAAGATGTTGTGCGCAAACCAGACAACAACGAACCATTCGCGGCCCTCGCATTTAAAGTAGCAACTGACCCATTCGTTGGTAAACTTACTTTCTTCCGTGTTTACTCAGGGAAAGTTCAATCAGGAAGTTACATCTACAACTCTTCAAGCGACTCAAAAGAACGGATCGGACGTATCCTTCAAATG
>CAYGJQ010000095.1:1420-6451 GCA_964350285.1 uncultured Candidatus Peribacteria bacterium | reverse complement strand
TTTTATCGATAATATCCATGGGCCGGTATTTGGTTTTTCAATGGTATTTGCAGGTTTGTTTTTGGTTTTGTTTCATCGTTCGATTTTGAAGTCGGTGAATGAGATGGTGATTTTATCTTCGACAGTTAGTTTTTGGTTTTTGTTACTGAATGTGTTGGGGAGTGGAGTGATGAAGGGGGCTGTTCTAACTTTGACGGTGTTGGTTGGTTTGTTTTTTACTGCGATATCTGGCTATGCGGTGATTACGAAAAGAGTTTTAGGTTTGGGGGCGCGAGTCAGTATGTATGTTTGGTTTTTGATGGTGAGTGCTTTTACAGCATGGTTCTTTTTAAACTCTGGCCCAGATGTGTTGGCTTTGATTTCAGGGGCAATTCCGGCTGTAAATATTAATTTTATTGATGTTTTTTTGGCGGGGATGGTTGTGGTTTATTTAACTTTGAATTTGGCGGTGTTGTATCACGGTGGGGTGATTTTTTTGCTTGATAAGCGAATGCGAAGGTACTTGGAAAAAAATGCGGATGAATGGTTTCATCCGCAGCAGATTACGGTGTTGGATGTGTTAAAAGTTCTGGTTGTGCAGGCTGGGTTTTTGTTTGGTTTTCAGTTTGCTAGCAATTTTGTCTCTACTAGAGTGTTGGTTTTATGGATAGTGGTGACACCTCTTTTTTGGCGGATGATGGTTTTGATCAGGAGTCGATGAGGTTAAGCGAGACGGCGTTTTTCTTCTTTTCCGTTTAGGTAGAGACGCATTTCTGGTTCGATTTGGATGTTCATGAAACCTTCTTCGGTTTCTTTTTTCATCTGGACTGATTTTGGAGGAAGCTTGGCAATTTGTTCAAAGAGTTTTTCGTTTTCATGAGCGATGTCTTCTTCGGCTTCAAGTTTCATTTCGCGGAGTTTGTTGTAATGGTCGTCTTCACAGAGTTGTTTTTTCCATTCATCTTCGTAGTCTTTGACTTGTTTTTTTAGATCTTTGAGGGCGGATTTTAGTTGGAGGTATTGGTCGGTTTCAATTTTTTCGGCGTGCTTGATGTCTTTTTTAATTCCTTTGAGTTTTTCTTTTAGTTTGGCGATTTCTTGGATTGAAATAAAAATTTTATCGTGGATCATAATGAGATTTTTAAAAATTTGCAGCTTTAACAAGGTAGCGTTTTATGCCATTGAATCAAGTTGAATATTGAAATAGAGATTGAAATTTTTGGGGAGTGTCGTGATAATTTTGTTAATTAGTTTCTAATTCAAGTTTATGAATCTTTATGGAGTTTGGATTGATCACGCTGGTGCTTATATTTTGAAAGCAACTGAAGAAGATGTGGTTTCGATGGAACACATTGATTCTGGTGTAGAGCCGAATCATAAGACGAATGAAAGTGATGAACACGTGGTGCGCGGTAATGAAAAAACTGATGATAATCGGCGGAATGAACATATGCATAAGTTTGCGAAGCAAGTGATTGAGAAAATTAAAGATGGGGATGAGATTGCAATTTGTGGTCCATCAACTGCGAAATTTGATTTGCGACGGGAGTATGAAAAAAATGCTAGCTTAGCAAAAAAAGTGGTGGCATTTGAGGCTGCAGATAAAATGACTGAAAATCAGTTGAAGGCACATTTGAAAGATTTGTTGCAGGTGCCACGCGAGGATATTTTTCGGGTGAGGAGTTAGGAATTAGGACCTAGGAAGCTAGTTATTAAAAAAGGCTGCCTCGGCAGCCTTTTTTTGTTGTGGTTTTAAGCTTTCGCTTTAGCTTTTTTGTGGGGGGCTTTTTGGTGTTTGATGTAGCCAAGGTAAGCGAGGGCGCCGACTCCGATGGCAAGGAGGCTAATTCCTAATATTGGTCGGGCGGCGATCCAGGAGATGGCGATTACAATTAATGAAGTTGCAAAAGCAATCAGGAAAGCTACGAGGCCGGTGCCAAGGCTGATGAGTTCGCCAAGGAACGGAACTACTGAGCCAATGACTGATAGTACTTTGAAGACCATGTTTAGTCCGAGAAGCATCATCACAAAGCCAACTACTCGGAGGATCCAGAGTTGAGTTGTGTTGGCGGCTTGGGCGGCATCGAACATTTCTTCAGCGCTGACGTTGCCGGTGCTGAGGAGTTCGATGGTTTTGCCGTTGGAGGTTTTGAATGGACGGAGAGTTGATCCGTCTTGTTTAGCAACGATGCTTACTTTGCCAGGGCGGACGATTTCAAAGGTAATTCGTTGGTCGCCGATTTCAGGTTGGGCGGGGTTTTTACCAATGTAGAGAGTGCCGTTTTGAACTAGAACTTTATCTTCGTATTTTTCTTGAAGGGCTGGTGGCACTTCGGTGAAAGGAAGAGTTTCGAAGTTTGAAATTTTGCCGATGAGGCTAGGAGTGAGTTCAAACTCCCCTACTGAGGCAGCTGATACAGACATTTCTTCGCCTTTGAAGTCCGTGTTAGAAGGATTGGTGTGTCCTTTTTGGCGTTTGAATTTACTAGAATCAACGACTTCTGGTTGCCAGTCTTTAACATAGGTATAGGTAGTAGTGGTTTCTTCGCGACCACCTAGTTTTTTGTCGGTTTTACTTTCGCTTTTTTCGGTCCATTGATACATCTCGATTTTTCGACGAAGCTTAATGGCTGGTTCGGTGATAGCGAATTCTTCATCCGTTAGTGTTTCGGTGGTAGATACTTCACCAGTGAGATGGATGAGTTTGCTGTCATTGGCAGTATCGGGAGTAGTGGTTTCGATGGAAATCACTGAGCTTGCTCCTTCTTCAAGAGATTTTGCTACATCGACGGCATTACCTTCGTTCCAAAAAAGTAATGGAAAGGCGCCGAAGAATAGGAGCAGGCCAAATAGAATCCCACCAATGGATTCTTTAATTCTAGTAAACCAGGATTTACTAGTAGTTTCGGTGAACGAGTCGTTCATGAAAAGAAGTTAGATAATAAACTCTTTTGAGAATATCGCGTTTGAATGTTGTAGATCAATAAATTTGTGATTTGTTAACTGGGGAATGCTTGATTGACAGTTGAGGCTAAATAGTGTATTCATTCGTGGCCCTGAAGAGGGATTTTTTTTATTTTAGTAGCCCTATCCACCATAATTTCAATTAAAAGTATTATTCGATTTGTTCAGACTTATTTCCGTAGCTTTGATTTTGCGCAAGCCAGGATTGATGTGCTTTCTGGGGTCACGATTGCGTTAGCATTGGTGCCGGAAGCAGTTGCTTTTTCTTTTATTGCTGGAGTTGAGCCGATCATTGCGCTTTATGGGGCGGCGATTATTGGAGTTTGTACTTCTTTATTTGGTGGAAGACCGGGATTGATTAGTGGTGCTACTGGGCCATTGTCTTTGGTGGTTGTGGCTTTGGTAGCGGAGTATGGATTGGAGTATTTATTTGCGGCCGGGATTTTGATGGGAGTGATTCAGATTTTGTTTGGGGTGTTCCGATTGGGGAAATTTGTGCGTTTGTTGCCGCACCCAGTGATGCTTGGTTTTGTAAATGGAGTGGCGATTATTATCTTTATTTCTCAGTTGGCGCAGTTTAAGACGAAGGCGCTTGATGGTTCGATGGTGTGGTTGAGTGGTGAGCCTTTGTTTACGATGTTGGCTTTGGTGGCGGTAGCGATGTTGACGATTTATTTGTTTCCGAAATGGACGAAATCGGTTCCCTCTTCTTTGGTGGGGATTGGATTGGTGACGGCGATTTCTTTGGTGCTGGGATTGGATGTAGCGACAGTTGGTTCTTATTTGCGTGATGCTGGTGGTGGTTCGATTTCGGGAAGTTTTCCGAGTTTTGCGTTGCCACAAGTGCCACTGACGTTTGAGACGTTGAAAATTATTTTCCCCTATTCATTTATTTTGGCTTCGATTAATACGATCAACGCTTTGATTAATATGACGTTGATTGATGAAATTACAGAAACGCGTGGTCGTGGTAATAAAGAATGTATTGGTCAAGGGATTGCGAATATTGTGGCTGGGTGTTTTGGGGCGCAGAGTGGTGGTTCGATGATTGGGCAGAGTATGATCAATATTTCTTCTGGCGGTCGTGGGCGAATTTCTAGTTTCGTTGGTGGTGCTTTCTTGATGATTATTATTGTTTTCTTTGCGCCTTATATTGAATTGATTCCGATTGCTTCATTGGTGGGGGTGATGTTTATGGTGGTGGTTGGGACTTTCTCTTGGTCTAGTTTGCGGATTATGAATAATATTCCACGAAGTGATGCGTTTGTGATTATTTTGGTATCGGCAGCAACTGTGTTTACGAATTTAGCGGTAGCAGTGGGGGCCGGGATTATTGTGAGTGCGTTGGTGTTTGCGTGGGAGAAAGGGAAACTAATTGAAAAAGAGACCGTTCTTGATAAGCATGGATATAATCATCATAAATTGTCGGGACCATTGTTTTTTGCTTCAATTAAAAACTTTGAGCGAATTTTTGATCCGGAAAATGATACTGATGAGGTCTATATTGATTTTTCTGATTCAAGGGTGGCTGATCATTCAGCGATTCAAGCAATTAATGGGTTAGTAGCTCGATATCGAAAGTTTGGGAAGAATCTTCATTTGGCTGGATTGAACGAAGAGTGTAGCCTACTTTTAAAACGTGCTGATAAATTTATTGATATTAGTGTGATTGAAGAAGAAAATTATCATTTGCATGTAGCTACTGATGAATTGGCTTAGGGCTTAATCCCCTCTCTGATGGCAAAGTTGAAATTGGATCTGCATGATATCTATAATCGTGGTCATAAAATTAATGATTCACTCGAAGAGATCATTGAACAGGCCGTTGAAAAAAGAATTAAGCTAGTAGAAATTATACCCGGCAAGGGTAGCGGGGCGTTGCGGAAAACGGTGATGAGGTTTTTAAACCAGCCGCGGATTAAAAAGCTTTACCATCGGATTGACGTTGATGCGAAGAATCATGGTAGGCTATTTGTGCATTTTCGGTTCAAGAAGTGAGTTTTTAATTTTTGGTGTTGGATCTTGTTTTGATTTAAGGAATTTTTGCACGGTGTCATCTGACCAGATGTGTCTTCTTTGGATGGGGCG
>CAYGJQ010000095.1:497-1410 GCA_964350285.1 uncultured Candidatus Peribacteria bacterium | reverse complement strand
TTGAGGATGAGGCCTTCGAAAGTGGTGCAGCGGCTGAGGGCAACGTAAACTTGTCCGGGGGCGAAGGCGCCGCGGCCGATATCGACGATTACTTTGTCGAAGGTTTTGCCTTGGCTTTTGTGGATGGTTACGGCCCAGGAGAGGCGGACTGGGAATTGAGTGAAGGAACCGATGAGATCGACGTCGAGGGCATTGATGGTTTTGTTCCAGAAATATTTGCATACTTCCCAGGTGTGGCGTTTTACTTTTACTTCTTTGCCGTTGTTGAGTTCGATGATTAAGACGTCGTCGCCGGAGTGTTCGTCGAATTCGATGGCGGTGATTTTGCCGACGCTACCGTTGGCCCATTTGTTGTTGGTTTCGTTGGTGAGGAGCATTACTTGGGCGCCAGGTTTGAGATTGAGGTCTACTTGGGTGGGGTAATGTTTGCGATCGAATTGACGGTTGACGTCGGCGTAGAAAGTTTCGTGGCCGGATGGTAGTTTGTTGAGTTCGAATTTGTTGATTTGGTCGGCGGCGGCGTTGGTGGTGGTGAGAGTGATGTAGAAATCGTCAGTGTCGAAATATTCGGCAGCGTAGCGTTGGTTTAAAGTTTCAATAGTTTCGTGGTCGAGGTTGTCTTCGCGGATTTTGTTGAGGAGTTTGATGAAGTTGTCGTCTTGTTGGCGGTAGACGTTTTTGAGTTCGAGGGTTTGGAGGTCGATGTTTTGGAAGACTTTGGAAGAGAAGAAATATGGGCTGTCGTAGACTTCTTTAAAGAAAGAGGTTTCGTCGCGGGAAACTACAGGAGAGAGTTGGTAGAGGTCACCGATGAAGGCCATTTTCATGCCGCCGAATGGTTGGCCAGAATTGAGGTAGAGGCGGAGGCTGGCGTCGATGCAGTCCATCAGGTCGGCGCGAACCATTGAGACTT
>CAYGJQ010000095.1:0-487 GCA_964350285.1 uncultured Candidatus Peribacteria bacterium | reverse complement strand
TGATGATCATGTCGACTTTTTGGAGGAGTTCGCGGCGTTTTTTGTAGATGCGTTCTTCTTTTACTTTCAATGGCGTAACGTAGGGCGCGAATTTGAAGAATGAGTGGATTGTTTGGCCTTGGACGTTCAAAGCGGCGACGCCAGTTGGGGCGAGTACAACTACGTTTTTTTGAGTGTGATCGCGGAAATACTCGAGCAATGTCGATTTTCCGGTGCCGGCTTTACCAGTGATAAAGAGGTGGTCTCGGCTGTTTTCTAGTAGATTGAGGATTTCTTCGAACTCCTTGTTGATTTCGATTTTGGCCACGGGAATGGATTATTAAGTGGCCTGAGTTTAAAGGAGAAATCTTTACTTCACTAGTTCTTTGAATTGCGAGTGTTCCTGAAGTGATTTGAAGTCTGGGTCTATTTTGGCTTTGGATTTGAATTTGGTGGGATCGAGTTTAATCGCTTGATTGAGAGCGTTGAGAGCGGAGTCGTTTTCGAG
>CAYGJQ010000094.1:2747-6534 GCA_964350285.1 uncultured Candidatus Peribacteria bacterium | reverse complement strand
GGCAGAGTTTTGATTTCTTCGGCTTCCGGAGATGTGTCACCGAGTGGGAGCGGGACAAATCTTTCGCCGGTGTAAACAAAGTTGCTCAATGGAGAGGCGTTTCCGTATTTGTCGAAGTAACGGACTACAAATGAGTTGCCTTGGGCGAAAGTAGCAAGTTTTAGTTTTTCGGTATTTCCTGCGCGGTGGTTGATTGAAATTGATTTACCTACACAGTATTCGCTGCCACGAGGATTTATGTCTTCTGCTCCCCAGATACAGCCATCGAATTTATCGGCGAGACTGCGAGCTTCACCGGTGTGGAAAAGTACTTTGTAGTTGTAGGCATGTTGTGGAGCAGTCCAGTTGAGTTGATCTGGGCTGTTGAATTTGAGGTCGGTAATTTCTGGAAGGTAGCGGTGTACTACGAAGTTACTTCGAGGAGAGAGGTTGCCGTTGCGATCTTTGTATTGGACAACGAATGAGTTGCCGGTGCTTTTGATATTGAAAGTTTCTGGCCTTCCCGCATTGAAACGGATGCTGTTGGCGGTGCCGGCGCAGTAGTCTGGTCCACCTGGATTTCTTTCTTGAGCGAGGTCGTATCCACAGCCTCCAAATTCATTGGTGATAGAGGTGGCTTCCCCAGTATGGAAGCTGATTTTGTATTCAGTTGCCTCGCGGGGAGCGGTCCAGATCAATTGATCTCCAGCGATGCGGAGGTCGTTGATCGGAGTGAGTGCGGCTTGAGCCGAACTAGCAAATAGTGCGCTGAGAATAATTGCGCTACTAAATAGGATGCCAACCTTAATTCTTGATAGGTGCATTGGCTGAAAGTTAAAATTTAGTAGTGAGATTATGACCGAGATCGTTTTTTTTGGCTAGGAAGAACTACGGAATATAAAAAAAGCCGGCGATTAGTGTGCCGGCTTTTTGATGGGTTTAGTCTTCTTTTTTTTCGTCGTCTTTTTTGTCCTCTTCTACTACTTCGCCTTCGACAACATCTTCTTTTTTGTCGTCATCGACGTTGTGGACTTTTACGCCGTCGTCGTCTCCGCCTTCGGCTCCAGCTGGGCCAGCATCTTTATATAGTTCAGCGCCGACTTTTTGGATTTCTTCAGAGAGAGCTTCAGTAGCAGTTTTGATTTCGTCGGTTGAAGCGTCTTCTTTTTCGAGGACTGATTTAAGGGCTTCGATTTTTTCTTCGACGGGTTTTTTAATTCCGTCGTCTACTTTATCGCCAGCGTCTTTGAGGGTGCGTTCGCATTGGCTTATGAGTGATTCAGCTTGGTTGCGGACTTCTACTGATTCGCGTTTTTTCTTGTCTTCTTCAGCGTGTTCTTCTGCCTCTTTACGCATTTGTTCGATTTCGTCATCAGACATATTTGATGAACCAGTGATGGTGATGTGTTGTTCTTTGCCGGTTCCTTTGTCTTTGGCTTTTACATTGAGGATACCGTTGGCGTCGATGTCGAAGGTTACTTCGATTTGTGGTACGCCGCGGGGTGCTGGGGGGATTCCGTCGAGGATGAATTTACCGAGTGATTTGTTGTCGTTCGCCATTTCGCGTTCACCTTGGAGGACGTGTACTTCTACAGAAGGTTGGTTGTCGGCGTAGGTTGAGAAAACTTGAGATTTTGAAGTTGGGATAGTGGTGTTGCGCTCGATCATTGGAGTGCGCACACCGCCAGCGGTTTCGATACCGAGGGTGAGGGGAGTAACGTCGAGGAGGATTACGTCTTTCACGTCTCCTTGAAGGACACCACCTTGAATCGCGGCACCAAGTCCTACTACTTCATCTGGGTTGAGGCCGCGGTGGGCGTCTTTCCCGAAGATTTCTTTTACTTTGGCTTGAACCGCCGGCATTCGAGTAGATCCACCGACAAGAATTACTTCGTCGATATCGCTATCGTAAACACCTGAATCTTTGATGGCGTTGCGGCATGGTTCAACTGTGCGTTTGATAAGATCAGCTACGAGATCTTCCATTTTTGAGCGGCTGAGTTTCATGTTGAGATGTTTTGGGCCGCTGGCGTCAGAGGTGACGTAGGGAAGATTGATTTCAGTTTCGTGAGCGCTTGATAGTTCGCATTTGGCTTTTTCAGCTGCTTCACGGACACGTTGGAGGGCCATGTTGTCTTGGGAGAGGTCTACTCCTTGGTCTTTTTTGAATTCGTCGATGATCCATTTCATGATGGTTTCATCGAAGTCGTCACCACCGAGCTGGGTGTCACCGTTGGTGGCTAGTACTTCGAATACCCCGTCACCGAGTTCGAGGATTGAAACATCGAAAGTTCCGCCTCCAAGATCGAAGACAGCAATTTTCTTGTCTCCGCCTTTTTTGTCGAGACCGTAAGCGAGTGCAGCAGCGGTTGGTTCGTTGATAATCCGTTTTACTTCGAGGCCAGCAATTTTACCGGCATCTTTGGTAGCTTGGCGTTGTGAATCGTTGAAATATGCAGGAACAGTGATTACCGCTTCAGTTACTGGTGCACCGAGGTAAGCTTCGGCATCAGCTTTGATTTTTTGGAGGACCATGGCCGAAATTTCGGCTGGGCGGCGCTGTTTGTCTTCGAGCATGATTTCAACTTCACCACTTTTACCTTCTACAGCTTTGTATGCCATGTGTTCAGCGTCTTTTTTCGCTTCTTTGTATTGGCGGCCGATGAAACGTTTTGCTGAGTAAATAGTGTTTTCTGGATTGGTGACTGCCTGACGTTTAGCGGCGATACCAGTGAGGCGTTCTTTGTCTTTAACAGCCACTACCGATGGGGTAGTGCGCCTTCAGCATTAGGGATAACAGTTGGTTCACCACCTTCCATGACGGCAAAACAGGAATTAGTGGTGCCAAGATCGATTCCGATAATTTTTGACATGGTGTGTTTGGGGATTAGGTGTTAGGGGTTAGGGCTTAGGGCTTAGGTATGGGAGTCGCCCTTTGGGCTCCTTTTTTAAAGCTTTTAGCACTCCCTAGTTTAGAGTGCTAATTTTGGTTGGTCAAGGGTATTTGCTAGGCTGCTTCTCCGTTTCCAACTTTTACTTTAGCTGGCTTAACCACATATTGGCCGAGCATGTAGCCGGGTTCGAGTTCTTCGATGATGATGTCTTTTTCTCCTGGTCCTTGGAGGAGAGCTTCGTGTTGGTTTGGGTCGAGTTTTTGGCCGACCACTTCGATTTTTTGGAGACCTTGGGCGGCTAGTGAAGCTTCTAAGTCTTGAGTAATTTTTTTGATCGATTCGGCCCATTCGTTTGATTCTGGTGCGTGTTCGAAGGCGCGGTGGAAATTATCGAGGTGGGGGAGGATGGCGTTGACGATTCCAGCTGAGGCCATTTGGGCGAAGCGGGAACGTTCTTCTTCGGTGCGACGCTTGAAGTTTTGGAGATCGGCAAGGGCACGTTGGGCGGCACCGGTCATTTCATCGGCTTTTTGATTGGCTTCGTTGAGTTGTTGTTCTAATTCGAGAATTTTCGCAGCAAGTGGGCTGTTGGTTTGGGGAGTTTGGTTGGTATCTTGAGTGGTTTCGTCAGTTGTTTGGTCTTGAGGAGGGTTTTGATCAGTCATGGGGGGGATTAGGGGTTAGGTATTAGGTGTTAGGTGTTAGGGCTTAGGGGGGGAGGAGGCTAGGGGGGGGCGGCCTGCGGTCTCTTTGGTTCTAAGCTTTAGGATTTTATTTTTTTTTAATAAAAATTTTAAGAAAATTTCATTTTTGTTTGTTAAAATAGTCCTAGTGGACGGGGGCCCCCAGGGCGGGCGGGCCGCGTTTTGAATTAGGTCATTGATCCAGAAGATTCTAATAGTTTTTTTATTTCT
>CAYGJQ010000094.1:2445-2727 GCA_964350285.1 uncultured Candidatus Peribacteria bacterium | reverse complement strand
CCGATGTATCCGTCGAATCCGTCGAAGTTATAACTGGCAACGATGATGGAGCAGCTTTGAATTTGCTCGATAATATTTTCGTTGCCGATGAAGATTTTGGCTTCGTGGCCGAGATCGAATGATTTTAATAGATTTACAAAGTTGTCATTTTTTTCGAGCACTTCAATTACTTTGCTAGCGCTCATGGTGTCGCTCATAAACTCTGGTTGGCGGAGGACGTTGGAGATTCCGAGGTAGAAGCTTCGTTGGCTGTTTGGTGTGGTGGCAAAACTTACAGCGTTG
>CAYGJQ010000094.1:1870-2435 GCA_964350285.1 uncultured Candidatus Peribacteria bacterium | reverse complement strand
GGGATAAAATTGAAACGGCATCGTAAATACGTTCGCGGGCTTTTTCGGTTTTGTATTCTTTGCGAATTTCTTGCAGTGATTGGAGGGCCAATTTGCGAGCGGCCTTGTAGTCGGCGATTTCATCGACAAAGGTGCGATAGCCTTGATCGGTTGGAATTCGACCAGCGGAGGTGTGGGGTTGGTAGATCAGTCCTTGTTTTTCTAAGGCGGCCATATCGTTGCGAATGGTTGCCGGGCTGACCTGGAATTTGTAGTTTACAATCAGGGTGTTCGATCCAACTGGTTCAGCAGTTTGGATGAAGTGGTTGACGATTGCCTGAAGGATCTGATTTTTTCGGTCTTTTGATGACATTTTTGAACTCTAAAATTAGCACTGCCGATTTTACAGTGCTAATTCGTCGTTTGCAAGGTTTTGAAGCGGAACAAGGATGCTGAAGGATGTTCCTTTGTCTGGAGTGCTGTAAACAGAAATTTGGGCGCCAATTTTTTCAAGGGAGCTTTTAGTAAGTGAGAGTCCACGTCCTTGTCCTCCCAATGTTGATTTGTCTGAGACATTTTTGGTGGT
>CAYGJQ010000094.1:0-1860 GCA_964350285.1 uncultured Candidatus Peribacteria bacterium | reverse complement strand
ACTCCTTGGTCTTGAACGCAAATTACTAAAGTCTTTCTTGTTACGTTTTGAGAAATGGAGATAGTTTTTGGTTGGGGGTTGTCTTCTTTTGAGAGGCTTTCATTGGTGGCGTCGATTGCGTTACGGATTAGGTTGGTTACTGCAGTGCTAATTATTGTTTGGTTTTTAAGTGTGGTTTTTATTGGTGCGATGTCTTGGCTGATGATTTCAAACTTGATGTTTTCTTTTGGTGCTTTCGAGGTTTGAGATAGAGCTAAGGCAACTGTGTTTTCAAAGTTGAAGTTGTGTTTAGCTTCTTTGGCTTCGATTGCTTCAAGTGTGCTTTCAATGGATCCGAAAGATTGTATGAAGGAATTTAATTCTTCAGAGTCGGAAATAGAAGATGTTCGGAATAAGCGTACTTGTGCTTCTAGGTCCAAGAGATTAGAGGTTGCTTCAAAAACTCTGGAGCAGATAAGGCTTAGGGGGGAGTCGTGTGGGCTGAGTTCTAAAAGACTGATGGTGTTGGCGGCGAGCATTCGAGCTTTGAAGTTGGCGGCGAGTGCTTTTTTGGTTAGCTCTTCAGTTTTCGTCGGTTCTTTTGCCAAGAGGGCGGTCATGACAGTTGCGTGGATTTCTGCCAGGTGTTCTTTTAGATCAGTTTGAATTAGGTCGATCTGTTCGATGAATTTTAGGCTAGGGGATTGCTTTTGCGTCGGCCCGAATGATAGAGAGGGTGATGCGGAGGTCATCTGGATTTAGATTAATGATGGCAGCCATTTTGTCATCATTTTGTCAGGTTGTTTTGGGGGATTTACATCTTTTCGCCGATGAAAGCGCAAAGTTCGACAGTGCGATTTGAGTAGCCCCATTCGTTGTCGTACCAGGTGAGGACTTTCACCATGTTGTTTTCGATGACCATTGTTGATTGTCCGTCGACGATTGATGAAGCGGGGTGAGCTTTATAATCCACAGATACTAGTGGTTCGTCAGAATAGGAAATGATGCCTTTGAGTTTTCCCTCAGCAGCTTCTTTTAATGTTTTGTTGAGTTCTTCAGGGGTGACGTCTTTTTCTAGTTCGAATACTGAATCAACTAATGAAACGGTTGGTGTTGGTACGCGGATGGCCATGCCGTTTAGTTTGCCTTCAAGTTCAGGGATTACTTGAGTGACAGCTTTGGCCGCGCCAGTAGTTGTGGGGATGATTGAGAGGGCGGCGGCGCGGGCGCGGCGGAGGTCTTTGTGGGGTAGGTCAAGGATTCGTTGGTCGTTGGTGTAAGCGTGGATGGTGGTCATGAGGCCGCGTTTGATTCCGAAATGTTCGTGGATTACTTTTACGGCTGGAGCTAATGAGTTTGTGGTGCAAGAGGCGTTGGAGATGATGTGGTGATTGGCGGTATCAAATTTTTCTTCGTTAACTCCGAGAACAACAGTGAGGTCGACGTCTTTGCCTGGTGCTGAAATTACTACTTTTTTTGCTCCGGCGGTGAGGTGTTTGGTGGCGCCTTCGCGGTCGCGGAAGTGGCCAGTTGCTTCGATTACGATATCGACGTTGTGGTCTTTCCAGGGGAGTTGTTCTGGGTCACGTTGGCTGTAGACGGGGATTTTGTTGCCGGTGACGGTGATTGAGTCTTCAGTGGTTTCGATTTCGGCGTCGAGCGTTCCGTAGTTTGAGTCGTATTTGAGTAAGTGAGCGAGTGTATGGTTGTCACCGAGGTCGTTGATAGCAACGATATCTACTAGGTCACGATCAAGGTTTACTCGGAAAACTTCGCGTCCGATTCGACCGAAACCGTTAATTGCTACACGTGGTTTCATAATTGAGCTGAGTTAGAAAAATTTCGTCCGTAGTATAGAGCAGTAAACTATTGGCGCCAATT
>CAYGJQ010000093.1:339-6757 GCA_964350285.1 uncultured Candidatus Peribacteria bacterium | reverse complement strand
CTTCACCACATCACGGGTAATTTGCCGCGCCACATCCGCTTCCTCCGCTTTCAGAAATGGCAACAAATGATCAGCATCAGAATATGATCCCATCCCACCGGTATTCGGCCCCTTGTCACCAACAAACGCTCGCTTATGGTCCTGCACACAAGGCATATCGACACAGTTCACCCCATCGGTAAAAGTCATCAAACTAAATTCCTGCCCCACAAATTTTTCTTCAATCACTACCGTCCCATCTTCCGCCAAATACTTCTTTGCAATCGCTAGTCCTTCTTCAATCCCATCAAAATGATCACCAGCAACTGAAACACCTTTACCGCCACGTAGTCCATCTGCCTTCACCACAAACTGACCATCGAGTGAGTTCGCAAATTCCTCCATCCCTTCCTCTGAATCAAAACGTTTATACTCCGGATTAGCCGGAATCCCATACTTATTCAACAGATCACGAGTATAGCCCTTAGAAGCTTCAAGCTGAGCCAAACGTTTCATTGGCGCCACACAGTGGACATCAATATCTAGTAGTGCATCGGCAACACCAGCCGCAATCGGTGCTTCTGGGCCAAGAATCGCAAAGTCAACTTGATGCCTCTGCGCAAACTCAACAATCGCTCTGCTATCAGTTACTGATCCAATTTCATACTCCTCAGACAATTCCAAGATCCCCGGATTCATCGCACCACCAAATGTATAAACTCTTGGTGCCTGCGGACTTCTTTTCAAGGCCTCAATCAATGCATGCTCCCTGCCCCCGTTTCCTACAACTAGTACTTTTTTAGTCATGATTTGCGATTAAGAAATGCTTAGTGGGGCCCACCATTCCCAAAATTTTAACAAACAAGTATGTCCCGCAACCGGCATCTGACGGTGCCTGCTAGATTCGAAAATCTTTTATGCAGGATCCTACAGTAAAGTCTCTTGAGCTTGAGCTGGCTCTTCAACCATCAAGCCATCTGGGCCTTCACCCAGTTGCTGTGGTGTGACATCAGCTTTACTACCGCGTCGCCGCTCTACCTCTTCTAGGTATTCAGCGGTAACTTCCGGAGTTGGATACTTACCACTCAAGCAAGCTGTACAAAATTCATCAATATCCGGATTTCCTACCTTGGCACATTCAATCAAGTCCTCCAACTTTTGGTAAAACAACATGTCCGCACCAATCGATTTACAAATTTCTTCCGTGCTCAATTGGTGAGCAACAAAAGCTTTTCTTGTCGGCATATCAACACCGTAAACACAAGGATGCATTAGAGCTGGTGCCGCAGAAGCAAAGTAAACCTTATTCGCCCCCGCATCTCTAACCATCTCAATTATCTGACGTGATGTATTACCGCGCACAATACTGTCATCAACCAGCAGCACGTTCTTTCCTTTAATCTCTAGCTTCAACGGATGCAATTTATACTTAATCGATTTCTTTCGAATTGCCTGGCCTGGCATGATGAAAGTCCGTCCTACATATCTGTTCTTCACCAAGCCTTCACGGTAACGAATCCCTAAATCTTGCGCCAACTGCAAGGCAGAGCTCCGAGCAGAGTCCGGAACCGGAATTACTACGTCAATATCCAAGTTTGCATCCTTCACCTGCTGAGCAAGTTTTTCCCCCATTCGTAAACGCGTCTTGTACACGCTCACCTTATCCATCATTGAGTCTGGTCTCGCCAGATAGATGTACTCAAAGATACACGGAGTCAATTTTCGTACATCAGTACATACTTTCCGATGTATCTCATTGTTGCTGTCTATATATAGCACCTCTCCTGGCTCCAGATCACCAACTAATTCAAAGCCCAGAGCATCAATCGAAACATTTTCCGAAGCCACACAATATTCTGGTTTGCCGTCGTTCATTCGTTTCCCTAGACATAAAGGTCTCAATCCATAAGGGTCGCGGAAAGCCACCATTCCATGATCGGCAATCATTGCAATTGCTGCATACCCACCCTGAAGTCGTTTATAAACATGTTTCATTGCCTCAAACACACAGTCGCTAGTCAAAGTTTGTGAACAATGATTTTTGAATTCATCCGCCACCACATTCAGCAAAACTTCAGAATCCGAAGTAGTGCTCAAAAAACGTAGATTTTCATTTCTAATTTCTTCTTTTAAAGTGTGATAATTAGTAAGGTTTCCATTATGCACCAAGGCAATTCCATAAGGTGAATTAACGTAAAACGGCTGAGCTTCATCCGCACCATATCCACCTTCCGTTGGATAACGTACATGTCCAATCCCAATCTCCCCCCGCAGCCGAATCATATTTTTAGTATGGAAAACGTCTCTCACTAGCCCGTTTCCTTTCTTCAGGTGCATTTTATTCCTATCGAATGTCATAATCCCCGCCGAATCTTGCCCTCGATGTTGCAGCACCACCAGTCCATCGTAAATTTCTTGAGCTACATCCTTTTGACCAGAAATACCAATAATTCCACACATCAGCGAGAAAGGTTAAAAATTAAGGAATCAAACCGTGAATCCGTTTTGCAGCCACAATCGTATTATCCATTAAAGCTGCAACGGTCATCGGTCCCGCTCCCCCTGGAACCGGAGTAATAAACTTTGCTTTCTTTGAAATATCTCCAAAATCAACATCTCCACATAGTTTTCCATCTACTCGATTACACCCAATATCCACAACAATCGCTCCTTCTTTCACCATCTCCTCACTAATCAATCCAGCTTTCCCTACTGCTACTACTAGTAAATCAGCGCGCTGAGTATGAAACTTCAAATCCTTTGTCAAAATATGACAAGTAGTCACCGTCGCCCCCCGATTCAAAAGCATTGTCGACATTGGCTTCCCCACAATATTACTCGCCCCAACTACTACGGCTTCCATGCCACTTACATCAATATCGTAGTAATCAAGCAACTTCACAACACCTTTCGGAGTAGCCGGTGGCAGATGTTCAAATTCAGTCCCTAAAAAAGTCTTACCTAAGTTGTAAGCCGTAAAACCATCTACATCTTTCATTGGATCAATCGCCCTTATCACCAAGCTAGCATTCACATGGTCAGGCAAAGGCAATTGCACCAAAATTCCGTGCACTGAATCATCTTTATTCAATTTATCAACTACCTCAATCAATTCCTCAGTAGTAATCGTATCTTCTAGATTGATTTGATCGCATTCAATATTCAAACGCTCACAGGCTTTTGTCTTTTGCTTAATATAAGAAAGACTAGCCGGATTATTTCCAACAAGCACAATTACCAGTTTTGGATGAATATCTTTGTGGCGCAGCTCTTCAAGTTCCTTGTTCAGGCTATCAAGTAGGTCATTAGCGACTTTACGTCCGTCGAGGAGTTGCATAAGTGCTTGAAAAGCTTTAAAGACAAAAAGATTCTAACAGATGAAATCCCTTTAAACAAGAGCGATTCTGGAGATTTTAGACTATTGAATTCTAATTTTTAAAACTGAATCTCTTTTTTACCGCTGCCCACACTAGTTCCGCCGTATCCGCCTGTCTTGGCTGCACTTCGACCACATCCCAGTCAAATCTTTGCGCCAACTCCCGGTGAACCTTCTGACAGCGCCTAGCCAACTCATGATCTGATTCATGCAAATGTCCATCCTCCTGCGCCGACAAACCTCTTTCTCCTTCGAGCATCAGGGCATAGTCTTCCTTCAAAAGATGCTGATTCATTCCCATTAGCCATTCTAGATCAGCCCCTTTCGCTGCCCCCCAAGCCAATCCGGTCCCTGTATAATCCTCCGCTACCACCCAGGTGCCTTCAGCTAGCCACTTCTCTATTTCAGGCTGCTTCTGGAAACGATTCAATGTAAACCACAGCTGCAACTCCTCTTCACTAACTCTCTGACCACAGCCTGAACGTAATATTCGATTCAAAAAAGGCCCAGTTGGCTGTAAATCATAAACCGGATATTTCAAATAAACTGCCTCTGTCCCATTCTCATTCAATCTGTTAACCAGTCGCTTCGCATGGGTGCTCTTGCCAATATTATTAATCCCATACAAAGTAATAAACTGTCCTTTCATATATTAAATAATTACCTAACCTCCTAATTCCTAGATCCTAGCTTCCTGACCTATCCCGTACTTCCAAATCCTCCACGACTTTCACCTCTGATTTCTTCCACCTCTTCCCATTCGAACTTATCAATTCTGACGAAAACACCCTGAGCAATTTTTTCTCCTCTCGGAATCACCACCGCTTCATCAGCAAAATTATAAACCTGGATCTTTACCTCATCATCCGGACCACAATAATCATGGTCAATAATCCCAAAACCATGTGGCGGAGTAAGGCCCTTTTTCCGCGGCGTACTACTCCGGGAAGCCACCACCAGCATATAGCCAGCCGGTACTTCCACAATGATATTCGCTGGAATCAATTCAATCTTCCCCGGCCCAATTTCAGTCTCTTCTCGAGCCAAAACATCGAATCCCACAGAGCCATCAGTTTCATACACTGGTAGCGGCAGATCCTTGTCGATACGTTTGATTTTTACTTTCATGCTTCTATTAATAACGTTACAATCTTTCCCAGTCAATAAACCAAACCTATGAAAAAACAAATCGATTTTGCAGTAGGCGGACAAGCGGTAATTGAAGGGGTTATGATGCGTGCGCCTCGGCATATTACTGTTGCCGTGCGGAAAATGGATGGTTCAATCAAGTTGCAAGAAAAACCCTTCGTTAGCGCAGTTCAACGTTGGAATCTGAGTAAAACACCGCTACTTCGCGGCGTTGTCAATATGTTTGAAATGATCATCGTCGGCACCAAAGCACTTAATTTCGCTGCCCAAGAACAAATTGAAGACGAAGAAGAATTCGATAAAAAAAGAAAAGCAGCCAAAAAGCAGGGGATTAAAATGCCAAAACATGTGCAGCCCGACACCTTACTTAAGGCTTCAGACGTCATTGCCGCCGAAAAAGAACTCGCAAAAAATCGGCCAGCCAAAGAAAAACTCTTCGACACGCTACTGTTCGCTGGATCGATAGTATTTGCACTTGGGCTCAGTATTTTTATCTTCAAATTCATTCCCTTCTGGACAACCACATTCATCAGCAACAATTTTGCAGCTGTTGATCAAAACTATGTCCTCTTTAATTTAATTGATGGTGTACTAAAGATTTCTCTTTTCATCGTTTACATCGCCACGATCTCCTTCCTCCCAGGAATTAAACGCGTTTTTGAATACCACGGAGCCGAGCACAAAACCATCTTCAACTACGAAGCCAACGAACCGCTGACCGTTGAAAACTCAAGAAAGCAAAGTCGCTTCCACCCACGCTGCGGAACCAGTTTTATCCTGATTGTTTTCTTGATCAGCATCCTGGCTTACACCGCATTCCCTCGATTAGACGGATTTTGGACAAACTTTGCTGTTCGTATCGCCTTACTTCCACTAATCGCTGGCCTCTCATATGAATTCCTCAAATGGAGCGCCAAACATCAAGACACCGCAATCATGCGTGCTATCGTCAAGCCTGGCCTCTGGTTGCAGCGCCTTACCACTCGCGAACCAGACGACACCCAGCTTGAAGTATCAATCGTGGCCCTGAAGAAAGCCCTTGAATTAGAAAAATCTTTGTAAAATAATTGAAATCAAAAAAGACCCCTGATCTCAGGGGTCTTTTGTTTGTTTGACTTTTTAACTTATGCTGCCAAAGCGTCTTGTACATCTACATGAACACCAGGGCCCATGGTTGTAGCGAGTGTAATGGATTTAATATAAGTTCCTTTTACACCAGATGGCTTAGCATCACTGATCGCTTTTACAAAAGTTTTAGCGTTGTCCATTAGCTTATCTTCACCGAAAGAAACTTTACCAAAGCTGTTGTGAATATTTCCTTGTTTATCGTTCCGGAATTCAACTTTACCTTTCTTAATCTCACCAATGATATTTGCAAACTCAGGGCCAACTGTTCCAGCTTTTGGATTTGGCATTAGGCCTTTTTGACCAAGAATTTTGGCAATCTTACCAATCTCTTTCATCTGATCAGGAGTAGCAACCGCCACATCAAAGTCCAACCAACCTTTTTGAATTTTTTCAACGAGATCAAGCGTTCCCGCCTCATCAGCGCCAGCATCTTTGGCTGCTTTCACATTTGCCTCATCAACAAAAGCCACCACACGGACTTTTTTACCAGTACCATGCGGCAACACTACCGTAGAACGAACTTGTTGATCAGCATGTTTAGTATCAACTCCAAGATTGAAGTGAATCTCACATGTAGAATCAAATTTCGTGGTTGAAGTTTCTTTTAGAAGCGCAACTGCTTCTTCTAGAGTGAAGAAATCTTTAGCTTGAAGTTTCTCCAGTACCGCTCGGTACTTTTTGCTACGTCTAGCCATAATAATTGGGGTTATGTGGTGCAAGCGAGTTGGCTAACTCTCCCACAAATAAATAGTTTATCCTTCGACATTAACTCCCATGCTGCGAGCT
>CAYGJQ010000093.1:0-329 GCA_964350285.1 uncultured Candidatus Peribacteria bacterium | reverse complement strand
TTCAAGTTGAGCCTGTGTAATTGTCCCAACTTTATTTTTGTTCGGTTCACCAGAGCCTTTTTTGAGCTTCAAGGCTTTCTTAATCAAGTAAGCTGCCGGTGGTTTCTTCATAATGAAGCTGAACGTGCGGTCAGCATAAACAGTGATTTCTACTGGTACAACAGCGTCACCCATTTGCTGAGTTTTGTTGTTGAACTGAGTACAAAAATCTTGGATATTCAAGCCGTGCTGACCAAGAGCCGGACCTACTGGGGGCGCAGGATTGGCTTTCCCCGCAGGGATTTGCAGCTTGATAACCGTCATTACTTCTTTTGCCATAATAAAACTTG
>CAYGJQ010000092.1:0-6894 GCA_964350285.1 uncultured Candidatus Peribacteria bacterium | reverse complement strand
GGGTATTGATGAAACTTTATTTGATCGAATCAGGTTTTCAATCTTTGATGCCGATCAGGCTCCCAGCACCCACACACACTTTTACATGCGCCTGAAAAATCTACATCAACGACCTCCGCAATTCAACTAAATTTCTATTTCTCCTTGGTAAACAATCTTTGCCGGGCCTTTCATCAACACCTCGCCCGCTTCATTTTGATCAATCCACAAATCTCCTCCCGGCAATCCCACTCGTGTTTCCCCACTCACATAGCCCAGTTCTTTCGCCACTACATAAACTGCACATGCCCCCGTGCCACAAGCCAGCGTAATCCCACAGCCGCGTTCCCATACTCTCATTTTTAAGTTTCCATCACCCAATCGCTCCACAATTTCAAAATTAATCTTATTCGGAAAACAATCAGCGCATTCAATATGTGGGCCCACCGTTTCCAGTTTGAAATCATCAATTCTGTCCATGAAAGTCACTGCATGCGGATTTCCCATTGAGACACAGTGCAACTCTAATCCTTCAAGTTCAACTCTCGGCATCCCCCCGTTACCTGCAATAAAATCTTCACTTTCAAACTCTGGCTGTCCCATATTCACCGTAAACATCTCCTTGCCAACAATTTCAATCCTCTTTACACCATCCCGCGATCCTACTTCTAAAGCATCTCCCTCAAAGCCTGTTTGTTCACAATAAAAACCTGCAGCACAGCGAATCCCATTTCCACACATCTCCACCATCGTCCCATCACTATTAAAATAATTCATAAAACATTCACCTTCTCCCGCTCGACGTTCCAATAAAATCAGCCCATCTGCTCCCACTCCAAACCGGCGATCGCAAATCTTCACCACTTCCTCCGCTTGCAATTCAATCGCACCGTCAAGATTATTGATCATCACCATATCATTGCCGGTGCCCTGCATTTTTGTGAATTTGATTTTCATAGCTACAAGGTAAATCCATATAAATTGTAAAGTGTATCGAACGATTCACGTACTTTAATTACTTGCAGTTGATCGCCATCAACCATCACTTCCATTGGTAGCATTCTAAACTGATAATGATTCGCCATCGACATCCCATAAGCCCCCGCAACATCGATACTCAATAAGTCTCCTTCTCTCACCAATGGCAACTCACGATCTTTGGCAAAAAAATCCGCACATTCGCAAATATTTCCGCATACATCATAAGTTTTCATTTCACCGGACTCATTGGTCAAATTTCGAATTGGATGATAAGAGCCATACATTGCCACTCGCGCCAAATGATTCATCCCAGTGTCAGTGCCAATATAAGTCCGCCCATCTGATTCTGATTTTACCGTCGTCACTTCCGTCACCAGATGTCCAGCCTCGGCCACCACATAACGTCCGGGTTCAAATCTCAATCGCAGTGGCTTGCCATATTCTGCACAGAACGTTTTAAAAACTTGATTGAACTCACGTCCCAAGCCTTCGAGATCTAGAGCCTGATCATCTGGTCGATAGGGGACACCAAATCCACCGCCGCAATCAATAAATTCTAAATCACTTCCACCTCCTGCCTCCTTAATCTGCCGGGCCAAATCCAAAATTACTTCCATCGCCAATTTCGGTGATTCAACTTCCAGCCATCCCGAACCAATATGCTGATGAATTCCAACCAATTTCAAGTTATGTCTTTTAATAATTGTCAAAACTTCATCGACCCTGTCATGAGAAATTCCAAATTTCGAGCCTGGACCGCCAGTAATATTAGTCGCATGGCTAGCCGCACCAACATTTGGATTGAAGCGCACCGAAACCCTGCTCCCCGGGAATTTTGATCCATATTTTTCCAGGCGGGATATCGAGTTGAAGTTAATCAGAACTCCAATTTTCTGGGCTTCTTCCATTTCCACATCACTCATATTATTTTCCGTATACATGATGTTTTCTAATCTGCAGCCACTTTTCAGTGCCATTAGCACTTCCTCTACTGATACCGCATCTACACCAAAGCCATTATCCACAATCAACTTCACAATACTCGGATTGAAGTTCGCTTTAATCGCATACAAAAATTCAGTTCGTTCAAATTTGCCAATTTTCGTCTGCAGATCAACAATCCTTTCTCGGATTTTATCAGCATCATAAACATAAAGCGGTGTGCCAAATTGTGTTGCTGCCTGTTGCAAATTGTTCATGACGATTTAGTTAGGATAATTGGCACAATGGCCATAAATATAGCATCGGCTGCTGCCGAATGAATTATTAATTTGAACTTTTAACGATTCGATTTTCAAGACATTGCTTTTCCCAGCTTTTTCCAGCCTCACGGCCTTCCCAATATCTCTCCATAAAACGTTCACCTGCCACCATCGTGGCAATCCGAGCTTTCTTCTCCACAAAGTAGATATGCGCAATTTCCGAGGCATTTAGTGGCGGTTGCCCCTCTCCCATCCATTCCACTTCAAACGTCAGACTTTTAGGGTCGGTAAGCTGAGCAGCCGAACGCACTTTATAGCCGAAATCCGGGAATAAGGTGTAAATCATTTTCATTACTTGCTGATAATTCGTCTCTACTTCATATCCTACTAAAGTCAAACGAGTGGCTTTATCATAAGCTTCAACCACTGCATCATTGCCACCATTTACATTCGAACCTAGATCAATTGAATGTCTACTATAACGTTCTTTCAAAATCCCCACTACTTGCTCAAATCTCTCAAGCTGCCGCGCTCTTTGTGTTTCATTATCAGACAAAATTACCCCGATTTGGATTGAATCACTGTCCGCCATATTTGTATAAATCGATAAATCATGTTCCGAAAACAAACCGTTTACATCAGCCAAGAATCCCTTATGCTCCGAGCTTGCAGAATGCGTCACTTTCACCGAAACATTTTTCTCAACCGCTATAGTAGATAGTAATGTCACCTGCTCAGATTCAGCTGTTTCTCCCAGCGTAAATTCCGTTCCCGGTCGATCAGGACGGCGAATATCACGCATTTCCATTTTCACCGGAATTGAGTATTTCCCATTCATGTGACTCAGATAGTGCTGCAAGATCTGACAAACCGTTGCCGCTACTGGAGTATTATTTCCATTCGCGAGTGCAATTCTCGCTGTCCTTGCCAGGCTAATCCTCCTGACTGCTTGAATCTCCGCTTTCAAACCATCGTATTCATTGTCCGTCAAAGTTCTTGGATCGGTCGATAATAAATAAGGGTGTTCCTCAGATAATTCCTTCATCAGTAAGAAAAGTAATTCTTTCTGATTTTCCGACCCATTTTTATAGATCGCCAACATCACCGCTTCCAGCGCCGACCTCACATCAGAATAACTCCGCTTCGTCTCATTCACATTCCCCGTGAATCCACTACGCAAAAACAATGTCATCCGCGTCCCTCTCCTGACACCCTCCAATTCATCAGCAGTCATAATAATCTCCATCTCACGATCAAATTCTGCTCGCGATTGATCAATTACTCTATTGAAGAATTCTGGCCCGAGTTTTGCATTGTCCAAAGCCAATTCTGCCGCTTCATAGCGATTTGCATGATTATTATTAGCATCAGTGTAATAAGGCATTGCTTTTGCATAAATCTGCGAATTGAGATTGAACAATTGTTGGTAAACTCCCACTACCACGTCTTCTCCATAGCCAATCATCAGATTATTTAAAGACTTTTCTGAAATTTCAAAGGCTTCAGCCTTGGTTTGTTGATGTAATGAATCTAAAACTCGCGCCGCAGTCGCCATCTGAATTACCCGTTGTTGAAAAACTTGTTCTTCCCAGTTGATTGCTGCTTCACGCGCTGCCGCAATCGCAACCGACATCATTTCTTGGTTATCACCGCCAATAAATTCTTTTAGTAGATCATCGTCAGCAAAAAGCCGATCAATATGACCTCGAATTGTATCTCGAGGTCCACCAGGCTGACTAAAAACTTCGCTAATCATTGCTTCCGTAAATTTTGTTCGCCCATTTCGATCATGCTCCTGCAGTAATTCATGCAAGCAGTTGATAATTTGATCAGTAACTCCTTTGAAAACCGAGACCACAACTAGATGGGCATTTACCACTTCCGGCTGATCTGGATTTTTAAAATTGGCCAATAGTTTCTGGGCATAGCTCAGCATTTCGGCCTTCCACATCGCCGGACGCCCACCAATCTTGGCATTGGTAAATAGCATCTCAGGATTCTCGATGTCATTAATAGTTGTTGAATCATCGTTTTCAAGCGTTCGACGATCAGTACTTTCAGCAATAGTCATAGCAATCTTTAAAATTAATTAGATAAATATTTTTTTCTTAATTCATAGGCAAACACTGTCGGCAAGTAAAAGAGCAGATCAGCAGCAATCCCACCGATCAAAACACCCCAAAACATGCTGTCAAAAATTTGCATTCCGGCATAAACTAGCGCCGGCCGGGTGAGAAAGCTATCCATAATTTCACTCACCCCAAATTCTAGCAGTAAATTACGCACACAGTATCCCCAGGGATTAGCTCGGCCATTCTCAATCTGCTGTCGCATTTCCGTTACCAGCATTATTCCATAATAGCCAGCATTCGCCCCCCAAGTAGCCGCAAACGCCGCCACAATTTCACTCCCAGTTGCCAGCTGCCCCAAATACGCCCCTGCAAACAAGCCAAGATGGCCCCCAATTTCCGCTGGCAAATATCGTCGGACCCAATTTTTAATTCTTGTTCTCATAGTAATTAATTAATCAAAAAAACCGCCACAGGTGGCGGTTGTGTTTAGAGTACTTTTCTAAAGAATCAGCTCAACACAATCAGCCACCGAGAAAGTGGTTTCTTTTGTTTAGCTGATTTTTTAGTGATGGATAGATTCATTTGGTCAAGTTAACGTCCTTCATTTTACGGACGGCGCTCCCAAAGTCAATAAAAAGGAATGAGGCTGAGCATTCTTCTTTCAGCGATAGCTCTCTGACTCAATTTCCTTTGAAGCAGGGAGCTATCACTGAAGATAGTTTGCGCTCAGCCTCAAAAGTTAGACTACCTGCACCGTTTTCCCATCTAGGGATGACTCTCATAGAGCGCAATGGAGCCAAGCAACAGGCGCCACCATTTTAATGGTTATTTTATTTTTGTCAACCCTTTTACTTTTTTAAAAAAAGGAGACGCATTTCTGCGTCTCCCTTTCCTAGTTTTCATCAATTACTTCATTCGTACATTGTTTTTTTCTTCAACCGTATCCATTGTCAAACCTTTGATCATGTCATCAGAGATAGAGTAGAGGTATTCACCAATGTAAATTATTCGCTTAATGCTACTGCCAGCATCGCCGTAGAAGTAATCACCCGATTTCTTGAAGACATCATCACTTTCATAGTGGTGAACTTTACCGCGAAGTTTAAACCCATCTTCTAGGTTGACGGTATAAACATATGCGCCATCAAATACAGTTTCTCCATATTCACTGCCAGAGTTTCCAGTTTTTTGATCTTCAGGAATTTCGGCAACTCGTACTGGGAAAGCCATCAGTTCTTTCTCTTTATCGAAGAGTAGCGCTTTGTGATTCCAGAGTAGGTCGCTATCAGTTCCTCGGTCACCAATGATCTCTACGAATTTTTGTTTCGGTTCTTCAACATTAGTGATATCAAACATTGCAATTTTCATTCCCTGATACCAAGCAAACTGGTTTCCACGGCTACCAACTTCTTCTTCTGTCGCCTCAACCGTATCTTTCCCAAATCCAATGATATGGTTTTCATCATATGGGTGGAGGTAATCACTAAATCCAGGGATTTTCAATTTCCCAAGGATCTTTGGATTTTTCGGATCAGAGAGATCGAATACGAATAGTGGATCCACTTTTTTGAAGGTCACCATATAACCTCGATTGCCCATGAAGCGAGTAGAGTAGATACGTTCACCTGGAGCAATGTCTTCGATCTTCCCTACAACTTTCATCTCTTTATCCAATACATAGAGGTTGTTGGTCGAAAGAGTTTCTGTATCCCAGACGTTTCCTTTAGTGGTAGCAATTCGGAAGTGGTCATTCGCTTCATCCATTGAGAATTGATTCAAAATTCGTCCTGGTACTCGTCCAGTAGTTTGGTAAGCAACCTTCCCTTCATCCAACGAAAATTTATAAACTGTAGTTTTTTCACCATCTTCCTCTTCGTCAGTAGTTGCAGTCGGTCCTACCACATCAATTACTGGAGCCAAAGTCTGGTAAGTATAATCAGTTGATGCCACATAAAGATTTTTTGCTGAAGAGTAGATATTTTCACTCGCACCCAAAATTACTTCACGCTCTACATCTTGTTTCATGTCAGCAATCGGTACCCCAGCCACAATCAAGTAATTCGGTCGTTCATATCCCGGGAAGTAGTGAATATCTGTACATCCCACCATTGGCTCGTCGGCATCAACTTCACCAGCTGTGCCAATTGCTGAATCAGAGATCCGTGGAATCAATTCTTGGCCATCAAGCGGTACTGGGCCACCATAGTAGTAATCTGGATATTTATTCATCACCAAGTAAACATGATCACCAACCCGTCGCGAAGAAGAGTAATTACCTTCCATTGAAACTTCTCTCATTCGTACTGGGTTTTTGCGGTCTTTTACATCAATTACATACACTTTTACCCGTGAATGACCATATTCATAAGGCATCAATTCACGTGCTTCAGTCATTGCAGAGCTGTTGTGCCAAGTATTTCCTACAACTACCAACGTGTCACCATTGAGGTAAATTTCCGTTGGGTTGAAGCTGTCATCTTTGAAAGTCAATTTGCTTAGCTCAACCATGTTTTCTACTGGATAAGCTTTCACAATTCGTACTGTATCTCGGCGCACCATATAAATGTACTGGCCATCATTTTTCACAATATCCGCTTCATCAACACCTGCTACTTGGACATTGGTTTGCGAAAAATCATCAGCCTCTGCACCACCACCTC
>CAYGJQ010000091.1:0-7068 GCA_964350285.1 uncultured Candidatus Peribacteria bacterium | reverse complement strand
CACTCTACAGGTAGCGTTTCAGTTGTGAGTTCTTCTGCGAGTTGTTGTAATCGATCCAAACGTCTTGCTATGACAATTAATTTGGCACCCTCGTTGCTGAATGCTTTTGCGCATGCTAAACCCATGCCGCTTGAGCAAGTAAAACAATTTGTGGATGCCGTTAAAGCTTCACCTAAAAACAAGAAAAACGTTGTTAAGCTAATTCGCATGCTGACAGTAGTCGGTAAAATCTCAGTCGCCGAAGGTCAAAAGCAAGTTCAATCAGCCCTGCGTGATCCTAGTATTCGTCGTCGCACATCGCGTATTGATGCCAAACGTGTTGTGCAACAATTTCAAAACGGCAAAATTGCCCAAGCCCGCCAGCGCATCCAAAACGCCATCAACAAACAACGAAAAAAATTCCAACGTGGTCGTCACAAAAACTTTTTCGATCTCGCTTGGGAATCCGGAGCCATCGTCGGGGCACTACTCGTCCCACTCGGCGCTCTCACTTCTCTCCTCAATATGATTATGGGCGACAAAAAAATGGCTGCCCTCGGTGCTGGCGTCGCTGGTCTCGGTACCCTTTGGTGGAAGAAGGGGACCAACAAAGACGTCTACAAACCTGGCCTCTTTGGTCCTGGGCCAATCAAAAACTGGATTTTTCGCGACAAACTTGGTGTGCGCATTGAAGACGCCAAAGTTAAACACCGTCGCCTATTTATCGGCCTCAAAAAAAATCAACCAACTTTCCATAATTTCCTTTCCCGTGGCGGACTGCAATACCTCCGCGATTGGAATAAAGGCTACCAACAACGCGTCGCTCAAGTAAATCGCGGTCGCCAAATAGGCAAACATCCCCAGATCGTTGGCGGCAGCGTTCATCCGAAACAAGTAATGAAAAATCGTCTCCGAAAATTAACCTACAAAAATCTTATTCACCGCCTCGAACACCAAGGCAAACGAGCTCAAGCCGCCCGCATCAAAGCCTCACTGCGACAATTCCCCGGCACCAACACCGCCCTCAAAACCCAAGCTTTCAACCAAGCCCTTCAAACAGTATTAAGCTCCAGCAAAGCCCTCAACATCAAAACCAACCACGACCTCCAAAAAATGTCCCAACCAATTACCAGAACCCAAAACCCAAGAACTCAAAGAAACAATACCTAAAACCAATTAGAGAGGCCAAAGACCGATCCCCCTAGCCTCCTAACTTCCTAACTCCTAGCCTCCTAGTCCCCCCCATGCCCAATCCCGATCTCTCAAATCTGACTCCAACGCTCATCAGCGTTACCCGCGAAGTTTTAAAAGAAATGCCTAAAAACTATGTCTTTCAAGAATTTCTTGCTGGCAAAGAACCTGAGTTAAACGAGATGGGGCGCCAAGCAATTGCTTCAATCATTGCTGTACCCGATACACCTTTGATGGAAGAAAGTTACCAAAAAGCCTACATTGATAAATTCACTGCCCACTTCGCCGTGGTTGACGATCGTGCTGGCTTTCAAGGACGAGTGAATGAACTCCTGCCAGACAAAAACGGTAAGTTCACCGCCGAAGGACAATACCTCATTTACGAAACTGCCAATATCGTTGGTCAGGCCCTCGAAAAACATCACTTATCGCGAGTGATTCAAGCTCAATCAACGGTGAATAGTCCAGAGCGGACCAAACAACTCAAATCCAGCCTCAACAATAATCGTTTAATCCTCGCCCAAGGCCGCGATGGCCAGTACAACATTTTGATTACCCAAACCGAACTTTCTCAAGCTGCTCAAAACCCTCGTGCTCGTCAGGCTCTCCTCCAACGTCTTTCCGGCAAAATTCAAACTTTCAATCAACTTCCCCGCCGCCAAAACGTTCCCCAAAATCAAAGAAATTTACTACCAGTAGTTGCCAAAGTTGGTACTCAAGTCACCGCCACAGCCTTGGCCAATCTTCAGGCCCAGATGATCATGAAGCAAGCCCTCCAACACTACGACTACCTCCGCCAACAAGGTTTTGCCGCTGCAACTCAGATGTCCGTCAATCTTCAAACTCAAAACATTTCTGCTCAACTGATCGATCAAGCCGGACGCCGACTCTTAATGCGCATGAACCTCCTTGCTAATCAAGCAGCTCAATCCCCAGCCTACAACTTCACTTTCCTCGAAGGTCCCAACAACGGCCAGACCATGACCCTCACACCAGAGGAACTTGAAAAATATCGTCAACTCGGACTCACTGCAGACCAAATGTTCCAAGAAGTCAGCAAACAACGCACCGCCGAACAAGCCGAAGACGCTAAACGTCGTCAAATCGCCGAACAAGCCCGCCGCGCCCAACTCCAAGATGAAGCTGCAAACATCGCTGCCGCCACCGCACCAAACCAAGCAGTTGGAGACGCTACTGCCGTTGACGCCGCCGATGAAGCTGCCCAACCTGGCCTCGACATCAGAGTTCGACCACCAAAGCCAACAATCGTTACTACCACCACCGTTCAAGTACCACAACCCAGCAAACCTCAATCAGTTCGTCGCACCGTCCGTCAACTCCAAGACAGTCGGATCAACGTTCGTACTCCTGTGGTCGGTGCTCTTGATGCGAAAAAACAACGACTACTCCGTAAACAAAAATTTCAGACTAGAGCCGGAACTACGAAACAAAAAGGTCGTGGCGCCGGCCCCGCCCAAATCCAAATTCCTGCTCAACTACAACAACAAGTCACCACTCCCGGCCCCAAAGTCCGCCGTCCCGGAACCATGACCGGATTGCTCTTCGGCGGAGGAATCACTGGATTATTCGCCGGTACTAGTCTCTTCGACATCTTTTTCTAAAAACAAAATGTTTACAAAAATCAAAACACAATTCGCAAAACTGTTTAAATCACCACAATTCTGGGGATGTCTTAGTTTATTGCTAATTTTCATCATCCTCCCAGAAACAACCTTTGCCAACAATCCAGCCCCAGCCGCTACCAACGCCGCTACTGGCGCCAGTACCAGCGGGATCATTAATGAAGTATTCGGTAAACTCGCCGCCATCTTCCAGATCTTTATGAACTTCTTGGCGATGATGCTTTGGCCAGTGCTCCTTCTTATCGGTGGGCTACTCCAAAACGACATTATCTTCGGCGGGGGAATGGAAGAACGGATGCGTTTGGTCTGGATTGAGGTCCGCAATATTATCAATTTTGTCTTTGTTTTAGCCCTCGTTGGTCTCGCTTTCTACAATGCGCTTGGGGTTGCTGAAGACAAAATCAAATCCATGCTCCCGAAAATCATCATCGGGATTATCGCAGTAAATTTCACTTTCCTCGCCTCCAAAGTAGTCCTCGACGCCGCCAATGTAGTAACCGTCGCCGTTTTTGCACTGCCACAATCAATCAGCCCCGATCTCGCCAACATTCAGCCTTCCGGTGATGTCGCCATTAAAGATTTCCAAGCTGCAGTCTGTAAATCCATCTATCCACCAGCAGGTGCCGATGCCACTTACATCGATGGTGTTCTCAATGAAAAAGCCCGGCAATACGCTATTAAGCCTTCCGCCGCCGCCGCTGACCCCTGTATTAAACAAGCCTCAAGTGCCCAGATCAAAGCCTTGGCAACTACTGCTAGTACCAAGTCTGGCACCACCAAAAGCGGGACTTCAAATCCTGCTCCGTCACAAGTCACTGCCCAGCAAAAACTTTTCAAGGGTGACTCTGGCCTTCGAAAGTGTGTCGCCGACAGCCTTATCTGTGGTGGTAAAGACGCCTTAGCCTTCAATTTCGGCAACGTTGCTAATTTATCCAACGCCAAAGCTGGTCAAGGACAGAAACAAGACGCCAGCTTCTTCAAAGACAAAATGGAAAAACTTTTCAGCAAATACTCCGTCAACAACGCCGCTCTCGCCATGGCTCTCAATCTCCAGAAGGTTTATGACATTAAGAACGTGAAGATCCCTGGCGAATTTTCGAAGTTCACCCTGAACATCATTTTTTCACTGGTGCTCTTCATTATTTACGCCGCCTCCTATATCGCCCTTTTCGCCATCCTTGTGGTGCGGGTGCTAGTAATCTGGATGGCCGTTGCCCTTTCTCCACTAATTATTTTCTCCAAATACGGTATCAACGTCCCCGAGGTCTCCGATAAAATTGATCAACTGGTAGATGCCTTTATCAAACACACCATTGCCCCAATTGTCATCGGCGGTACCATGACTCTCGGCTTTATCATGCTCAAAGCCTTCCAGGGAGTCGATCACAGCTCTACAAATCTGGTAGCAAATAGTGTCCTTACCTTTGAAACTGCTCTCTTCAACATTCCATCTTCCGGAATGAATACCTTCAAAGACCTGCTCATTGCTATGGCAACATGTGGTGTAGTTTGGCTTGGAGTCTTCAAAACAGCAGAAGGCACCTGGGCTGCCGGCTTTACCAATATGCTCGGTGGTGCCTTGAAGGACATCGGTAAATTCGTTCTCCAATCTCCACAATATCTCCCACTCATCCCAATGGGTGTCGATAAATCAACTGGTAAAGAAAAACGCATCCCGCTCGCCGCCGCCCTCCAAGGTTTCCGCAACCTCCCATCAGAATTCCGCGGCCAAGCCGCCTCCGATGCCAACAATCTCACCAAGGGAATCTACAAGTTCATCACGGGTAAAGGAGATCAGTTCAATCCTGCCGGCAAGACTTTGGGAAGCGGTAGCAACAAGCAAGAAGCAATGGCGATTGTTCAACACAAGAATGTTACTGGAGAGGGTGTTAAGAATCCGAAACAGTTTGCTCATGCCCTTCAACATAGTGCCGCCTTCGCCGATATTCGGAAGTTATTAGAGTCCAAGAAAAACAAGGCTTTCTATGATCGTTTCCTTAAAAAACTCAACAGTAGCACAACTCTTGCCAACACCGATTCTGATTGGCAGAAGTTCCTCCGAATCACCAAAGCTCAACAATACCAAGTCAACCCAGGTTCCGCTCCACTTGTTTCACCTGGAGGATCCACCGGCGCTGCCACAACTCCATCTACTCCAGCGGCAACTCTCACCGGTATGACTGGTAGCAAACTCGCTCGCGCCCAAAATCTCTTAAGCGCCGACGACCAAACCAAGCTCAAACAATACCAAGACATCCTCAATAAAGGCACCACTCAACAAAAACAACAACTCCAAAAAGATCTCGCTAACGCCAGCAGTGACGCTTCCAAGCTCGTCCAAAAACTACAGAACATCGAAACCAATGCTGGTGTTGCCACTTACGAAGGAAAACTCGGTACCGCCGGTGACAGCCGTGACGCCGCTGTGAAGAAAATGGCCGCTCAGCTCACCAGTCAGCAGTACAGCAAAGACCAAATCCGCAAATTGATCAGTCATGACCTTCAAGAGTATTTCCAAAACGATCCTCAAGGCCTCCAAACTTACCTTAATCAACAACTCGGCACCTAAAGTTGAAGCTCCTCCAACAGCACCCGCTGATTGACTTTATCTGAAAATATTAGAAAATCACCCCAGAAACCAAAAGGACCAAAAAACAAAACAAAATAAAAACCAATGCTCAAACAAAATCTTTGGACAATTAGGACCCAAAATCAAACCAGCGCTCCCCAGCTAAATCTCTGGACTGAGCCTCGTCTCATCTTCGCCACTGGCGATCCAGAAAACCAAGGGGAGCGCACCCCTGAAGAACTCCGCGAACGCCGCTCGGAAATCATTTCCCAGTTGAGTAGCGGCGGTCTTTCCGAAGATCAAGAAACTACTCTTAAAAAAGAGCTTCAGAAACTCAGCGATAAAATCGCCCAGCTAGACAATAAGTACTTAGAAGAGTTTAAAAAACTTGGACCAGAAGAGCTTCAAAGTAAATACAATGAAGTCAACAGTCTTATTTCCCCATATTACATCAATGAACCAACCGATGAAGCAAAAATCAAAGAGTTCGAGGACCTCAAACTCCAGCGCGCCGCCCTTAAAAAACTCCAAAGCTCTGATCGGCCCGATAAGGATGTCGATCAAGCTGATCAAGACATCCAAAAGTTAGAATCCGGCCAATCAGTCACTAGTGCCGAAACTCTTACCAATCAAATCGAGAGTCTTAGTTCGATGATCGAAAAAAACGACTCCCGGATGACCTCCGCCTACACCGAGTGGCGCGGCTATTTAGATGAAATCAAATCAATCGACGGAAATATCAGTAATCTCCAAGATGCTTTAAAAAATCCCTCCACTGTTATTCACGACAACAGCATCCGCCAGCGGGTCTATGATTCCGTAATTAAATTGCACGAAGACGCCACCGATGTCTTCAGCGAACAAGAATTAGAATGGTTTATGGAAGGAGGGGATAGCAATACCGCTCCATTGTCCTCAAAAATTGCCGAAGTATTAAAGGTAGCGATAGACAAGGCCCAAGAGCAACGTGAAGAAACCTACGGCAAGCTTTTCGAATCAATGGAAACCAACTACAAAGAACGCCTCCAACGTCTCGAATCTCAGTGGAACAATCCGGATATTCACAAGGCCTTGTTGATGAACAAAAAGGTGATGATGGAAAAGATCTCTGCTGCTCGCAAAGTAGTAGACCGTCTCCACACACTCCGCTCCCTTAAGCCCGGCACTCCCGCCTACAACCAGGCGATTCAAGAAATGATGGAGGACCCACAGCGTCAAGCCGCCATCCATCAAGAAATCGAACTTCTGGAGGAAAAAATCAAACGTTACGAGCGTGCAATTGCCCGCAACCAAAAAGAAAACAAAAAAAGTTTTGCCTTGCTCGAAAAATACGAGCAACAGATGAATAAGATCAAAGAAGCCAACAACGGCCTCGAACCATCTGAAGGCGATTCCAAATACGAACAATACCAAGAGCTAAAAAAAGACCATCAACGCCTCGATTACCGGATTAAAACCAGTGAAAATGAAGCCAAACTCGAACGCGCGGTCAGTGCTGTTAAAAAAAGAATCGAGAATCTTCGTACCAGCAGACCCGAACTCACCCCTGAAGGTCATCTCAATTTCGCCAGCCTTATCAACAACGAGCTCCGCGACATGGAACGTCAAACCATCGACGATCTTGCCAGTGTCGAAGGCGTAGCCCAACCAGAGAAAGTTCCAGATTGGGAAGAACTCAAAGAAAAG
>CAYGJQ010000090.1:6430-7218 GCA_964350285.1 uncultured Candidatus Peribacteria bacterium | reverse complement strand
CGCGGCCAGTGTCTTGCCAAATTTCACGAGGGTGGGTCACTGGCATTGAGAGTTCTTGACCGTCAACTGCATCCATTTCTTCACGAATGATTTGATTGATTTTCTGAAGCGAGCGCCAGCCGAGTGGTAGGAAATTATAAATTCCTGCGGCTAACTGATCGATGAATCCACCTTGAACTAAATATTTGGCATTTGCTGAATTGGCGTCATGTGGGGCATTGAATCGAGTTTTGGTGCAGAGTTTTGAATAGCGCATGAATTGAGATTAGATTTTCGCAACTAAGTGCTAATTTAGCTTAAATTGCGGCTTTTTCAAAGAATTTGTGACGAACTTCAGCTTGATGTTTTTGAATGAGAGACAGCTTAGTAAATGATGCAAAGTAAATAACTTGTGTCGCTCCAAAGGTTGCAGCTATAACTTAAAGGCTTTTGTAATAAAAAAATTATGGAAAAACGAATTGTTGTCTGTGGCTCGATCGCTTACGACCATGTGATGAACTATATGGGGGAATTTGAAGACTCTTTCAAAGGTCTTGATTTAAGGAAGCTGAGTGTTTCTTTTTTGGCCTTGAATCGGGACGTTTACTTTGGGGGTTGTTCCGGAAATATTGCTTATAACCTTTCACTTCTTGGAGTTGAATCTGTGATGCTGGGAGTTGTAGGAAAGGACTTTGGCGAGTATGAAGAATGGTTGCGATCGCATAAAGTGAACTGTGATTACATTCAGAAAGAGGCAGGGCAGCTAACGGCTTCTGGTTTTATTTTGACCGATAATGTAGAGAATCAGG
>CAYGJQ010000090.1:2008-6420 GCA_964350285.1 uncultured Candidatus Peribacteria bacterium | reverse complement strand
AGGTGACTATTTTTGCGCCTGAGGCAATGGCAGCCTACGATGGATCGAGTTTTATTGATCGAGTAGTGAAAGATTATCTAGTGTCGGTGGCGATTATTTCGCCTGATTTTCCGGCAAGAATGAACAAGAATGTCGAAGATTGTAAGCGGCATGGGATTCCATATGTTTTTGATCCAGGCCAAAACTTGAATCTTTTGGAGGCCGATGAGTTGAAAAATGCAATCAACGGTGCAAAGGTGGTGATTGCCAATGATTATGAGATGGACCAATTGATAGCGAAGACTGGAATGTCACGTGAGGAAATGGGAGAGGTGGCGGAGTATGTGATTGAGACAAAAGGGGCTGATGGCTCCTATATTTTGCATCAGGGAGAAACTCATCATGTGGAATCAATTCAACCTGAGCATGTAATTGATCCGACTGGATGTGGTGATGCTTTCCGTTCTGGTTTGCTCAAAGCCCTGCATGAGAATGATGATGTAGTCCATGGCTGTAGGCTCGGGGCAGTGGTGGCCACCTATAACATCGAGAAAAAAGGAACTCAAAATCATTCTTTTTCACTAAATGATGCAGTGAAGCGAATGATGGGCTAGCTGAGAGTTTCTTTGATGGCGGCCTTGAGCTTTGCTGCGGTTATCTCCGCAACTGAGATGTTGATAGCTTTTCCCTGGCTTCTGGTAAAGCTGGCGACTTTAGGGAGGTATGAGATGCTAATAAAAGGCTTTTTACAGATGGCGGCGAAGATGCAGGCGTGGAGGCGCATGGCGATGACAGCTTTGCTACTGTTGATTAGCTTTAGTGCCTCACGGTAATTTCTGGGGGTCGAAATCTTATTGCGAATACCGAGGTCGCTGAGTTTGCGGCTCAATTCTTCGAGGATTGTATGGTCGCCGCTTTTTATTTTTTGAAAAGGGATTAGTGTGAATTCATACTCTTGGGAAATTTCTTCGAGACTTGATGCCAGTGCGATAATGGCTTGCTGCTCTTGTCCTTTCCAGGGGCGAAGTGAGATTGCAATTTGGGGAAGAGATTTATCGCTGGGGCTGATCTCTTTTTGGAGTTCCCAGGCGGGGTCGGATACAACTTTGGCGTCAGGGATGCCCATTTTTTCTAGAACCTGTTTGGATTCATGGTCGCGAACAGTGATACTAGAGGCTTTCTTGAAAGCATTAAAGACTCGCGTGCGCCAAAATTTGTGTTCGATCCAGTCGATGCTTTGGGCGTGCATGTGGACTGGCTTTTTGTAGAGATAGGCGACGCTGGAATGGAGTGTCCAAATAGCGATAGCCTTCCAGCTTTCGTTGCTAAAAAGGCCGCCTCCCCCGAGGACGAAGAGGTCGCAGTTTTTGATGGCCTTGAGGGTTTTGAAGAGTTCTCCTTTAAAGATTCCTCGGATTAGTGAGCGGACTCCGAATGGTAAAAAGTAGAAAGAATCTATTTCAAATTCTGCTGCTGTTGATTGTGGGGCGTAGCTAAGAGCAGTGAGTTTTGACTTTGGGTATTTTGTTCTAAGTTGAGAAATTGTACCGGCAAGTATAGCGTCGTCGCCTAAATTTGTGGCTCCGTAATTGCCGCAGATTAAGATTCTCTTTGATGGGATTTCATCTTTTTTCATAAAAACTTTCGAAAAATTTCATATTTGGTAGGTAGGGTGAGTGTGTTGGCCGACAGTAGAGGCTGCGTCGGTCTAAACTTCCAGCACTACGAGTCCTGATTCTCAGGCCTCTTCGGCTTACAGTTCAGTACTCCTTTTCCCCAGTAATCGCTTTGCAATTCCCGGGGCCCCTGCTCGGTCATCCTCGCCTCTGGCTCCGGTGCCCTGCGCTCAGAATCGAAGGATAGTCTTCTAAATATGTCGTGCAAGGAGAAGACAGATCATTGGGTGGAGTAAAGGGGCTGAATAGCAGGAAGAGAGCGGTGATTCGTTTTTTTGATACTATCGGGCCTGACCTTACCCCTGCCTAACTTTCTAAGTAGGCAGCTATTGGAGTAAAACTCTTCCGATGTATCTCACATATACCATGTTTTTGAATCAGTTGCTGATGAAGTCTTGTTCCATACCCTTTGTGCTTACAGAATTGATATTCAGGGTGCTTCAAGCTAAACTTTTTCATCATACGGTCACGAGTGACCTTCGCAACTATTGAGGCGGCAGCAATGCATCTAAGCTTGCTGTCCCCTTTTATGACTGATGTATAAGGCAAGATAAACGGAAACTTCTCCCTGCCATCAATTAAAATATATGTAGGCTGCTCCTTAAGTTTTGTCAGCGCTTTAAGAAATGCATTTTTTGTGGCCCTTCCTAGTCCGACTGCGTCAATTTCTTTGCTGTCACTAATTCCAACAGAGTAAATGCACTTTTTAGTGATTAACTCAAATAGCCGCTCACGGTTCTGCTCATTGAGCAGTTTTGAATCATTTAGTCCTGGCAGTTTCACTCGTGGAGGCAGAATTACAGCGGCTGTAACAACAGGGCCCGCCCAAGGGCCGCGTCCTGCTTCGTCGCAGCCGGCAACTACCAGGGATGAATGAAAATGTTTTTTGGGGATGAACTTTTGGGGGCTTTGGAATCTCATATCAAGGATTCTAAATCTGCTTGCTGAGGATGAGAACTAAATTGGGTAGAAAAAAAGCGCCATGATGGCGCTTTATGATTTCTTTTTTTGAGCTTCCACTATTCAGCTTTTTCCTCTTCTTTATTCTCTTCAGCGGGAGCTTCTTGTTTTGCTTCAGCTTGTTCCTCTTTCGGCTCTTCTTTAGCAGGGGCTGCTTCTGCCGCTACTTCAGCGGTTTCAGTTGCGGGAGTATCTGAGGCTTCAGTCTCTACTGGTGCAGATTCTTCAGCTACTTCTTCTGGGCCCATTTCAGCTTCCATTTCTTCAAGGTCTTTGGCGCTGAGAAGTTTTTCTTTAAGGCGAGCAGCTTTACCTGTAAGTTTGCGCATGTAGTAGAGTTTTGCGCGACGGATCTTGGATGATTTCACGATTTCAATTTTGGCAATGTTTGGTGAGTGAAGTGGGAAAATCTTTTCTACTCCAATTCCTTGAAACACGCGGCGAACCGTAAATGTTTTGCTGGTTTCGGAACCGCTACTAATTTTGATGATCAAGCCTTCGAAAATTTGGATACGTTCTTTTTCACCTTCTTTAATTTTTTGGTGAATGCGTACAGTTTGTCCGGTTTTCACTTTTGGCACACGTTTCATGTGCTTTTTGTTAACCGTTTTTATTAGTTGCATACTCATTTACATGATGGTTACGGAGTCAGCAGAAGGAGTATAGCGAAGCAATTGCGCTTCTACAAGGGAATTTTCTAGTTTTCTGTTGTGCCGAGTTCCTTCTGAATTTTGTTGACGGCAATTACAGTTTCAGGACTATTTACGATGTCATGAATAAACTTGTCTTTGAACTTCCAGCGGTAAATGAAATCGTCTTTTTTGATAACGCTGTAGCGAACAGGCTGTTCAAAGCGAAGTTCTTTTTGGAGGAAGTGTTCTAGCTTTTCGCGATCGACTTCGCCGGCAATCAATAGGTCGATCGGCACTTTGCTTGGTTCGTCGACGAATACGCCGGTAAGGGCGACATAGTCAACATTTCCACATTGGCTAATCTTACGGCCAACCTGAGCGTTTGGAGTGAGGCTCTTTTTGAAAATCAGCTCAAGTTCGTTCAGTAGTTTAAAATTCTTATTCACATAATAAAATTTCTTGCGATTTTTAGATCGAGTCTTGAGAAGGCCGAGTTTCTTGAGGTTTTCAAGTTCACGGCGGACGGAATTAATTTGTTCGTCGAGGAGACGAGTGAGCTCGCGGACGAAGTATTCGCTGTCTTGATTCATTAAGAAAAGTGACAGCAACTTGATACGAGCGTTAGACGTAAAAAGCCTTTTAAGCATAGTTCCCAGCTAATTGTTATCCCAGAAAAGCCTGAAGCGTACAAATAATGTATACACTTCGTGTTTAATGTATACATTATTGATTCAACATGCAAATTAAAAATCATAAAAAAACTCCGTATCAAGGCTGATGACGGAGTTTTTATTGAAGTTGACCTAAGTTCTACCAGTCTGACGGTGCGTCTTCATCTTCTTCGTTTTGGGAGAAGAAAGCATTGATGAAGCCAAAATAGCAGGCTCCAGTGACAATTCCTAGTGCAGCCATGCCGAATGCTAGAAATGTTGGTGCGGTTTGGGGGGAGATTTCTGTGAAGAAGACACTAATATAGTTGCACTGTGCTTGAACGTTTTCGAAGCCGACGATCAAAATGATGACGGTAAAAATGATCGAAGCTGTAAGGTAGAAGTATCTCATGGGCAAGGCATTAGGCTTTTTATGAAATTTATCATTAGGCCAGTACTTTGGCAAAGAGTTTGTCTAATAAGATTTTACTTGATAGTTGCTCCCAGCCTTGGCT
>CAYGJQ010000090.1:0-1998 GCA_964350285.1 uncultured Candidatus Peribacteria bacterium | reverse complement strand
TTGTAGTGCTTGCGGATTTCGTCGTGGTGCTGTGGGGGGTTGTGAGAGATGATGTGATTGATTTCTGCCTCGATCTCTTCAGTAGTGGCAACGATGTTTTCTGCTTCGAAGATTTTACGCATTGCAAAACGGAGAGTGATCCGTTCGACAGCTTTGGTCTTGTTTTCTTTGCGGATCTCTTCTTCGGTTTTCTTGGTCATTTCAAGATATTTTTCGAAGGTAAGGCCTCGATGTTGGAGATCGTGTTTGAGTTGATGAACCATGTCGTCGATTTCTTGTTCGATTAGCGGCTCAGGGATCTCTACTTTGGTAACTTTGATTACTTCGTCGAAATATTTGTTTTTACGTTTTTCGTCGTTTTCTTGTTCTTTGGCTTTAGTTAGTTCGCTTTTAACGTCGGCTTTGAATTCGTCGAGGGATTGTTGTTTGGCGCTGACTTTTTCGATGAATTCTTCATTTACTTCTGGAAGTTCGCGTTCTTCTAGACGGTTTACTTTTACCTTGAATTTCACTTTCTTCTTTTGGAAAGATTTGTCGTGATAGTCTTTTGGAAAAGTGAGGTCGAATTCTTTTTCGTCGTTCACTTTAAGTCCAATAAGTTGGTCTTCGAATCCAGGGATGAACATTCCGTCACCGATTACTACTGGGTGATTTGTACTTTTGACTTTGTCTAGTTCGGCTCCGCCTTCGTCGAAACCATTCATGGCGATTTCCATGCGATCCCCTTTTTTGGCGGCGCGATCAACGTCTTTGAAAGTGGCGCTGCGGACGCGAAGGTTTTCGATTACTTCGTCTACTTCTTTATCGCTGATTTTGGCTTCTTCTTTTTTAACTTTGATCTTTTCGTAGCCTTTTACTTCAACGTCAGGCATTACTGGAACTTTGAATTCCACTGTAAATGGGTCATCTTTGACTACCTTCACTTCAGGGCGTGCAATTACGTGGATCCCTTCATCAGATGCTGCTTTCACAAATGATTTCTGAATAGCCACTTCACGTGTTTCAGCTTCAATGATGTCTTTACCTACTTTTTTCTCGAGAATTTCGTACGGTGCTTTACCTTTGCGGAATCCTTCAATGTTTACGTGTTGGGAAACTCTTTCGCAGGCGGTCTTTTGGTGAACAGCGTATTCTTCAGCGGTTAACTCGATAGTGAGCTGAACTGTTGACTTCGGAAGTTTTTTGACTTGAACGTTCATTTATGGTGGTTTTAAAAGAAAAAATCGGTGTCAATGCTACATCATGGGCTTAAGTGGTGCAAGGGAAAGCGGTTTTCAAAACTTTTCACCTCCTGCATGGGGCTGGATGTTTGACAGCAGGCAATTAAATTGGAATAATCCTGCTCCGCATTTTTAAATTACATCGCCGTATGAGTGACAGTGGTAAAGAGAAGGACTTTGACCCTGAACTGATAGATCCAGGAGAGCCTCAGGAAGTGGAAGTTGTGCAGTTTACTGATGAGAGAGTTGTTGATGAATCGGCATTGTTTGCACCGGTGATTGAGGAGAGACAAATGGCGGTAAGTGAGGATATCGAAGGCCTGCTAGATCCTCAGACAAAAGCGCTAGAAGCCTTTGCTAAACGTTTTACGTTGGCCTTGCGAGAAGAGGATGATGCTGTTTCTAAGTTGGTAGCTGAAGATTCTGAGTTGACGGGGCGTTTCTTTGTGACTGATACGGGGAGAGGGCTTTTGATGGCGGCGATACATGCTCCCTGGGTTGAGCAGAAGGTGAAACTTGATCTGGTTCCAGTGATGGTTGGCGTGAGCGTTTACAGTCCAGAGATGCTCACCGAGATATATGAGTTGCTGACGATGAGTGATGAAAAGCAGCTTGAGCTTCAGGCAAGTATTATGACGTCGCTGATTTATACTTATAGTTTGTCGGCGGAAGAGATGACCGGTAACGAATATCGAAAAATCGAACAGACGATGGGGCGTATCGGCCTGAGCGCTGGCCACTTTTTGATTAGGTTTACGGCAAATGATTTATTAGATCT
>CAYGJQ010000089.1:0-7305 GCA_964350285.1 uncultured Candidatus Peribacteria bacterium | reverse complement strand
GGGCAGTCTGCACTGATAGATTTTGTGGCGGAAAAGCCCTAATCTGGATAATTAACCTTTGGTGCGAACTATTCTAGCTCATGAGGCTTGATCAATTTGAACCTTGCTTGGCCCGTTAAGAAACTATCTGAAAATGCTATCTCTGTTTGCCTTCCGGCAAAGGCCATATCTTCGCTCTGAAGCAATGAGGGAATTTGGTTTTTAGGGATTTCTAAAAGTAAAACTACTGCCCAAGGGTGATTGTCGCGCAAAGTAGCCATCCCGTGCATTGAACTGGGATATAGAGCGTAAGTGAGACCAATACTAGACATTTCAAACCCCGAAAAAAATTGCCTGCCCCCATCAACGCCTTTTTCGAAATCTACAATCTTCATGCTTTTGTCGCTTGAATCAATAGACTCAGGGGCAATAACGAATTTACTTAAATTAGTCCCCCGATATAAATGGGTGACATTGGGGTCATTTAAATTAACGCTCTCAAACGGGACGGTAAGGTCGTCTAAATTCTGAAATAAAAGTTCTCCTAGAAGTTCACGCATAGCGATCAAATCCTCTTTTGCGTTTCTAATTGAATCGCTAATTAGATTCATGGGCAGATAATCAGGCTTCTTTCCAAGCTCGCGTTTGCTTTGTTTTTTTACAGCAGCAATAGCTGAATTAATATCACGCTTAATACGTCTTTGATTTTGCGCCATAAAATGCGCTGCCTGTTCTTGTGTAGGAGACTTTTTACCGAAGGCCCGCCGAAGCTGATCGCGATAATTTAGCTTGATTCTTTCAATAGCGACGGAGATCTTCCACGGCAACTCAGCCTCCTTGGATCGATACTCTGCTGAATGCCTGGTGTATTCAGCTGCTGTGAACTCCAGACATTCTTCAAGTTGTTCCAACTCAGCCTTGGTATCAAAAAACATGGCAAGCGCTTCTTGATACTCTTCGAGCAAACAGTTATTGATTTCGAGATTTTGCAAAGTTTAAGAGCAAATGAATAGGAGGGCATTTTAGTGATTTGACTTTTTTTGTCAACATCGTCTAACGAATAATCTGCACAGTTCAAATGCGTGTACTTCCACCTAATAATGAAGCAACTCCTCAAGAGGCACTGATGGCCCACTTGACAACCCTCGCAATTCCAACTATAGTCTCGCCTCCTCCATTCTTTAAAACCTCGAAATGGAAAAACTACAAGGCAACATTGAAATATTTTCGGCCCTATCGCGAGGGAGAAATCATGATATTTACCGCCAAGTGCACCAAGAAGTTTTTCCTGAGAGTGCTTTTGTAAGTGGGACGCTTATTGAGTCGCTTGAAGCTGGAATAGAAAGCTATGAGCGAACACTGACAGACACAACAATTAAAGACTATAGAACTCTGGCCGTGATGGATGTCCCAGTGGCCTACAATCTTCCAGAAGGATTTCCCGAAGCGATTAAACTATTTCAAAAACACCTTGGAGAACAGCTAGTTCTAGCAGCTCATGTCGATATGGAATGGAGCTACACTAGAAGGCGAGAACTTGATCTTAGCCCATACGCGGTGCGCTCCCCTAAAGGAGATTTCGCTGAAGAAGGGATAGATCTGAATGGCCCCAAAAAAGCAATCTCTCGGCTGGAGGAAGAATTTCCTATGGTTCATATTATTCAGTCTACAGCTCAAACAGTTGAGGAGGTGCTAATGACGGAAATCGAAAAATTGAAACGTCGGGTTTTGCAGGCAATGAACTAGTACCGAACCCAGGAGGAAATCGCAGCAATAGAATACTTGCTTCTCTTCTTCGCCTGCAGAAACTGCTCTTTGCTGAAATTTTCAGACCCCTAATTTCCCAGCCAAATAACTTCCCTTGGCGCGAATATAATTTAGATATTTTTCCTTTAAATCTGGCACTACTGATTTTGCCGTCGATTCTCTAGCGAGCAATGCTTCAGCGTATTTTTTTACTCTGGGTAAATCGCCAAGAACTTTTAAAGGGAAGACGTCTTCAATGTATTGGAGGCGCTGGAAAAAGGGGGCGTAGGCGGCGTCGATGAGGCAGTAGTTGCTGCCGTTGAAGTAAGGTTCGTTTTGGAGGTTGGATTCAAGGCGCTGGAGTTTTGTTTTTAAGGCCTCTTTCTTTTCGATGAAGGCCGCTTCGTCGGCGGCATTGGTCATTTGGTAGGCGTCCATATTTAGCGACGACCCGTACTCGATCCAGGCTTTGTTTTGGGCCTTTTGGAAAGGATCTGCGGGGTGCATGCTGGGCGGATTGGTTTCGTCGAGGTATTCGTTGATGACGGCGGATTCGAAGAGGATGCCTTGATCGGTTTTGAGGACGGGGACTTTGCCAAAAGGGGAAATTTCTAAAAACCAATCTGGTTTATTGGCGAGGTCGATGTAGGTGACCTCGTGGTCGATGCCTTTTTCGATGAGGGTGATAACTGAGCGTTGAACAAAAGGACAGGCGTCGAAGGAGATGAGTTCGATTTTCATAATAGCGAGGTTAGTTTTGGTTATTCTACTTTGTTTGCGAGTGGACGAGAATGACAAAAATGCCTATGAGGAACGGGCAAATGGTAGTTGGTGTGTGTTTGCTTGAACCCTATCTATATATTAAACGCCGCCGAGAGAAGCTCGGGGCGCAGAATTTTTATAGTTGGGTTGGGTAGATAGAGTCTCCTGAGGTCTATCTAGCGAGGAAAAAGTTTTTTGCTGAAAGTTTCTTGGTTTTGATAGATCGTTCTTTGATCCCTCAATAAATTCTGTTGAGTTTGAGAGATCATTTTTTGCTGATCTTTTAGCTGACTGACGGCTTGCGAAAGCGCACGATAGGATTTAATAGTCCTACTATGCCTTTTGGTCAGACGCTTCAATCGATCGGCTAACTTCTTTGTTGATGCAGCATTTTGTCCGACAGAAGTTCTGATTTCAAACAACATGTTTACCATTTTATGTGAAACGAAACCTGTGATAGCTGCAACTATCAGGACACAAATGTACATCACATTCAGATATTACCTGAGACTCCTTGTTGCCTCTTGCAATTCGCTGATACATACGCGATGGAGATGGAACTGGTCGAGCTCCATCTCAGGCTCATGATTAACTTTGATTGTGTCTTCGAAACAATGGTTTTCTTCCATTAAATTCACCAATATTGTCAACGATCGGGTTCAAGCTGGCCGATTATACTGATCATCTCAACGCTGTCAATCAATGAGGCTAACTGATTACTGGAAAGAGTGGCTTTGACTTTTACCTCTTCTCAACGTACACTTCGAGCGTTAAATTTCTACTTATGAACTTCGCACACACTCAATTGGAACCCCTGATGCTGCTGAGCTAATCTCAGTGGGTTTTGGTGTGCTTTTTTAGAAACGTATTAGTCTTGACCCGCTGAGCAAAGTGGTCTTTTGTGTATTTGAATAACTTTAAATAACTATGTCTTCTATTCATTCAAAATTTACCGGTGGGGATTGGCAGGAAAGTATAAATGTCCGGGACTTTATTCAGAAAAACTATACGCCTTACGAAGGTAATGCGGAATTTCTCGCTGGACCGACGGAGCGGACGAATAAATTGATGGAGAAAGTCACTGATCTAATTGCGAAAGAAAGAGCTAACGGCGGAGTACTTGATGTTGATCCGAAGACGCCTTCGACGATCACTAGCCACGAGCCGGGATATATTGATCAAGAAAATGAAGTAGTAGTTGGCCTTCAAACTGATGCGCCGTTAAAGCGTGCGATTAAGCCGAAAGGTGGAGTGCGATTAGTCAAAAGAGCTTGCGAGGCTTATGGGTTTGAATTGGATCCGGCGGTGGAGGAGACTTTTTCTAAATATGTGAAAACTCATAATGATGCGGTATTTGAAGTTTATAAAAATTGGGACGACTTTAAGACGCCAGAAGGAAAGATGCTCCGCAGTACCGGCGTAATCACCGGACTTCCTGACAACTATGGTCGGGGACGGATCATTGGTGACTATCGACGGGTGGCGCTTTATGGAGTGAATCGGCTAATTGAAGACAAGAAGCAATTTATGAATCAGAACTTCGAGCAAATGACAGAAGGGAAGATTCAGGCGCGTCAGGAGATTGCGTGGCAGATTAAGGGACTTGAAGACATGAAGAAGATGGCCGCGAGTTATGGCTTTGATATTTCTGAGCCAGCTGAAAACTTTAAGGAAGCGGTACAGTGGCTTTACTTTGCTTATCTTGCAGCGGTGAAAGAACAAGATGGAGCAGCGATGAGTATGGGGAAAATTGATGCTTTCCTTGATATTTATGCCGAACATGATTTGGCAGCAGGGACGATTACGGAATCGGAAGTGCAAGAAATTATTGATGATTTTGTGATTAAGTTGCGGATTGTGAAGCAACTTCGGGTGCCGGAATACAATGAAATTTTTGCTGGTGATCCAACCTGGGTAACCTGTGTGATTGCCGGGATGAGTGAAGATGGACGGCCGATGTCGACGAAAACCTCAATGCGAATGTTGCACACGTTGATTAATCTCGGGCCAGCGCCAGAGCCAAATCTTACAATTCTTTGGTCGAATGATTTACCGGAGAATTTCAAAAACTTTACCAGCGACATCGCAATTAAAACTTCCGCGGTGCAATTTGAAAGCGATGATTTGATGCGACCGAAGTTTGGTGACGATTATGGAATTGCTTGCTGTGTGTCAGCGATGAAGATTGGGAAACAGATGCAGTTTTTTGGGGCGCGATGTAATTTGCCGAAGTTGATGTTGATGGCGATTAATGAAGGGCGCAATGAACTGGATGGATCGATGATTAAAGCTAATGTGCCGAAATTGGAACATGCGGAAGAATTGGATTATGAAGAAGTAAAATTTCGCTTCTTTGAATTGATGAAATGGTTGGCGAAGATTTATGTGGAGACGATGAATATCATCCACTACATGCATGACCGTCATAACTATGAAAACAGTCAGATGGCTTTGCATGATAGTGAAGTGGAACGGTTTATGGCCTTTGGAATTGCCGGGATTTCAATTGTGGCGGATAGCTTGTCGGCGATTAAGTATGCGAAAGTGAAAGCGGTGCGTGATGAAAACGGGGTGGCACAAACTTTTGAAACTGAAGGAGAATTTCCAACTTATGGCAGTGATGATGATCGCGTAGATGAGATTGCGGTGGAAGTAGTGCAGGAATTTATGCGCTGCTTGCGTGAACATCCGACATATCGCGGAGCCGAACACTCGTTGTCACTGTTAACGATTACTTCTAATGTGATGTATGGGAAGAAAACTGGGGCGACTCCTGATGGGCGCGAAGCGCATGCGCCATTTGCTCCAGGCGCGAACCCAATGCACAACCGGGATCGATTTGGCGCGCTTTGTTCGCTTAATTCAGTGGCGAAGATTCCTTATGAAGACTGCTTAGACGGCGTTTCGAATACGTTTTCAATCGACCCGAATAGTTTAGGAAAAGATGCTAGTCAGAAGATTAACAATTTACGGGGATTGCTTGATGGTTACTTCAAAAAAGATGCACACCACTTGAATGTGAATGTTTTGGACCGGGAAATTTTGACGGATGCGATGAAAAACCCAGAAAAATATCCGAACTTAACAATTCGCGTTTCTGGATATGCAGTGCGGTTTATTTCTTTGAGTGAGGATCAACAGAAAGAAGTGTTGAGTCGAACGTTCCACGAGCGGATGTAGGACTTATTGAGGGAGAGCGGCGAAAGATGTGTTGGCCGAGAAAAAAGGCAATTTAACACAAGAGGGCGCATGCGCCCTCTTGCCAGTTAGGCTCATGAGCCTAACTGAAATCACCAATATTTTCTCTTACCAACACACCTTCCTCCACTCTCCTATCATCGTCATTTCTATTTCCTCCCCAATGGGCTAATCTGCTACCGATGGCTAAGGAAAACATTCATAACAATCAGATAAAAGGAAAAATTCATTCATTTGAATCCTTCGGCACGGTGGATGGGCCGGGGATTCGGTTTGTGGTGTTTATGGGTGGGTGCCCGCTGCGGTGCCAGTATTGTCATAATATCGATATGGTACTGGGGAAGGTGGGCGATGAATATACACCGGAAGATGTGGTGGCGAAGATTGAAAGAAATAAACCTTATTTTGAAGGCAGCGGTGGCGGGGTGACTTTTAGTGGCGGTGAGCCGACGATGCAGCCGGATTTTTTGGAGGCGACGTTGAAGTTGTGTCAGGAGCATGGGATTCATACGACAGTGGATAGCTCGCTGTTTTGTGCGCCGCAGGTGTTGGAAAGAATTATTCCGCATACAGATTTATTCATGGTGAGCTTGAAACACTTTGATAACGAGATGCATAAAAAACTGGCAGGTGTACCAAATAAACAGATTTTGGAAAATGTACACTTTTTAAGTGAAAAAGGTGTACGGCTGTGGTTGCGTTTTGTGCTGCTACCAGGGGTGACGGATACGGAGGAAAATGTGAGGGAGCTGATTAGTTTATGCAAAAAGATTGAATTCGAGAAGCTGGAGCTTTTGCCTTACCACATGATGGGAGTGGAAAAGTGGAAAAAATTGGGAATTGATTATGAATTGAAAGATATTAAGCCGCCGTCAAAAGAAGTAGTTAGCGCGTTGAAAAAGAGGCTGGAGCAAGAGGGGATAAAGGTGGCCGTGAGTGAAGGATGATTGTGATTTGGGACGGGTATGCTAGAGTTCTGAGGCATTTAATGAAACATTATGAAAAAATTATTAATTGGCCTTTTAGTTTTATCTGTTTTCGCTGGTTGCACGAAGACTGTGGAAGTTGCGGATGTACAACCGCCTACTGAAGATGACATCCACGCCGCTTTAGAAAAGAAAAATCCCGATTGGCAACGAGATGAGATGATCGTGGAAGTTGCTGATACGGTTGGTAAGTTCAGCTCTGGCGTGTTTACTGATGCATTAGAAAGAGGTCCAAATTTTTGGTTTGCAGTGAAAGAAGAATCTGGATGGTCGATTATTACTAGCGGCAACTATGGGCCTTACTGCGATGAGATTGATCCTTATGAAGTCCCCTACGAATTGGTAAAATTCTGTATTGATCGCGATTCAGATGAAGCGGTCCAACGAAATAATTTTAAATTAAAAACATCATGAGACACGTACAAGATGACAAATTGGTCGTTGCCTTAAACACTGTTATTCGCTTTTCAGTAAGGGCGTTAGCTATATTGATGACTTTTGTGATTTTATGGGGAGTAGTCGATGTAGCCTATATTTTGTATGAAAGGCTAATGGCTCCGCCGCAGTTTTTATTTGGTGCAAATGATCTAATTGCAATTTTTGGCGGCTTTTTAGCTGTACTGATCGCGATTGA
>CAYGJQ010000088.1:0-7479 GCA_964350285.1 uncultured Candidatus Peribacteria bacterium | reverse complement strand
CCCCTCTACTAAAATCCAAAAAAACGCCCTACCCCCTAATCCCTAAAACCTAACCCCTCCCCCAAAACCTCCCCCCCCATGGCAGGAGAAATAATCACCGCCTCAACCCTCGAAGAAGGCCGCGAACAACTACGCAACATCTATAAAGCCAAAGCCAAAAATTTCCACGCCATCACCAAAGAAGAATACTTCAAATACGAACTCAGCGAACGCGAAGACAGCGACAACCATCTAAACCTCGAACGTCTCGGCAAAGAAAGCGACGTTGTTGATCTTGCTTACTACAAATTTCTCCCCCATCACAAAACCGCCTACCGAATCAATCTGATTCATGTAGACGGCGTTAGTAGACTTGAAGATTACTTCATTATCGAACCGATCGCTGACGCTTAAAAGGAAGGATACTCTTCATAATTCTCTTGCTCAAAAGATTCTAGCCCCTGAGCTTCCCGGTCCACAGCGTACATCGTGGTAAAAACCCGGACTGCAAACTCCGAACATTCTTCATTATTTTCCGGATATGCTCTTTGCAAAGGATATAAATCCAGCATTAACTTATCAATATTCATAGCATTCAGGATTAAAGCATAGGCTGCCTATTTTACTTATTTTTCAAGTTTTGTCAAGTGGACCACCCCCTACCTATCCAAAAAATCGCTCACTAGAGCCTCTGAACTCGCTTCACCAAGTTGATATTTCCCCCAATTTTCCAGCCGCTGACGCGTCACCTCATACATACAAAGCGCCGCCCCCACCGAAACATTAAAACTCTGCACCATCCCTCGCATCGGAATCATCAACACCTTATCCGCCATTTCAATCGCGGTTTCCGAGACCCCAGCATGTTCATTCCCAACCACCAAGGCCAATTTTTCAGCCTTTAGATTCGCCACATAAACACTTTCCGCCCGATCACTCAATGCCGTCACCACCATTTCAAACCCTTCTCCTTTCAGTTTATCGAAACAATCTTTAGTCGATTCATAAATTTCAAAATCTAACCACTTATTGGCCGACGAAGAACTAGTCTTCCCCACTTTCCGTGGATTATAACGATCCTGTTTCTCAAAAATAAAACAAACCCGTTGAATACCAAATGCATCACAACTCCGCAAAATAGCAGCGGCATTATGCGGATCATGCACATCCTCAATCACCATCACAATCCCCTTTTGACGCCTACTTACCACGCCCCGAATTTTTGCCTCTCTCTTTTCTGACATAAATTAAGCTTAAATATTGACAAATTGAAAAATATGTGCCATACTCGCAACCTTTTCTATTCGCTTTCACACTACCATGTCGAAAAAGCTTTCACTAATTGCAATCACACTACTAACTACCATTTTCTTAACTGCTTGTGGCAACACACCGGCAGAAGATACAGAGAACACCGATTCACCAGAAAGCCAAGCAACAGCACAAACTGAAGAGAAAGAAGCAGAAACGAAACCAAAAACAGTAGAAGTATTTACCATTGGAGCTAATAACCCAGCTACCACTACCCCGAAACCAGAACCAAAAAAAGTTGGAACTGTTCACAGTGCTCAAAAAGTAATCGTGAAAGCAGAAACTGGCGGTAAACTCGACGGATTTGCTGTAAATGAAGGCGAACAAATTGCCAAAGACTCAACTCTGGCAACTCTCGGCCGCTCGCTCCAAGCTGATATTAACGAACTAAATTACCTCAACGCCCTCACTGCGCTCAAAAATGCTGAAGCTCAATTAACAACAAAACAAACCGCCAACCAAAAAAGCGTTGAAAACGCCACTATCGCCGTAGAACAAGCTCAGATCCAACTCGAATCTGCTCTCAAATCAAAAGACAACATCAACCGCAGCGCCAATCTCGGCATCCGCAATTTAAACCAACAAAACCGCAACTCTTTCTCAAACATCACTGAACGCCTCCGTGACGTAGCCGCAATCGCTCGCTCTGCCAATAACGACCGCATCGAATACCGCCTCCGAGCATTTGAAGACAGCATCGACGATCTATTTTACCGCCGCCAACCAAACACCAGCGAACTCAGTTCACTACTAAATGAAGCGGAAGTAATTCTTTCTGAACTAAAAGGCTACGACATTCCACGTCGCTACGCTTACGATCGCTACGACTACGACAGCAGCTACAACTACGATCGCCAATACGATTACGAAAACGGCGCTTACCGCGTAATCTACAACGACGGCGCTTATTACCCAGCTGCCAACGATTCTGGATCAAACACCATCACAGATAACAGCGATACCAACGGAACCAACACTGGGAATGAAGCAATTCAAACCAGAATCAGCCAACTACTCCCGCAGATCCAAGCAGATCAAGCCGCCCTCCTCCAAACAAATCAAGGTTTCGACACCGCCTATGACAATCAAATCACCCAAAACACCAACGCCGACACCCAAATTGATCTGGCCCAAACACAATTAAAAAATGCTCAACAACTCTTCGAAATGCGCATCGACCAAGTAAAACTTGAAGAACAATCACTCGCCGATCAAATCGAACAACTTCAAGGTCAGCTAGCAATCGCCGGCCGCAACCGCGACACTCGCAACATCACTTCACCAATCGAAGGAACTGTCCTCAACACTCTCGTTGAACCAGGTGAAATGATCAACCCAGGCCAAGCAATCGCCGAAATCGGCAACCTCAATGCCCTCGAAGTAAAAGTAGCCGTAACTCAAATCGAAGCCGCCAACCTAAAACCATACCAACCAGTACTTGTCACCAACACCCAAGGAGATGAACTTCCAGGATTCATCGCCAAACTACCCACAAACTTTGACCCGCAAACTAAAACCGGTGAAGTAGAAATCATTTTCGACCACAAAGCAGCCACCTCATCAGTAAAACCAGGCGGCATCGTCTCAGTTCAATTCCAACAACCACGTGACTCGGAAAACATTACTGCAACTGGCACCTGGATTCCTCTCAAAAGCGTCTACTTTCAAAAGGACACCTTCGTTTACCTCAACCTCAAAGGCAAAGCCACTAAACATATTGTTACTACCGGCAAAATCGAAGGCAACCTGGTAGAAATCAAATCCGGACTCAAGAAAAACGACGAAGTAATCACCACTCGCTACGGCATCCAAGAAGACGAAAAAGTGACCGCCAAGTAATCAACCACAAATACGACTACAAAATGTCGCCCCCACCCGGGCGACATTTTTTTAATGCCCAAGCCCCCACCAAATGCTAAACTTCAACCCCTAGAAGGACATATAAAATAAGACCAAAAACCGAGCCTCCTAGCTTCCTAACTCCTAGCCCCCTCCTCCAACCGTGTACGCCGAAATCCTCACAACTCGCAAACTCTTCACCGGCCAACCCACGCTCACTTACGCCCTGCCCGAAGAAGACGCAGACAAATTCCAACCCGGCCGTATCGTCGAGATTCCCCTCCGTAACTCAACCACCAAAGGCTTAATCCTCAGCCGCCATTCCCGCAATCCCAAATTCCAAACCAAGGCCATTCTTCAAATCAGCGAGGAAATCGGCCTCAGCAGTTGGCAGCTAGAACTAATGCAGTGGATGTCAGAGTATTACTTCTGTCCTTTGAACAAAATCCTCCAATCATTTGTCCCAAAAAAATTACTCAGCAAAGTCAAACGCCGTAAAAAGGAAATCAACGAATCAATCGAAGCCATCACTTCATCCCACCGTACGCTCACTGAAACCCAAAAGACAGCATTTGAACAAATTATTAGCTCAGGAAAAAAGAGCTTTGTCTTACACGGTGTAACCGGTGCCGGAAAAACTGAAATCTATCTCCAATTAGCCACCCATTACGCCCAGCAAGGCAAACAAGTTTTAATTCTGGTCCCCGAAATCGCTCTCACACCACAAACCGTCCGTTATTTCCAAAAATCCTTCCCTTCCCAACTCAGCGTCATCCATTCCAAACTCTCCGCTGGTGAAAAGATTCAAGCCTGGGAAGACATCTACCACAATCGTTCCAAACTCGTCATCGGCTCACGCTCTTCGATCTTCGCCCCCTATCAAAACCTTGGCGCAATTATCCTCGATGAAGAACACGACACCTCATACAAACAAGACCAATCCCCTCGCTACCACGCCCGCGACGTGGCCTTTAAAGTCAGCGAACTCACTGGCTGCAAAGTAGTACTCGGTAGCGCCACCCCTTCAATCGAAAGCTACTACCACAGCCTCCATCAAACGCACCAACTCCTTTCACTGAAAGCCCGCTTCAACCAAACCGAACTCCCCGCCATCAAACTGATCGACCTCCGCCGCGAACAACAAAAAAACAACTACTCCATTTTCAGCGACGAACTCCGCATGCGCATCGCTCAAAAAATCGAACAAAAAGAACAAGTGCTCCTTTTCCTAAACAAACGTGGCAGCTCTTCCACCATTCTTTGCAAAGACTGCGGCCACACCGTGAATTGTCACAAGTGCGACATCACAATGACCTACCACCAAAAACCATCTTTCCAATCAAAACCAGTCTTACTTTGCCACCACTGCGGCATCGTCCAACAACCACCGGAAACCTGCACCGAATGCCAAAGTGCAAACATTAAATTCTTCGGCGCCGGCACCCAAAAAGTCGAAAGCGAACTCCAAGAAATCTTCCCCCACGCCCGCATCCTCCGCGCCGACAAAGACACCACTAGCACCAAACACGGCTTCAAAGAAATCTACGAAGCCTTCCGCAACCACGAAGCCGACATCCTCATCGGCACCCAAATGATCAGCAAAGGACTACACCTCCCAAAAGTGAATCTTGTTGGCGTCATTTTAGCTGACGTTGGCGTCCACATGCCCGACTTCCGCGCCCACGAACGCACCTTCCAACTCCTCACCCAAGTAGCCGGCCGCGCTGGCCGCAAAAGCGGTAACGGCGAAGTACTAATCCAAACCTACAACCCCGAAACTGACATCATGCAACTCTCTTCCCAACAAGACTTTATCGATTTCTACCACCACGAACTCCCAATCCGCCAATCCTTCAACTACCCCCCATTCTCCAAACTAATCAAACTCACCTACGAACACCCCGACGCCAAAACCGCCTTCCAAACCGCCCAAAAAACCAAAAAAGAACTAGACGAAATCCTCAAAAACCTAATCCCTTATCCCCAATCCCTAACCCCTAAAATTTCCCTCTACCCCGCAATGCTCCACAAACGCAACGATAAATACCGCTGGTGCATCCTAATCAATTCCGAAACCCCGCATCAAATCATTCACCAAGCCAATAAAAAAGACCCCAACCTCCTAAAAGACTGGATTCACGACGTCGACCCAATCTTTTCAAGCTAATCTTTCAACAAACGCTCCACACTTACCTGAGTATTAGCCATCAAATGCTTTACCGACGGCCCCCTCACCACCAACCCCGACGCTGAAAAATCCTGTACTATCACTCCACCGCTCACGGAATCCAAAATAAACTTCGCATGAAAACCTTCAACGCCTGGCTTTTTCAATTTCAATGGCAACTGCCAATACTCCGGCAACCTTAATTCCGAGCCCACTAAAATCGTTGGCAAGGCATTGGGACCGATACCAGCTGGATCTCTCATTAAATGAGGAATCGTAATCGGACCTGGAAACGGCTTTATTTCATCACCATTATGAATATATGTAATCTTCAAACGTTTTCTCTTGGCAAACAATTTCAAAGACAATTTAATTGTCACTTCACCAATCTGGAATTCGTGATCTGGCAAATTAGCAGAATCAATCGTCAACGAATCACGCCATAGATACTTTGCGCCCTGATCCTTCAAATCTTTCAACGCCCCATAAGAAGTCTCAACATTCTCATCCATATCTCCAGCCTGATAAGGGCCATGCACCACATTCCCTTCGCTTTGCCGTCCCAGACCGGGATCTGAAAACCACAAAGAATCACCATTCCCAAAAATCATCACCTCCTCATCCTTCAGCCCTGGACAATTCACCAACAAAGCCCTTTTACCTTCACAGCCACCAAACGCTGCGGTATCCGAATCTCTAAAAATCGGGAAAGACCCAGCAAACACCCCAGCACTTAAATCTTCCAAAGTAAAAAAATCATATTCACTCAAGCTACGATAAACTTTCACTCCACCCCCTGCCACTCGCACAAACCTCAACTCCACCCGACCACCCAGCTCCAAAACCAGCCCCATCCCTACCGGCAAATCAAATTTAGCCGGACTAAAAGCTAAATCAACTCTTTTATAACAAAGATTCTCCGCTGCCAAAATCGGCCCCTTAGAATCATTGATATCCTGATTTTCCTGAACGGAAGCACCACCCTCAGCTTCATTGGCGACATCTCCCCCGTTCATTTCCTCAAAGCCTAATGACTCCGAATAAAATGACGACATCTGATTATTTTTAAATTCAAGCGCTAAAATTAAAACACGAAGGGCCGCCCCTGTCAACGCCCATTAAACAGTCCATATTTTGCTAAACGGCTTTTCATCTATAATAAGTCGCGTAAATCTAACACATATCACCAATGAAACGCATCCTCTCTGGCATCCAACCCAGCGGCAACCCTCACCTCGGCAACTACCTTGGCGCTATGAAATCTCACATCGAAATGCAAGCAGAGCACACTTGCGTCTACATGATCGCCGACCTCCACGCTCTGACCACTACCCGCAACCCCGATGAACTCCGCCGCTATACTAAAGAATTAGTAATCGACTACCTCGCCCTCGGCCTCAACCCAGAAAAGACCATCCTCTTTAAACAAAGCGCTGTCCCAGAACATGCAGAACTCACTTGGATCTTCAGCTGCATCTGTCACATGGGACTCCTTGAACGCGCCCACGCTTGGAAAGACGCCAAAGCCAAAGGATCAAAAGACCCAACAGTTGGCCTCTTCACCTACCCTGTCTTGCAAGCCACGGACATCCTTCTTTACTCACCTGATCTCGTACCTGTTGGAAAAGATCAAAAACAACATATCGAGATCTGTCGTGACCTTGCTATTAAGTTCAACACCATTTATGGCGAAACATTCAAGCTCCCAGAAGCCGCCATTAAAGAAGATGTCGCCACAGTTCCTGGTACCGACGGCGAACGTAAAATGAGCAAAAGCTATGGAAATGTCATCAATTTCTTCGCTGATGAAAAAACTCTCCGCAAACAAATCATGGGCATCGTCACCGATTCCAAAGGTGTCGACGACACCAAAGATCCCGAAACCTCAACTATCATCAAATACTATCAATTTTTCAGCACCCCGGAAGAACTTGAAACCATCAAAAACCAATTCACGACCCTGTGCTTTGAACGCCAATGGGAATGGTTTATCGCTTTGCTTGCCCGCTAGAATCAATAATTGTGTCACGCTATAGCGAGCTGAGGTCATCTGTGAGGCAATGAAGCGTTTCCAGATGAGAGCATATAAATCAGCACCGTCACCGTCGATCTTGTCGGGTCGTCGCTGGACATCAGTTGGGCGAATGGCTTCATGGGCATCCTGTATGTGCTGCGTCTTGGAT
>CAYGJQ010000087.1:2948-7498 GCA_964350285.1 uncultured Candidatus Peribacteria bacterium | reverse complement strand
CACGCTTCGTTCTTACCTAATTCCAAGCCTCTGCTGTTAGCTAACACTTTTACCTTAGCAACCAAATATGAAAAAAAACGAAAAAATTTATGAAGTTTTTATGAAGACCATTATTAGAAAGGAGGAAGGAGAGCGACTACAAACCAACTGTTAAAAGTCAGCATTGACGTAGCCCTTCGGACGAGAAGCAGGACGCTTCACGCAGTAAGACAATAGACCCTGCTCACATGAGGAGCGAGCTAAAGCCACCTGCGTGTCCGGTGTGATCAGTGAAGGAACGTAACAGCTTTCGCTGCTGGGGTCGTATGGACCAGTGGAACATACATGACGCACAGGACCGTAGTCCTTAAGAACGTCACCCTGGCAGACCATGTATTGCTTCTGGGTTATGCGATCAAAGTACAGGACACAGTCCTTACACTCGTACTCGCAGACACCATTACTCAATGGTTTTTCCCGCTGTGGCTTCACTATTTTGGGGGGAAGAGAAGTGGACGGCTTCTCCTTTTGTGGTGGGACGTACGGAATGTCGATGTAAATCGAGCACCCAGAGAAAAACAATGCGAACATTACCATGAGCCCGGTGAATCGATTCATGATTACTCCTTATACTGAATCAACCGGTTTACCCTTTTGCCATCGATGGCGGCGAGGGCATATGCGCCTAGTGATGCATTTTCTTATTTACACCTCATAGTGTGGGTTAATAAGAATGCTCTGGTAGTTGGGCTCTTGTTCGTTGCTTTCTTGGGTGTGTCCTCACCCGTACGTTTTGCTCTCCTTATTGTCAAAATGTGCGAGGGCTTTAACATAAGTTGCAGCAATGTCAATATTTTTATCGTAGTTTTTTCTCTGTAGGATAAGGTGGCTTCGAATCTTAACTCTAAACATATGAAAGTTGTGGTACTGGCAGCAGGGAAAAGCAGACGGTTTCAACCGATCAATGACAAAAACTTTTTAAAATTCTGTGGAAAGACGCTTTTGGAATGGCAATTAGATACGATGGCAAAAGCTGGTTTAGATGACTTTATCTTGGTTGCAGGACCTCATAACAATACTCACATCGAGGCATTTGCCAATGACTACCCAAAACGCACGACGGTAGTAGAACAGGTGGGATATGGGATGTCGGCGGGGATTTTATCGGCGAGGCATGAGATTGGTGATGAGCCGTTTTTGTTGGTGAGCTCTAATGATGTGGTTGATGATGAGGCGTTTAAGGTGATGATAGAGGCGGTGAAAAATGATGATTATTATGGATTTTTATTGGCGAAAGTTGTTGATGAATATTTTCCTGGCGGCTATATGCAGCTTGGTCATGATAATCGGATTGAACATCTTGTGGAGAAACCGGGCGCGGGGAATGAGCCCAGTAATATGGTAAATATTGTGGTGCACTATCATCGGGAACCGCAGAAGTTATTTGAATATATCGAAAATGCCGAAAGTGAAAATGATGATGTTTATGAAGTGGCGATGGCGAATATGATGGCTAATGACATCAAGTTCCAAGCTGTTGAATACACTAATTTCTGGCATGCATTAAAGTATCCGTGGCATGTGTTTGCGGTGGCAGATTATATTTTTGATCGTGTTCCTGGCGAGATTTCGCCGGAAGCGGAGATTGCGGATACTGCGGTGATTAAAGGAAATGTGATTATTGAGCCGGGAGTGAAGGTTTTTGATGGTGCGGTGATCAATGGTCCGGTTTATTTAGGCAAGAATACAATTGTGGCAAATAACGCCTTGGTGCGCTCTTCTTATGTTGGAGACAACTGTGTGATTGGGTTTTCAACTGAAGTTGCGCGGTCTTTCTTGGGCGACGATGTTTGGACGCATTCGAATTACATTGGTGATAGCGTGATTGGGACCAATTGCTCGTTTGGAGCGGGGACGGTGGTAGGTAATTTACGGCTTGATGAAAAGAATATTTCGGTGAATTGCAATGATGAAAAAGTTGATTCTGGTCGGAATAAGTTTGGGATTGTGGTCGGTGACAATGTTCGTGTTGGTGTGAATACTAGTTTTATGCCGGGGGTTAAGGTTGGCAGTGGGTCGTTTGTGGGGGCAGGGATTGTGGTTGGGCAGGATGTTGAGAATGGCAAATATGTTGTTGGGGACTGGAACCTCAAAATAGCGGACAATCGGGCAACGTTGGATGAAGATGCAAGGGAGAAGATGAGGAAGGAGATGACTTAAGAGGAACCAATGATTGACAGTGAGTTTTTTTTATGCTAAATTCTCTCCTTGGATTTTAATTGAAATTTATGAAGAAACTTACAGCTGATAATGTTCGTGATCTGTTGGATTTACCTGAAGAAGAGCGCATGGAGCGGGCTAAAGAGATAACGCTAGGGGATTTGTCTCCTGAGCTCCAGGCCAAAGTAAGAGAATTTTTCCTCATTGAGTTTTTAGTATGTGACACAGCTCAAAGAGTAGGGGCTTTGAAAGATTTATCAGTAACGATATGGGGTGCAGAAGATGTAGATTACAAAGCGTAATGGAGTAGATAGCATGGCTGCTAAAAGACGCTAGACCTCCTTCAGTTCATTTAGCTTCTGCAACGCTTCGATCGGCGTCAAATTATTGACATCAATTTTTTCGATTTCTTTTTTGAGTTTTTCAGCTTGGTCATCAACTACTGGCTGATGTTGTCGAGATTCGGTTGGCCCGGCTTCGACGAATAAAGACTGTTGAGGAGTGTTGTCCAGTTGTTGGCGGATGCCGGCTTCCACTACTCCTTCTTCGAGGTTGGTGAGGATTTCTTTGGATTTGGAGACTACTTCATTTGGTAATCCGGCAAGCTTGGCTACTTCGATTCCGTAGCTTTTATCTACTCCACCTGGGAGGATTTTATAGAGGAATACTACGCCTTGTTCAGCCGTTTCTTTGACGGCGATGGAGAGGTTTTGGGCTTTTGGGAGTTTTTCGGCTAATGAAATCAATTCGTGGTAGTGGGTAGCAAAAAGAGTTTTGGCTTGGATGGTGTGGTGGAGGTATTCAGTGATGGCCCAGGCAATTGAAACGCCATCGTAGGTGGAGGTTCCGCGACCGATTTCGTCGAGGATTACTAGCGATTTGTTGGTCGCGTTGTGGAGGATGTGGGCGGCTTCTTGCATTTCGACCATGAACGTTGATTGTCCTTTGACGAGGTTGTCAGCAGCGCCTACGCGGGTGAAAATTCGGTCTACCAACGGGATCTTGGCTGACTGTGCGGGGACAAAACTACCGATGTGAGCAAGCAGCGTAATCAGCGCAACTTGGCGAAGGTATGTTGATTTACCGCCCATATTGGGACCGGTGATCAACGCGATTTGCTGGGATTCGTGGTCTAGATAAGTGTCGTTGGGGATGAAATTGCCGGCAAAGGTCATTTTTTCGACAACTGGATGTCTTCCCTCTTGAATTTCTAAAGCTTGGTCTTCGTTAATTTCTGGCTTAACGTAGCGATTCTGGATGGCGGTGTGGGCGAGAGCGCTGAGGACATCGAAATGAGAAATGTTCTTGGCTACTTGCTGGAGACGTGGAGCGTTGTCGACGATTTTTTGACGAATTTCTTGGAAAAGCTGATATTCGAGGTCCTTGATTTTGTCTTCGGCGCCGAGGACTTTTTCTTCGTATTCTTTGAGTTCAGGAGTAATGAAACGTTCAGCGTTTACGAGAGTTTGCTTACGGATGTAATCATCTGGGACGGCGCTAAGATTTGATTTACTGACTTCGAGGTAATAGCCGAACACTTTGTTGTACTTGACCTTGAGGGAAGTGATGCCGGTGCGTTCGATTTCTTTTTGTTGGAGTTGTTGAATGAAGCCTTTTCCTTCACGGGAGATGGCTTTGAGTTCGTCGAGTTCTTGGTGAAGTCCGGCTTTGATCATGCCACCGTCGCGGAGAGTGGCTGGTGGATCCTCTTCAATCGACTTTTCTAAGATGTCAACGAGATCCTCACAACAGTCGAGTGATTGGTGAAGCTCCTGGAGTCGTGTTGACTGAGTTTGGTCGACAATCGACTTCACTGCTGGAAGGGCCTTGAGAGACTCTCTGAGGCCGATGAGATCGCGGGCATTACCGGATTGGAGTGTGAGCCTGGATACGAGGCGCTCGATGTCTTTGACTGGTTTAAAGGCTTCTCGCAAGGTGTCGCGGAGAGGTGTTTTTTGATGAAATTCGGCGACAGCCTCTAGACGATCATTGATTTGTTCTAAGTCGACTAAGGGGTGAAGCAGCCAGCTTTTGAGACGACGGGCTCCCATGGGAGTGACTGTGGCGTCGATAACGTTAAAAAGGGAGCCTTCCTTGGTGTGATCACGGATAGTTTCGAAAAGTTCGAGGTGGCGGAGAGTGGCTTCGTCGAGCGCCATAAAGTCGCCGAGGGAGTAGGTTCGGAGGCTGTTGATGTGGTTGAGGTCGGTTTTCTGAGTTTCTTGAAAGTAGTTGAGGAGACGGGCGGCGGCGGCAGTAAGCTGGGGATTGTTGCTCAGGCCAAAACTTTCGAGATTTTTGACTCTGAAATGTTTGGTGAGGATTTCGGCTGGTGGATAAAGCAGATCGTG